>CAIVQX010000120.1 GCA_903908165.1 uncultured Methylococcaceae bacterium | reverse complement strand
TAGTCAGCCAGCTTTCAGGTGAGCGTCCCAATGCCTTTGATAGGCGAAGTGCCATTTCAGAACTGATACCACTACGACCTTTTAGTATTCTATTAATAGTGGAGGGCGCAACGCCAAGTTTAAAGGCCAGCTGCCTGCCAGAAATGCCGAAAGGTTCTAAATAGATCTCTTGTATAAATTCGCCTGGATGGGGTGGGTTGAACATGGCCATTAGTGGTAATCCTCATAATCAAGTATGAAGGCATCGCCTTCACGAAATTCAAAAGTAACTCGCCAGTTTCCATTAACCCAAATAGACCATCTGTCTTTGTCTGAGCCTTTTAATGGATGTAAATTAAAGCCGGGGATATCCATGTCATTGATACTAGTCGCAGTATCTAAGGCTATAAGTTGCATTCTCAAACGTTTCGAATGTTGAGACTGGATGCCAGCAACAGACGCCGTATCATAGAATTTCTTAAGTCCTTTATGTCGAAATGATTTAATCATAGTTAAAGTTTATCATGTTGCGCAATACGCAACAATTTTTTTTAAATGATGATGGGATGACTTTTAGATGAGTTCCATCGATACAATTAAGTAATGATCTTTTAGTTATTTAAATGTTCATATCGTAAATTAATACTCTTCATTACTGCTAGTTCTTTTACTATCAAGCCAACTTCAATATTTAATGGTTTTAAGCTCCAAAATATTTGCACCATTTCTTAGACATAACAACTTATTACGCTCTTCAAAATCAAAGGATCTCTTCTGGGTTTCTATCATTCAGATATACCAGTGATTGTTAATCGGTGCCCAATAAGATTAGGGAGAACTATATTCGACTTTTAGGGTTAAAATTATTTATTGCTTGTAGTATATTGTTCGATGCTGCTGTTTTTTTATTATGAAGCTTCGCAAATGTTGCGGTTATTTGTGTTTTTTTTTAGGCTAGAAATTAAAGGTATGTCCTTTATTATGTCCTTTATGAAAATATTGTTTTTTATTTTGTTATATATCATTGTGTTATTGTTTGTTTCAAATCCGGCCGCCGTACCATTTAAAGATTTTAAGAGAACCAAAGAAGTACAAAAACCCCAAGTTATATGGCTTAGCGGGTTTTTTATTGTCCAGAGAAATCCAGTCAAATACAGTGGTATCCAATCAAAAGTATGTCTTTTGGTATAGTGTCGACGAAAAAGACATAATAAAGGCCATAAAATGGGTAAGAATATCAATAAAGACGCGGCCTACAAGGCAGCTAAACCAAAAGAAAACGACTACATGATTAATGATGGAGGGGGCTTGTTTTTGTTTGTTGGTAAAAACGTCACTAAGTCATAGCGGTTTATTTACACGTTTAACAAAAACCAGAAAAATTGGCACTTCTAGCTAACAAATAACTCGAATTCTAGTCGTAGCATTAAATCCGTATGGATAAATTGATTGCCATTAACGATTATGCTTTACGTGGCTAACCTATTTGAATAATTTGATTTAGCCTTTCACATACCTGAATGAACAGGCTATTCGATAAAGATTTAAGTGGGTGCGAGTTGGCTTTTCTTAGGCGCCAATCGAATGATTTGGGTTGATGACAGAGCACATAACTGATTTGTTCTGCTTTTTGACCACTGGCTTTGCCAACTGAGACTGCGAATGGATTATCGGCATTGTATTCTGCAGTTGTCATAGATAAGCCAATAACCCGAGATGTTTTTTTTGTTAAAGATCCGTGGCGAAAGCACGAGAAATGGGTGAATATCAGGCATTTCATGGCTGACTTGTTTCACTAGATAACGCAAAGTCAAAAAATGATATTAATGTCCTGGCATGGAAGTTACATGAACTTAAAGGTGATTTGAGAGGG
>CAIVQX010000119.1 GCA_903908165.1 uncultured Methylococcaceae bacterium | reverse complement strand
CAATGGATGTCATTGATGCCCACATAGAATGCTGGTTTTTGCAAGTTCTCCAACTTGACACTAGGACGCTAAGGCTAGAAGCCCTGGAAACTAGGAATGAACGACTGCTATGCGGCTAAAAACGAACTCCGAAACTTTAGTAATAAATAGTGACTGTCCCAAAGGTGCAAAAAAATTTGATAAGCTATGAGGTCATCATTGATAAAATGGTTTTGTATCACCCGATTTTCGTAACATTTTATCGACTTCATCAAGATGTAATTCTTCATTGACGATCATTTCTCGTGCATATTCTTCTAAAAGAATCGATTTGCCTTCCGCAATTTTCAATAACTTGTAATATCCCGCAAGCGCATTATTCTCATGTTCCAGACTTTCCCGAAGTATATCGCCAACATCATGCTTTTCTGTTTCCAGTAAAGATCCAATTTTCAATGATGGGTGTCCTCCAAGAAGAGTAACCAACTCTCCGGCTCGGTGAGCATGAGCTAAACCTTCTTCAGCATTACCTTTCAGCCATGAAACGATAGGAATACGATTGTATCCATAAACCATGAGTGAGTAATGAGTATAACGAACAACCCCGGCTAATTCGGTTTCTAAAATATAGTTAAGCGCTTCAATAGCTACTTTTTTATCAGCTTCATTCATATATATATCCTGTTGAAATTAAGATCATTCGTTAGCGGCTATTAAAATCGCCATCTACATTTTAGTCTTCTTAAGATTGCTCAACAACTATCTAATCTGACTTGTCTTTTTGAGCTTACTATAAATTGAAAAAGCTAAGTCAATTTATCCTTACCAATAAATATAACCTATTTAATCAAAGACAACATTAAATCATTACACAGCTAACGCAGAACCCATTTACACGCTTATAACAAAGTTATCTTAACTACGAAATCATTCTTGATTAATATTATTAAGAAGAATACGTCGGACTTCTTCGATTGCAAGCGGATGCCCCTGCGCTGAATGCCCCGTTCTGACAATATATTCCGACTCAACGTTATCGATGTGCGCACTAGTGTACTCGACCACACCATCATTTCCAGTCTTAATGTCTTGATCGGGCAATACTGCAACAATTGAATTTGCTTTAATACCAGGAGCTAGAGGAATATCATTTAATGCTTTTAATACAGGATTGTCAGATGACATGCTATCAGCACTGGTTGGTAATTTGCCATGTGTACTCTCAGGTAGCTTAAACTGACCTGATAATTCATCGAACTTCTCGAAACCTGCATTGATTAAATCACTAGGCATCATTACTAAAGATCTAGTCATGTTACGAACCCAATCTTTACTTAGGAAACTGCCACGATGTGGGGTCGAGATATATATAACACGTTTTACAAAAGGCAAGTGATTAAAGAATATAGCCCCTTTAATAATGGACTTCATCTTTGGATTAGCATCAAATGTTTCAAACGGCTGATTACTGATAGACTCCCAAAGTTTATTTCCCGAATCAACAGCGGTTAAGTTGGTTAATAATCCTCCTTGGCTGTGACCAATTACCACCATCTGATTCACAGCTGGATCTTTACTCTGAGGATCAAGTTGCTTAACTTTATCTGTCAAAGTATCTCTTAAATCCTCAGCAGATTTCAGAATTAGGGCGCTGCTAGCATACTCATAGAACCAAAACTGATAGTGACTGCGAATTAACGGGTCATTGCGTAGTGTATTGACCATCTCTGCCCACCAGACAGGACTGCTTCCTGTTCCATGCACCATAACTACTGGAATTAGTCCAGGCTGATATGGCTGATTCAGCAATACATGATTTTTGAAGTGACCATCATATAAAAAATTTTTCAGGCCCGCTTTCCAAAGCTCAGAATCATTTAATCGATAAGCAAGAGGAACTGTAGTATCAGACTGTAGGGGAATATGCTGACCATTAACCGTCACTTCATTATTATCATAAGCTGAATAAAACTCTAATTTCGCGCTAGCCTGTCCTGACTTTAGGTCACGCAAACTTCCGTTAACACGTAAAAATGCTGTAATAGGCAATGAGCCGCCATAAGGATCTTCATTGGATTTATGAGTGATACCAATGATAGGCAAACCCAGCCCTGGCGTGCGATTTCGCACTGTAAAACCATAGATATCATAGGCATCAGCTGGATAGAAGGCTTCAAAAGCATTCATTTTCCATCTAAAATCATTCGTTACCAGTGAAATGTTTATTGATCCACTCGGAAGCCAACGTATACCGCCAACAATCTTAAGACTGTCACCATCAGTTTGCTGAAAGGCTAGACCCAGTGCTCGGTTATAAATTTCGCAAGCCTCCCTAAACCGACTATCGTAAGGACTGGGAGCGGGATCTTTACTATCACCCAGTAAATACAAATAGGCATAAACAGCTGATTGTAGGTAAACATTCCTCGCACTCTGACCTGAGACTTCCTCTGAACTATCTGGAGATAATGATTCCCCATATGCATAGCTTATTTCTGCCAATGCAAATAATACATCTCGTCTATCGTCTGTTAAGGCTGTTTTGTGTAAATCGAGCAAGGCTTGCTGAGAATTTGAATCGTATACCTCCAGCAAATTATAACGATGCAATACGGATTTAGTTTTGTTGCTTAGCGT
>CAIVQX010000118.1 GCA_903908165.1 uncultured Methylococcaceae bacterium | reverse complement strand
TGATCACTCAACTCGTAAACGAAATGGGTTTTATCGACAATAGTTTCAGTAATGGGTTTTAGTCGATAATAAAAACGACCTATACCTGGATCATCATAGGGACGCACCGTACTTATTTCTTGTATAGGCTGCCCTGGCCCACTTTTAGAGCGCACCCATTGAAAAAACTCGTTATCAGGGTGACCCTTAAAATGAAGATGCCCAATAAACAAATGCTCGTAAATGAATCTAAATACCAGCTTCTGTTTGAGCGAGGTACCATTGAAATAACTTTCCCATTGATCAACATCACTCATTGACTCCATTGATACAGGTGGCAATGGTTCAACCCTACTGCCCTCTTTGATCCATTGGGTTAAGGTATGCTCCTCTTGTTGAGACAAACCAGGCATGGCATAAGGCATGCCCCATTGGGGATGATCATGTTGATAGGCAGGCACTTCTTGCAAAGTTGGGCACTGCAAGTTACGGGTAATATCGAACTCATATTCTTTTCCCAGCTTACCGGATGTGGGTAGTGGATTGAGATGTTTTTGACTTAAAAGTTTAACTAAAATTGAATTATCCAGATTAGCAACTGTAGTATCAATGCGCTCATTTAAAACCGGATAAAAATCTTTTTTTCTCCAGCCTTCAGTTGTGGTGGCATCAATAAACAATCGAGTGGGATCAGCCGCCTTTAATCGATTAGAATTATAAACCAATCGCTTAGTTGCCCCTCTGTCCAAACCTTCAATCGAACCTAACTTTAACTGACAAGGGGCATCATAACAACCATGACACGTCACACAGCGTGAATCTAGTATCGGCTTTACCTCTTTATAATATGACACTTTATGTTGTTGCTGACTCAGCAGTAACGCTTCTGGCGTTAACACACGTTGTTTGGGTGCAGCAGGACCATATAAGCGGTCAAAATAGGTAACGTTATAAACAATGGATGCGCAACCGGTCATAATTAAAAATGCCAGTAAAAATAATTTATTTCCCGCTAATAGTCTCATTTTATGCACGACTTAACCTTCAAAGCACTACAAATTGCCGATCACTAAATTTATTATTTTTTAAATTTTACAACTTTATTCAAAGGGCTCAAGTTAATTTCATCAATCACAATTTGTGGACTCGCACTTAAGACATAGGCAACGGCTTGAGCAACATCTTCCGGACAAAGGCTATTACTTTCATGATCACCGGGTTCAAAAGTTAATGGCTCAAAAAATGGCGTTTTTACCATTCCTGGATTAATCAAACAGACTCGAACATTACTTTTTCCGCAGTCTTCACGCAAAGCCTGTGTAAATCCGCGTAATGCAAACTTACTAGCACAATAAATAGCGCCTTTTCGACTGCCTTTTAACGCGGCTTCTGAGCCAATAAAAATCAAATCACCACTACCTTTGTTTTTTAGTTGCGGCAACAAAGCCTTAGTTAAAAAAACCTGACTGGTAAAATTAAGAGTTAACAAAGCCTCTATATGTGAATAAGAAAACTCTTCTATTGAACCAAACTGACCCGCACCTGCACAAAAAACCACGGCATCGATATCGGAAAACGTTTGCTGCAAATCATGTAATTTTTTTGGCAATTCGTGTATTTGACTTAAATCCAACTCTACAGCAGTAAAGCATGGCATGGGCTGAGTAAACTTTGTGCAATCACGAGATATACCAATAACAGTGTGCCCCTGCTGCAGTAAATACTTAGCCACCGCTCTTCCGATGCCAGAACTAGCGCCAGTCACCAGCACATTGCGCTTTACTGTTAGCATGGAAAAAATAGCTCTTTTGGTATATAGCGCAATAATTGTTCTGTGCAATAATTTGTCATTTCTTGCTCCAAAGTCTCTTTATATGAAATCATCCCTTGCTGATTCTCAAGCGGACTGACAAACAGCTTTTCATCTGGAAAAAGCTTATGCACTTTTTTAAAGTATTTTTCAGGCAATCTAAAAGCACCCAAACTAACTGAATGCAAGCTCTCGAGCTTAATGACCGAAAACACTTGCTCAAATAAATGCTGGTACTGCTGCTGATAACCAAACTGATAAATCATCGGATCAAATCGCAGTCCTATCTGCCAGCCATGTGCTTGTAATTTACACAACGCATCAAGACGACGCTGAAGTGAGGGTGCTTTGGCCTCTACTTTAGTCGCTATTTCATCCGGATTAAGGCTAAATGCAACAACGCATCGAGGAAAAGCTTCTCGGCTTAACAAGCTTCTGACTTGCGTGCTTTTAGTTCTCAACTCCAACCAAGCATTGGGGATTGCTTCAAAAATCGGCAAAAACTGTTCTGCAAAACGGGTTATCGGCTCCAAAGCCAAACTGTCGCAATCATAGCCGGAGAAAAAATGTACTGGTTCCGCAGGCGTTTCCGCACAACGTTGTTTAATTTCATCCTGAAAATCTTCATAATTAACAAACAATACATAATTAGCCGATTGATACATGCCTTGTAAAAAACAGTAACGACAATCGTATAAACAATTAAGCATATGTGAGAAATAAAAATTTCTGTTCGCCCCAATTCCATACCCTGCAGGCACGGGCATAGTAAAATGTTTGTATTTTTCGGCTAAAATTAAAGCTGGTTTTTGTTTTTGTAGTCTAAAATTTTGTGCTTTAGGATTAAATACTTGACCATAGCGGCCACAGGTAATTTTTCTGGCTTGTGGAAAACGCATCATAATTTCAACAACACGTGGGTGCTGTACAATATTTTCTTCTATATAAATAGTTTCAATCATTACCGCTGCTTATCATTTAATCAAGAAAAATAGGCTGATGACGGCTTATTTTATAGGAAAACTATTGTGATTGTTTGCTCTGCCCTCATATAGGTTAAAATAACCTTAAGCTCACCAACTTATTAAAAACATGAAAATACAAAAAATTGGTTTTATCGGCGGCGGCAATATGGCATCCAGCTTGATAAGTGGTTTGATTGCTAGTGGCCACTCACCTCAGGACCTTTGGGTGTCTGATATCAATCCTGAAACACTAAAAGTGCTAGCGGATAATCTTAAAGTCAATACCTCCACCAATAATGATGACATTATTAATGCTGTGGATGTTATTGTCTTAGCTGTTAAACCACAAATACTCAGCTCTGTGGCAAAAAACGCTGCCACATCGATACAACGAAAACAAAACCTGGTGGTTTCAATTGCCGCCGGTATTAGTCAACACAGCCTAAGCCAATGGTTGGGTGACAATATTGCCATTGTTCGTTGTATGCCCAACACGCCTGCTCTGGTTCTGACAGGTGCTACAGCACTCCATGCCAATGCACAGGTCACTACTGAACAACATGATCTTGCAGAAAATATTATGCGCTCTGTCGGTATTGCACTCTGGGTTAATGATGAAAGCGAACTTGATGTTGTCACCGCCGTTTCTGGCAGTGGCCCCGCCTATTATTTTCTCCTGATGGAAGCGATGGAAAAAGTGGCTATTGACATGGGCATGAGTGAAATAACTGCACGTTTACTGGTTCAACAAACCGCCCTAGGTGCAGCAAAAATTGCCTTGGAATCCTCAGAATCACCTGAACAATTACGTAAACGGGTCACTTCACCCGGTGGAACCACAGAACAAGCTATAGAAACTTTTGAACAAGGTGGCTTTACTGCGCTGGTTTCCAAAGCATTACATGCGGCACGAAACCGCTCTATTGAAATGTCCAAAACTACGGAGAACAACTAATGGACTCTACTTATATGACTAACCCGATTATTTTTTTAATCGACAGTGTATTTTCTCTTTATATTTTAGCACTACTGTTACGCTTTTTATTGCAATGGTGCGGTGCCAATTTCTATAACCCTATCTCACAATTTCTGGTAAAGATAACGCATCCACCTTTAAAAATTATGCGTCGGTTTGTGCCGTCTATTGGAAAAATAGACACCTCATCGCTGATTCTCATACTGGGCTTACAAATGCTGACTGATTTTTCGATATTGCTGCTCAAAGATGTCAGCATTAATATCGGCGCATTGGCTATCATATCCATTACCCAATTGCTTACTTTACTGATCAATGTATTTGTCTTTTCGATTTTTGCGAGAGCCATACTCAGTTGGATGAACCCAGGTACTTTTAATGCGGCAAGTTCCATACTAAGCACACTAACTGAGCCTTTACTGGATATCTGTCGTAAAGTAATTCCTGATTTGGGTGGAATAGACTTATCACCCTTGGCCGCCTTGTTATTATTGCAACTAGCCAAAATGGTTCTATTGCCACCACTTCATGAGCTGGCAAGTTTAATTGGTTAAAGACATAGCGGCGTGGCTGTTCCGAAACCCCGCCGCTATTTAAGACACTTATCCCTTTGATGCTCTTCGTAATAAAGTGCCCACACCCTGATCTGTAAAAAGCTCAAGTAACACGGCATGTTCAACGCGGCCATCAATGATATGTACACTGCCAACACCCCCTTTAAGAGCATCGGTGGCGCAACGGGTTTTAGGAATCATGCCCTCTGAAATTGTGCCATCCTCAATCAAATCTTCAATATCCTTAATTGACAAGCCTGTCAACAAGTCACCCTGCTTATCCAAAATACCCGCCGTATTGGTTAACAAAATTAATTTTTCTGCTTTTAACACTTCAGCAATCTTACCGGCAACTAAATCGGCGTTAATATTATAAGAACGACCATCATCACCCACACCAATGGGTGCAATAACAGGAATAAAATCACTGCGCCCAAGCATATCAACCACTGCCGGATCAATACTGCTCACCTCACCCACATATCCCAAATCAATTATTTCTGAAGCATCTGCTTCATCTGCTAATTTTGTTAAATGGATTTTTCTGGCGCGAATAAAATCACCGTCTTTGCCCGTCAAACCAACAGCTTTTCCACCATGTCTATTGAGCAAATTGACAATTTCTTTATTAACCAAACCACCCAACACCATTTCAACGACATCCATAGTCTCGCTATCTGTAACGCGCATACCATCAACAAAAGCAGATGTTTTACCTAATTTTGTCAACACTTGACCTATTTGGGGGCCACCCCCATGAACGACTATAGGATTAAGGCCTACCAATTTCATTAGCACAATATCTCTGGCAAAGCTGTGTTTTAGTGCTTCATCAATCATGGCATTACCACCAAACTTGACTACCACAGTTTTGTTTTTAAACCGTTGAATATAGGGCAATGCTTCAATCAAAACATCCGCTATTTGGTGAGCTCTTCTCTTTTCAATCATTTTTTAACTTTCCACTCTAAATAAACACATACTGCTGTCTTGCAAGATAGTTGTTCAACCTTAATTTTTAATGACGCCCAGTATGTCCAAAGCCACCTGCGCCTCTATCGGTAACCGTGCTAAAGCGCTCAACAATCTTAAAGTCAACCTGAACGACCGGCATAAATAATAACTGTGCAATTCTTTCACCCGGCTGGACAATGTAATCATTGACACCATCGTTATGCAGAATAACACCTATCTCACCATGATAATCTGAATCAATAACACCCATGCCTTGTCCTACACGAACTTGGCTGTTCAAACAAAGTCCACTTCTACTAGCAACCACTGCAACCAAACCAGGATCTTGAATATTAACCGCCAAGCCGCTTCCAATTAGCTTATTTTCGCCTCCTGCGATCACTATTGCCTCTTCAATACAGGCAACCAAATCAACACCCGCAGAACCTGTTGTCTTGTAGGCAGGGAGGCCGTATTTCTCAAGCAGAGGATTAACGACCCTAGTTTCAATTAATCTTTTCATTTACC
>CAIVQX010000117.1 GCA_903908165.1 uncultured Methylococcaceae bacterium | reverse complement strand
TAGTCAGGGTATGGTGTTTTTTGATCAGCCTTCAACTTATAATGACATATATCTTAATCCCTATAATGATGGCGAGCAATTATACTCTGGCAAAGCACGTATTGATGGACGCTACACTAAAAGTGCTTTTGATAAAGACGTTAAAACTGCAATAACAAGTTTGCCGGATATTTTAAATAAATTACCCATTGGTAATACAGAAAAGAGATATTTTAGTGATTTTGTTGATCATAATTTACGAGTTTATGCTGATAATTACGTACATTCTTATTGGAATTATTTTAGTCAATTACAAGTAACATTACCTACTTCTTGGTCATTAAATACTTTATTAGATGATATACAAGAGCCCAGTTCTGTTTTATTAGATGCATTGCTTACTGTGAAGACCAATACAAGTTTAGATTTAAAAGGTAGTTCAAAAATACTTGATTCGTTTAGCCAACAACTTTCAAAATTTGGATCTATACAGCAGATAATGACCGAAAAAAGTGGCGGTTTTCCAGAATATGAAAAATATCAAAAATTAATGTCACAATTGCAAAATGATCTAAATTCTACTGAAGCCTATGTCCCAGTTAAAACAGATGAAAACGCTGTTTTTAAAGGGGCCTTAACACCAATTGGTCGAGTCGCTTGGGCTATTCAAATGAATGATGATAGTTCTTATCTTCAAGCAATGAAAGGCTGGTTGCAAAATTACAATGTACCTCCAGTCTTCCAGCAACCGTTTTTAGAGCCCGTAAAAAGAGCACAACAATTTGGAATTGCTGAGATAAATAGAAATATAAATGCAATTTGGACTGATATTTGGGGATCTAATGTCTCACCCTTGCTAGATCAGTTTCCTTTTTCAATTAATGCTGGGCTTGACAAAGAGGTAACACAAGATTCAATTTACAGAATATTTCATCCTACCAAAGGGATATTTTGGAATGCCTATAAGCAATATTTGGCACCCATATCAGAGTATAGTAATGGTATGTGGACTATTAGGCCTGAGTTGTATGACAGTTTAAATATGCCAAAGAATTTCTTAAATCGACTTAATGCAATACAGAATTTAACTTCTACTCTTTGGAATGAAGAAGGTGTTCAAAAACCATTGGCATTTAAAGTCAAATCAGGCTTGTTACCGACTTTTAATAGTAAACAAATACCCAATGCCCCAATAGTTTCCTTGTCCTATCTTCGAGAAGGATCAGCTTCAGCACTTGGTTTTAACCAGATGCCTACTTGGCAAACTATGAAACTTGAATGGTGGGCCAAGACTGATGCGCAAGTTGGCATGGAATTTCTTAAAGATAAAAACCCTGTGCGAGCTTTCACAGACATTACTTATTCTGATTCTAATTGGAATTTATTTAGATTGCTACGCGATGGACTCTATAAAGGTAACATTGCGGATCGAAATCATCCATACATAACTTTTCGTTGGCCTCTCGCGCATCCTGATTTTCCGCAACAACCCTTGAATATTGAATTTATTTTTGAAAAAAGCCCTTCATTTGTTTTCCAAAACTTAGCAAGGAAATAGGCTATGAAATTACTATTAATATTTAAAGTGTTTATATTATTAACAGTATTTCCTCTTTTATTGGCATGTTCAAGTACGCCTGAGCCACCACCCCCATTAGAATTAAACGTCTCGGCAAATATTCAAGCTAACAATGCTGAATTGTTTTATGTAGTTGCTAAAACCACCAGTGAGAAGGCCTTTATGCTCGATTCTTATGAAGACATCGCGAATTTAGCTTTCTCTGATAGTCCTGATCCTGATAGGCTTGGCGTATTTTCTGTAGTTCCAGGTACCAATCAGGGTTACACTATAACGCAACCTGCTCAAGGGATGATTGGTTTATATTTTTTATTAACTAAACCTGGTTCTCAATGGAAAAAATTATTAACCATACCTTTTGAGGAAAGTTATGACGTTGTGTTAGATGCAACTGGAAAAATTGTTATTAGTAAGGCGAAGCATTGGTACTCATTGTTTTAACAGTGTAATCTTAAATTGATAGGGTTTTTTCTTAATCATAATGAATTAACTCATAAGGCAAGAAAGGTTCACGGCCTTCAATTATATCAGTTAGAAATTTCCAGAAAACATCAGCTGAAGGTGGGCAACCCGGTAAATAAAAATCAATTTTAACCACTTCATGGAGTGGTCGAACTTTATCGAGCAATAAAGGTAGTTCCGGATCATTTGGTATATGCGCATTTTCAACACCTATACCACTTAGGTATGCCTCATTGAGGCAATCCTCAAGAGTGATGAAGTTGCGCATTGCTGGTAGGCCGCCATTAATTGCACAAGCACCTACAGCAACTAAAATTTTACAGTTTTTTCTAAATTCACGTAATACATGTACATTCTCTGAGTTACAAACACCACCCTCAATTAAACCAATGTCACAATTTGTACAGTGTTCAATATCGGTGAGTGGTGATCGATCAAATTCAACGAGTTCTGCTAACTGCAAAATACGTTCATCGATATCCAGAAAGGACATATGACATCCAAAACAGCCGGCAAGTGATGTTGTTGCGATTCGAATTTTATTATTCATGCCCATGCTTTTCTAAATTTAAGCTGACTTGATCAATTTCAGTATGATCATAGGTACGTTCACCAATGGGTACTTGATAAGCCGTATATTTTATAAGAATTGCACCAGTTGGACATATATGGGCAGCCTGATCTTTGATATCAATATCAGTCTCTCTTAACAGTCCACTTGTAGAATTGATAATTAAATGTTTATTAATTCCTCTGCCACTGATAGCAAATATATCTTTATTATCTGCTTCTTGACTCGCTCTCACACACAAAGTACAAAAAATACAGCGATTATGATCAATCAGAATTTCTGCATGAGAAGCATCGACTTTTCGTGTGGGATAAAAAAGTGGGAAATAATTATCCAGCATATTCAAATGATAAGCTACCGCTTGTAACTGACAGTTACCTGATTTTTCACAGGAGGGGCAAAAATGATTACCTTCCACAAACAGCATTTGTGTTATTTTCTGCCTATCATTTATTAACTCTGCTGTGTTACTAAGTACTTCTTGATCTTCCATTGCTGGAAAAGTACAGGCAGAACAGACTCTACCATTTACTTTTACGTTACATAGCTTACAGCTGCCATGCGGCGTATATTCTGGATGATGGCACAAGTGGGGGATATAAATACCAGCGGCAGTAGCCGCTTCCATAATAGTTTGTCCATCTATAAAAGGTATGCTTTGGCCATCAATAGTAATTGATTTGCTCATGACGCTATCTCAACTTGAGTTAAATGCGCGTTGGTGTCATCACGCCCAGAAAGTTTTCGGGCTGCTTCTAAAGCCTCATCCAAATCAAACCCTGGTTCGTAGCTGATCTTCTTTAATAGCCCTTGATATAATTCAGGGTAGCGAGATAATGTCGTCAATATGGGATTAGCGGCAGTTTGTCCTAGACCACAGTGACTTTGTTTTTTTATTATCTGACAAAGTTCTTCAAGTGCAACGACATCACCGGTAGAACCATGACCATCTATGATTTTATTTAGCTGATTTTTTAGTAATGATGTCCCAACACGACAAGGTGTGCAGAAGCCACAGCTTTCATGTGCAAAAAAATGAGTAAAGTTATTAACTATGTCGAGTATATTTCGAGTGTGATTGAAGATAATAAAAGAGCCGCCAGTAGCTAAGTCTTCGAACCCTAATTGTCTTTCAAATTCATGGTTTGAAATAAAGATTCCTGATGGGCCACCAATTTGTATGCCTTGCACATCACTGGCACCACAGTCGTTTAAAATAGTATAAATCGTTGTCCCAAAAGGGTACTCGTATATACCTGAACGATCACAATCACCACAAATACTCAAAAGTTTGGTGCCTTTTGATTTTTCTGTGCCAATCTTGGCAAACCACTCTCCGCCATAAACAGAAATGCTTGCTGCAGCCATAAAGGTTTCAACATTATTAACAACGGTTGGTTTACTTAGATAACCTTGAGTAACTGGATACGGCGGACGATTGCGTGGAATTCCCATTTTTCCTTCAAGCGATTCTATCAAAGCGGATTCTTCACCGCAGATATAAGCACCAGCGCCCAAACAGATTTCAATATCAAAATTTAGATTTTTATTGAGAATATTTTTGCCCAGTAAACCAGCCTCGCGTCGATCTTTCAATATGGTTTGTAATTTTTCATAAAGATATAAATATTCACCGCGTAAATATAAAAAACCATGTTCCGCGCCAATGATGGCAGCACATAAGGTCATACCTTCAAATACCTGATGTGCATAAGAGTTCAAAAGTACTCTGTCTTTAAAGGTCCCCGGTTCACCTTCATCAGCATTACACACAACATAACGAGTTTGGTGGTTATTTGTAGCGACATTGTCTAACGCATCAACATTCTGATATTCATTTTCACAACAAAGTTGCCATTTCCAAGCTGTTTTATAACCGGCTCCACCACGGCCACGTAATTCGGAAAAATTAATTTCGTTTAATGTCTCCGCTTTACCACGATTAAACATTGAAATAAGAGCGTCGCCCATATGGACAGGGTTGTTAAGCAGTAAATCTTTTTTTTGAATGTTGTCTTTAACAAGAAAATAATCACTTGGCCATTCTTCAAGCGGTATTTGTTGATTGATTAAATCAGTAAGATGGTCAATTCGGGTGAGACTAAGATTAGTTAAGGCATAACCATTGATCAATCCTGCGGGACCTTGATCACACATGCCAGTACAGGATGTATTATCTATGCTGACCAAGTCATCATGACGTACTTCGCCAACTTTGACCTCTAGTTTTTTTGTTAAATAGTCCAGTAAAGGGATCTTGCCGAGCATGTGATCTGTAATTGAATCACTGATTAATAGATCATACTGACCTCGAGGAGTTAGGTGAAAGAAGCTATAAAATTCGATGACACTGATAATATGAGTGCGAGGGATATTGAGCAACTCAGCAAGTTGTTCGATAGCAGTATTCGGAATGTAATGATAACGTGCTTGTATTTCTCTTAGTAGATGTAACAATCGAGTCGGTAGATAGTGATTGCTTTCTACGAGATCTTGGACAAAGTGGATCATTTAATTTCCTGCGCCAGATATGAAATAAAACTTCCTTGTTAGATTGTAGCTGGATGTCAGCACAATGCACTATTGTTATGTATGAAAACAAGAAACCGTTCAAAATTTGATATTAGTAGCTTTGTGAAATAAATGCTTTAAGGAGATTTGCTACTTTAATCATTCCATTATGAAGATGACGTTCGATTTCGGCCATTGTGATTTCACCTGCTGTTTTTCCAGCCGCCCAGTTTGCAATAACAGAAATAGCTGCATAGTTCATCTCCAGTTCCTTGGCGAGTGAGGCTTCCGGCATACCAGTCATACCAACTAAATCACAGCCATCTTTTTCCATTCGTTTTATTTCTGCTGCTGTTTCCAGACGTGGTCCTTGGGTACAACCATAGGTGCCAATTGGACTGATATTGATCTCTGCGTTTTTAGCAGCAATAATTAAAGCCGCTCGTAATGCCCGATTGTAAGGATACGTAAAATCGATATGTGTAACAGGGTAGTTTTCATCCTCGAAAAAAGTATGCAATCGACTATGACTATAATCGATTATTTGGTCAGGAATAGCGATATGTGCTGGTGCCATTTCTGGAGTAATACCGCCTACAGCAGCAACAGCAATTATATTTTCAACACCCAGATGTTTAAGTCCCCAGATGTTGGCTCGATAATTTATTTTATGAGGTGCAATTGTATGAGGATTGCCATGTCTGGCGAGGAATATAACCTCTTTTTGATTGTATTCGCCAGTAATAAAGTCAGCTGAAGGCAGTCCATAGGGTGTTGTGAGTGTTTCACGTTTAGTGATAATCAATCCGTTGAGTTGAGTTAAACCGGTGCCACCAATAATTGCAAGCTTTGTCATTCTTAAGATTCCTGTAGTTTTTTATTCTTTACAAGCATAAATGCCAGGGACATTACGTAAATAGCCTTTATAATCCATCCCGTAGCCGAACAAATAACGGTTTTCAACTTCCAGACCTATAAAGTCAGCCGAAATTGGTTTGTTATGACCCAATATTTTGTCCAATAATACTGCACTATAGACGGCTGTCGCACCTTGCTCCAAGCAATAATCATGTATTGTTGCTAAGGTAATACCTTCGTCCAGGATGTCGTCAACTATTAAAATAGTTCTATCCTTAAGAGGTGTTGAAGGTTTAAGGATCCACTCGATATTACCTCCAGTGGTTTGATTTTGATAACGGCTTGCATTAATGGAGTCTATGGTTAATGGAAATGTTAAGCGGGTAACCAGTTTACCTGCGATAACTATGCCGCCGTTTATGACACAGAGTAGCAAGGGATTGAGTTCAGCCAATTGGTGGTTAATTTGTCCGGCTATTTTATCTAGTGCTGCTTCGACTTCTTGTTCACTGAAAAGTAAATCAGCAGTTTCCTGAATGGTTTTGATTTCATTAAGCATATTGTTCAAATAGTTGGTTAATAAGTGTAGAAGTTTTTTGCCACTTTTCAGTACTTTTATAGGGAAAGGATTTGCATAGGTTGCCTTGCATTCTGCGCAGGCGTTGTTCTCTAAGAGGATCTTGTGTGATAGGTAATGAATCGAGAACTTCCTCTGCTGCAACTGGATTATTACATACTAACAACATATCGCAGCCTGCTTCTTGCGCGAGTCTTGCGCGTTCAGGATAGTCTCCTGCCGACGCAGCACCCGCCATGCTTAGATCATCACTGAACACGGTACCATTAAACTTTAATTCTTTGCGTAAAATTTGTTGAATCCAAAAAGGAGAAAAACCTGCTGGATTTGGGTCGATTGAAGGATAAAGAACATGTGCAGGCATAATTCCTTCGAGGCCTTCTTTTATTAATTGTATAAAAGGGAGAAAGTCTTTTCCTCGAATAGTATCTAAGTCGCGATCATCTATCGGTAAGGTTAAATGTGAATCCAGCGCAACTGAACCATGACCGGGAAAGTGCTTACCAGTCGCTGCCATACCAGCATTATGCATACCTTTTCTAAATAAACTGGCTAGTTTTGTAGCCAAGTCAGGATCAGTTGAAAATGAACGATCACCAATTATTTGACTAATTCCGCAATCAATATCTAATACGGGTGCAAAACTAAAATCAACACCAACGGATAATAATTCAGTAGCCATTAACCAACCAGCTGATTCTGCTAATAGAGGCATTTCGGCATAATAGGATGCGGGAGGTAAGCGTGTAAAACCAGTTTGAAAACGCTGGACTCTCCCGCCCTCTTGATCAACTGCAATCAGAATGTCACCCTTTCGTGCAGCACGAATACTGTCAATTAGTTGAGAAATTTGTGCAGGTGTTTCGTAATTGCGCGAAAAAAGGATAACCGCTCCGGTATTGGGATGATTTATTTTTTCTTGTTCAACTTGAGTCAGACTTAAGCCAACAACATCAAGCATAACTGGGCCAATAGGGTATTGATTTGTCATTTAATTGCGTTAAGTTTATGAATAATTATTGTCGAATGTTAGCAGGCTAATCAAGAGTTTTTAAAGTTATTGTGCTACGTAAATTTATAGTTTATACACCTACTATATGACTGTGGTGTTAACTTTATCTTTTTTACAGGATATATCCTTTTAATGGCTAGATAAAAGTCTAGATGATAAGATTTATGAAGTACCGATTAGCCCAGTAGTTAGTTTTGTTTATTATACAATTAACGCATGAAGGTCGCTTGCTCCCTTTTGGTGAGATTCCCTAAATTATAATTAAAAGCCATGAGAGAAGTACTACCGCACCTTGTTCCTACAGATTTTCCGAGTATTTACCGAAATGCGTTGGAAATATTGCAAGTTAATTTAGGCTATTTATGTAACTTAAGTTGTACACATTGTCATGTCAATGCCGGTCCAAAGCGAATCGAACTAATGACTAAGGTGACTATTGATTTGATTCTTGACTTTATAAGTAGAGAACGCATTAAAGTAATTGATTTAACTGGCGGTGCACCGGAAATGAACCCTCATTTTAACTATTTGGTTCTGCAAGCAAGAGCAATGGGCGTGACAGTAATTGATCGTTGTAATTTGGTTATTCTTGAAGAGCCGGGATATGAAGAGATGGCAGGTTTTCTAGCTGAAAATAAGGTTATCATTACGGCTTCTTTACCCTGTTATCTTGAAGATAATGTTGATAAACAACGAGGTAAAGGTACATTTAACGCCAGTTTGGCCGCTTTAAAGAAATTAAATAAACTTGGATATGGTCAAACGGACACTGAGTTACAACTTAATCTTGTATTTAATCCACAAGGAATTAATTTACCACCAGATCAAAAGGCATTACAAATAGCTTATAAAGAACACTTAAATAAACATTATGGTATCGTTTTTAATCAACTTTTTGCATTCACCAATCTGCCTGTTCAGCGATTCGGCAGTATGTTACTAAGTAAAGGTCTGTTTAATCACTATATTCAACTATTAAAAGATAATTATCGCCCTGAGAATTTAGCGATCGTCATGTGTCGGAGTACACTAAGTGTTGACTGGCAGGGTTTTCTTTACGATTGTGATTTTAACCAGATGTTAAAACTACCACTGGGCGCAACTCCCAACAAAAAAATGCATTTAAGTGACATGATTAATTCATCTTCGCTACTCGGATCTCCCATCACAGTTCGTCAGCATTGCTATGGCTGTACAGCGGGGCAGGGCAGTAGTTGCGGTGGTGCATTGGCTTAACAATAATTACACAAGGAATTAAAATGACTGTAGAAACAGGTGTTCTAGAACGTTATTCGGCAGGTGCCGAATCTATACAAGCCGATTTGTGTTGTCCGGTAGATTATGATCGAGAGTTATTAGCCTTATTGCCACAAGAAATAATTGATAAAGACTATGGCTGCGGCGACCCCTCTCGTTATGTCAAAAAGGGTGATGTCGTTTTGGATTTAGGCTCGGGTTCTGGAAAAATTTGCTATATGGCTGCCCAATTAGTGGGTGATAATGGGAAAGTAATAGGTGTTGACATGAATGATGACATGTTGGCGCTGTCAAGAAAATATCAACAAGAAATGGCTCAGAAACTCGGTTCCAATCGGGTTGAGTTTGTTAAGGGGCAAATTCAGGATTTGGCGTTGGATTTAACGGCTATGAATACCCATTTGGCAGAACATCCAATCTATAAAGCAGAAGACATTATCGCCTTACGTGCTTGGCAGGAAAAACAACGAAAAAACGCCCCTTTAATTGCCGATAACTCGGTCGATCTGGTCGTATCCAATTGTGTGCTTAATTTGGTGCATGACAGTGATAAGGAACAACTAATACAAGAAATATTTCGTGTTGTTAAACCGGGCGGTCGGGTAGCTATTTCAGACATTGTTAGCGATGAACTGGTACCTGCACATTTAAAACAAAATCAAGCGTTATGGAGTGGTTGTATTTCTGGCGCATTGCAGGAACATGATTTTTTACAAGCTTTTATTAAAGTTGGTTTTGTGGCAGTTAGTTACGATAAATGGGAAAGTCAGCCTTGGCAGGTGGTGGAGGGACTTGAGTTTCGGTCAGTCACAATTACAGCAGTAAAACCAAAAAATGAAGCGTGCATCGATAAAGGGCATGCTGTGATTTATCGTGGACCTTATTCTGAGGTCTATGACGATGAAGGTCATATTTATTTAAGAGGACAACGTATGGCTGTTTGTGAACGCAATTATAAATTACTCACCAGTGAAACTTATAATAATGATTTTATTGGAATAGCGCCTGCTGAACCCAGAGTTGGCCAGCCTTGGAATTGTGCAACTGGAGCACTACGCGCAGTTACTGATACCAAAGGGGGTAAGCATGAGGATAAATCCAATTTGAGTGGAAGTTGTTGTTAAACTGGTGAGATAAAAACGATCTGATCTATACTCTTTATAGATTATATTTCTGCATAATATGTTCATCATTCAATTTAAGGAAATAAAGTGAAATCAGAATCGTTAGTTAAAGTATGGGATCTTCCATTGAGATTTTTTCACTGGTTATTGGTAGCTGGATTTTCAGTAGCTTATTTAACTGAAGATGAATTATTACCTCTCCATGTGTGGGCAGGTTATCTCGTCTTGATGTTACTTATTTTCAGATTAATTTGGGGATTTATTGGTAATGAAAATTCCCGTTTTTCAAATTTTTTATGCAGTCCTGCAACATCGTTTAATTATCTGAAAGATCTTGTTCAGTTAAAAAGCAAACGCTATCTAGGGCATAATCCGGCGGGTACAGCCATGATAGTGTTATTGTTAGTTAGCTTGTTAGCGACCGTCATTAGTGGATTTGCAGTATATGGCGCTGATCAAGGAGTAGGACCGTTAGCTGTACTTGCAGGATCAAAGTTCGAGGAATTATTGGAAGAAATGCACGAATTTTTTGCCAATTTTACACTGTTTCTAGTTATCGTACATATACTGGGTGTTATCGTAGAAAGCTTTTTCCATCGAGAGAATCTAGCCAAAGCAATGGTGCATGGTACCAAAAGATCTGATCAAGATTAGTTAGCCCTTTTCTCAGCAACATAGAAATGTCGGACTCTTCCCATACTGAACATTCTACTCACAGTTCAGCGTGTGAAAATACCATTACTGTTTTGAGTTTACTGGGTATCTTTGGCTACCTCTTCTTAACCTATGGAGTTCATTTAAACGATGAAATTTATACGCTTCAAATTAACACACAGCTAACGTCCCCCCTTGCAAATCTATTCCAAATAAAGTTCCATTTTTCCACTTCATTAGTAAACGTGCCTCTGCTTACCGTTTTGTGCTTAGGTGGATTGCCATTAGTTTATCAACTGATAAGAAAATTAATTAAAGGTGATTTTGGCGCTGACTTATTGGCAGGTATATCTATTATTACGGCTGTTTCGTTGGATGAATATTTAGCCGGTAGTTTAGTGGTATTGATGCTGTCTGGTGGCACTGCATTAGAACAATACGCGGTACGTAAAGCGTCTTCGGTACTAGAAGCCTTGTCCAAGAGAATGCCATCGGTTGCTCACCGAAAATCGGGTGATATGCTGGCTGATATTTCAACAGCACAGGTGTGTATAGGCGATACCTTAATGATACTACCTCATGAAATTTGTCCAGTTGACGGCACCGTGCAAGAGGGTTTCGGTACAATGGATGAATCCTACTTGACCGGTGAGCCGTACATGATGTCAAAAACCATCGGTTCATTGGTAATGTCGGGTGCCATTAACGGTGAAACAGCTTTAACCATTAGGGCAGACAAATTATCTATAGATTCCCGTTATGCCAAAATAATGGAGGTCATGCGCTCTTCAGAGCACTATCGACCCAATATCAGACGTTTAGGCGATCAACTCGGCGCACTTTATTCACCACTAGCCCTTATTATTGCGGTCATTGCTTGGACAATGAGTGGTGATGTTGTTCGTTTTCTTTCTGTTTTGGTTGTTGCTACACCTTGTCCCTTACTTATTGGTATTCCTGTTACTATTATTAGTTCAATTTCATTAGCGGCCCGGCGAGAAATTATCATTAAAAATCCTGCCATTTTAGAAACCATTGGTGCTTGTCGCACTGCTATTTTTGATAAAACCGGGACATTAACTTATGGTCGACCTACTTTGACCACATTATTTCCAGTTAACAATATTACGGAATGCGAACTCCTTACTTTAGTTGCTAGTTTGGAACGTTACTCTAAGCACCCACTTTCCCATGCAATTGTTAAAGCGGCTGACCAAAATGCGCTGACTTTATTGAGTGTAAGCAATGTTGTTGAATTACCTGGCAAAGGTCTTATTGGCACAGTAGCTGATAAACATGTGCAAATTACGCACCGTAAATATTTTGTTGAAAATTTTCCCGAAAAAACTCAAGATTTACCCGCTATGGCTGGTGGTCTTGAATGCATTGTACTGATTGATAACCATTATGCGGGCACGCTTCAATTTCGGGATGAAGTGCGTACCGACAGTTCGTCTTTTATCAATCACTTACAGCCTAATCACTTGTTTGAACGAGTCATGTTAGTTTCTGGTGATAGGGAATCTGAAGTGCGGTATTTAGCAGAACAAGTTGGCATTGAACATGTTTATTTTAGCCAGAGTCCAGAGCAGAAATTAGAATTGGTACGTAAGGAAACTCAAGCTGCAAAAACTATTTTTCTAGGCGATGGAATTAATGATGCGCCGTCACTTACTGCCGCAACGATTGGCATCGCATTTGGGCAGAACAGTGATATTACCAGTGAGTCAGCTGATGCGGTAATCATGGACAGTTCACTGTTAAAGGTCGATGAGTTATTTCATATTGGCGAAAGGATGCGGAGAATTGCTCTGCAAAGTGCAGTAGGGGGTATGGTACTTAGTTTAATCGGAATGATATTTGCCGGATTAGGCTATTTAACCCCTGTGGCTGGAGCAATTACCCAAGAAGTCATCGATGTCTTGGCAGTCTTAAATGCGTTAAGAGCTGCCATTCCACCAAAAAATCTTTCGGATTTTTGAGCGCTATCAGTTATTGCTTTGCTGTAAAATAATCGAGCCTTATTCCTGAATCGATCCTTCTTCATTGTTTGACACGCCATCAACTGACCATAATTTCTCAAGTTGATAAAATCCTCGTGCTTGTGCAGTCATAGCATGAACTATGACATCACCTAAGTCCAACAATACCCAGTCAGATCCTAAATCACCTTCAGTACCTAATGGTCTAAAACCCTGTTCTTTTACTTTCTCAATCACATAATCACACATTGATTTCAAGTGGCGGTCTGATGTACCTGTTACTATGACCATATAATCTGTAAAGCTGGTTTTATCTCGTACATCCAATGTCGTAATATTGTGTCCTTTGCGATCATCCAAAACATCTTGGACAATTTTTAATAAATCTTCAGTTTGCATTAAAATTCCTAGTTTGTTATTGAGACTAGTGTCTCTTGTAAAGCTGGTGGTGCTTTATATAAGCAATGACTGGATCAGGCAATAAAAATCTCGGGTCTTGTTGATCTGCAACCATGTTTCTGATGGCAGATGCCGAAATATCGAGTTGAATGACTTGTTGAAAGTATAACTTACCCGCAGTGTTCTGTGCCAATTCAGTTCTGTGCTCTGATAATCGGTCAGTAAAAAAATCATCATAAATAGGACTATCAAACCCTGGTCGGGTCATTACCACAATATGCGAATAATCGAATAACTGTTGCCACTTGTGCCATGTGGTTAAGTGATTGAAAGCATCGCTTCCAATAAACAATAGTATCGGTTCATTTGGGAATTCTTGTCGTAACGATGACAGCGTGTCAACCATATAGGATGGACCGTCACGATCTATTTCACGTGTATCTACTAATAAACCTTGTTGATTAGTTATTGCCAAATTTAGCATCTCCACGCGCATTAATGCAGTTGTGGCAGGTAGTTGCCTATGTGGGGGTTGTGCGCTTGGAATTAACCGAATTTCTTTTAAACCGAAAATGACTTTAACTTCAAGTGCTGAGCGTAAATGTCCGTAATGAATTGGATCAAAGGTGCCACCAAATATCCCGATCATCTATTGTCTGATATGGCCATCGCCCAAGACTATATATTTTAGAGAGGTCAGTCCTTTTAATCCAACTGGGCCTCTTGCGTGCAGTTTATCAGTACTAATTCCAATTTCAGCACCCAAACCATATTCAAAACCATCAGCAAAACGAGTTGAGGCATTAACCATCACTGAGCTTGAATCGACCTCACGTAAAAAGCGTCTTGCCCGAGAATAATCTTCAGTCACGATGGCTTCAGTATGATTGGAACTATAGATGTTGATATGTTCCATCGCCTCATCTATATCATGAACAATTTTAATTGACAATATTGGTGCTAGATATTCAGTTTGCCAATCTTCGTCTGTCGCTCTTGAACATTGTGGGATTAAGGAACAAGTTTTAAGACAACCACGTAATTCAACGCCTTTTTCTAGATAGATGGCAGCCAATAAAGGTAAAATTGTTGACGAAATACCTTCGGCAACCAGTAAAGTTTCCATTGCATTGCAAACCCCATAGCGATGTGTCTTAGCATTTATTGCGATGTTAATGGCTTTCTCAAGTTCAGCCTTATCATCAATATATACGTGACAAATCCCATCCAGATGTTTAATCACTGGAATGGTTGCATCTTTAGATATTCGTTCAATCAAGCTTTTACCGCCACGAGGGACAATAATATCAACGTATTGGTTCATGGTGATAAGCTCCCCAACTGCTGATCGATCTGAGGTGGCAACTATTTGTACAGCTTCAACTGGTAAACCTGCTTCTTCAAGCCCTCTAGTAATACAGGAAGCAATAGCAAGGTTAGAGTGAATGGCTTCAGATCCGCCTCTTAAAATGCAAGCATTACCGGACTTAAGGCACAGGGCAGCGGCATCAACTGTTACATTAGGACGAGATTCATAAATAATACCTATAACACCCAAGGGTACCCGCATTTGTCCAACTTGTATGCCACTAGGCTGATAACATAGATCACTAATCTCACCAACTGGATCAGGCAAAGCTGCTATCTGTTTCAATCCTGCCACCATTGACTTGATAACTGAGGGGCTTATGGACAGTCTATCTAAGGAGGCAGCATCCAGGCCATTTTGACGCCCGGTATCTAAGTCTTTCTTGTTTTCAGCAATTAGAAAAAATTCACTGCTCTCAATAATGTCAGCTATTTTAAAAAGAGCCCGATTTTTTTTGCTTGATTCTGCTCTACTGATTTCTTTGCCAGCTTTTTTGGCCTTTAGACCAAGGTCTTGCATGTATACTTTAGTATCCACTATGCGCTCATTAGCCTAATTAATTTAAGCTTATAATTATATAGGTTAAATCTAATTATTAACAGGGCTTGAGTTCAATAACAGGAGGATAGTAAAAAGATTTTTTAAAGGGATTTCTACTTATTAAATCCTTATGCTCATTTTTATAGAAAATAAATTAGTAATTAGTTGAGAGTATCTTCATAGTATATTAAACATCTTTGTTTCCAAAAGAACTTTTAGAGATACAATTACTGTATTGACAATTTTTTAGATTACTAAAACACACGAATTGAAGGTTTTTTCGAGCTCATATGTTTATTTATTCATTACCACTGTTTTTTGCTCAGATTGGTGTAGCGAGTCCGTTTGAATTGCTCGTTGTTGCGATAGGTTTATTTGTTGTTTTTTTTATAAGCGCTCCATATGTCGATCAGACTGAGTCACCTACATTTAGGGGGCATTATTTGTTCGCTGCATGGACTGGTAATGTGACTCTTCAGTGGGTTTTCTGGCCATTTTTTCTTATTTTTAATATCAGTTTATTTCTTGCAGATACTTTCGCAACCAGAGGTTTATTAACAGTATCAAGTTGGGATGAAGTGCATTTGATGTTATTATTGCCGACTGTTTGGTGGACGACAGCCATTTGGCGTTGTTCCTATAATAGTCAATTAAGGGCTTTGACGGGAGGTGCTCGTTTTTTGACATTGGTTGTTTTTTTTGAGTACGGTTTGAAGTTGTTGATACGTATCGACTATCCCCGTCTTTTTTTTGGTTGTGAAGAATTATTGCTGGATTATGGAAGCTGTTTTTAATCCTATTTGATTTGAGCAGATAAAGGTGACTATTGTTTAATTCGGTATATTATTCATGAAAATACTTATTCTTGGCGCTGGTGTAACAGGTTCTTCTGTGGCTGGAGCATTTGCAAGCGAAGAAAACGATATTGTTGTTATTGATTTTCGTCAAGAGTTACTTGATGCGTTAAAAGAGCGTTACGATATAGCGACAGTGACCGGAAATGCAGCTCACCCTAGTGTTTTGGAGCAAGCAGGGATTGAAAATACCGACATGGTTATCGCTGTTACTGATAGCGACGAAACTAACATGTTGGCCTGCATGGTTATCAATGCCTTGCATGTTCGTCCTAAGACTATTGCTCGAGTCAGAGCCATAGATTACTTGAATAATCCAAGGTTATTCAGTCCTAATGGTATCCCGATCGATTTTGTTATTAGCCCCGAACAAATCGTTATGGAATCAATTCGTAACTTAATCGAATTCCCCGGTGTTTTATACATTTCAGATTTTGCAGGCGGTCTTGTCCGTTTATTTTCAGTTAAAGTTGTGGCTGATGGTTTTCTAACCGGTAAAAAAATCAAAACACTTAAAGACCGTCTTTCTGGTGGTAAAACCCGTGTTGTTGCTATTTTTAGACAAGGTCTGCCTATCTATGTCAGCGGTGAGGTCAGCATAGAAACCGGTGATGAAGTATTTTTTATCGCCCCTCGAAAAGAAGTCAAGCGCGTTTTAAAAGAGTTAGATAAATTAGAGGCTCCTTTAAAACGGATCATCATTGCCGGTGGCGGGCATATTGGAAAGCGTTTGGCACTGGCCATGGAAAAGAATCATCACGTCAAAATTATTGAAAGAGATCCGGTCCGAGCTAATAAAATTGCTAATGATCTCCATAATACGGTAGTGCTATTAGGTGATTGCGCAGATGAAGCATTGTTGCAAGATGAGGCTATTGAAAGCACTGATTTATTTTGTGCGATTACCGATAACGATGGTGTCAATATTATTTCCGCGGCTTTGGCAAAGAGTCTCGGGGCGAGAAAGACAATATGTTTACTTAACCATAACTCCTATACCAACTTACTTCCAGGCACGGGAATTGATGTTACTGTATTGCCTAATCAAGAAACATTGGGTGCTATTTTAAAGCATGTACGTCGAGGGGACGTAGAACAAGTAACTTCGCTTTGTGGAGGAACTGCTGAAGCAATTGAAGCGATTGCGCATGATAACAATACTGATGATTCTGTTGTAGGTCGTCGGGTTGATTCTATTGATTTTCCCCCCGGCATTGTAATGGGTGCCTTGATTCGTAATAAAGAAGTAATTTCCATACATCATGACACGGTATTTGCTGAAAATGATCACGTTGTGATGTTTGCAATTGAAAAAAAACTGGTCAGTTACATTGAGCAAATTTTTCAGCCCCTTGCTTGATACTTAATGATTTAACACCCGTATTTTCAGTGTTTGCACTTCTTAATTTTTCATTTTTTTGTTAACCCATAAAGGTATAACTTTTTCATGAATGTTATTTTTACAATAGTTCATATTTTCGGTTTGGTTACTATGTGTTTCAGTGGCCTTATGAGCACTTGTCTTATAACATCACAAGTTGCTAATGACGGAGCTACTGCAGCTTTTTTACAAGGAACGGTAATAACTTTTTTGTTGGGCGTTTTGATGTTTATTCCAACATTACGAACGCCTAAAAAAGTATCAAGACAAGCTGGATTTTTAATGGTGGCAATGACGTGGTCTTTAACACCGGTTTTATGCACAATTCCTCTCTTGCTTTACATGCCATCACTCAACTTTGTTGATGCCTATTTCGAAACTGTTTCAGGACTTACTACTACTGGCGCAACCATCTTTTCAGGGATTGATAATTTGCCAATATCAATCAATCTTTGGCGACATGAGCTTAACTGGATTGCTGGGATGGGGATTATTATATTTGCTGTCGCTATTTTGCCAATTTTGGGAATTGGTGGTATGCAGTTGTATAAAGCTGAGACTCCCGGTTCTGTAAAAGAATCTGATTTACCTCCGCGAATTGCTCAAACTGCTAAAGCTCTGTGGATGGTTTATGCTGGGTTTACGGTTGTTTGTATTATTGCATTGCGTTTGGCCGGCATGAATTGGTTTGATGCAATTTGTCATGCTTTTGCGGCGATGAGTTTAGGAGGCTTTTCTACCCACGATGCCAGTGTTGGTTTTTTTAATTCTGTATCTGTTGAGGTTGTACTAACCATTTTTCAATTATTAGCGGCTATCAATTTCGCCACCCATTTTATAGCACTTAAAAAAAATACATTAAATCCCTATTTTGAAGATAGAGAGGCTAGGGCTTTTTTAACACTGATTATCAGCAGTTGTTTATTCACGGCATGGCTATTATGGGATGAAGGAATTTATCCCGATTATTTAACTGCGTTACGTTATGCATCATTTAATTTAGTGACTATTGCTACAGATTGTGGCTTTGCCAATCAGGATTTTAATAAGTGGCCAATCTTCGTGCCGATGTGGATGCTCTTTTTAAGCTGCGTGTCAGCTTCATCGGGTTCGACGGGTGGTGGTATTCGGATGATTCGAACTATTATTTTAATGAAACAGGCTAGGCTTGAGATGTTTAAATTTATCCATCCATTTGCTGTCAGGCCTTTAAAAATAGGTGAGATGATAGTCAAAAATGATATTGTTAATTCTGTGACAGGGTTTATTTTTTTGTATTTTATAAGTATTGTGATACTTGTTTTTACCTTGTTATTAAGTGGTCTTGATTTTATTACAGCGTTCTCGGCCATTATTGCTTGCATTAATAACGCAGGTCCTGGTTTAAACCAGGTCGGTCCTGCTTCTAATTATGGAAGTTTAAGTGATTTTCAAACGGCTGTTTGCACTTTTGCAATGCTTTTGGGGCGTGTGCAAATTTTTTCCATACTCATTTTATTTGTACCGGAATTTTGGCGAAAGTAAGTTTGTTATTGTCGTTTTTTAATTAACCTATTCAATATCAGTGACTTGACTAATGAAGCACCCATTAGCAAGACGAGTTTTAACTTTATCTCCCGCATGTAGTTGTGAACTGGCATGAATGATTTGTCCAGATATTTGATGAGTCGTCAATGCATAGCCACGATTTAATGTAGCCAGAGGGCTAACAGCATGCAGTGTTTGACTGTTGTTCAATAAGCGTTGATTGAGTTTTTCGAGTTTGTGACGTATTGCAAAGACTAAGCGACTATATAAATAATTTTGTTTTTGATTATATTGATTAATTGACACACGGGGGTTGTGTTGCCATAGAGTTGCAATCTTCTCGGCTACAACTTGTTTATTGTGACGGATTTTAGTTTGCATGGCTTGAGTCAGTCTTATTTCAAACTCATCCAGACGTTGTGCATTTCTAAACAGTTTTTGCCCAGGATGCTGTTGTTGCAAGCGTTTTTCCAACCAATTTAAAGACTGTCCCTTCTTAAATAATTGGCGATGTAAGAGTTCTGTTAATCGCTGATTGAGTTGAATAAATTTTGATAACCACTCCTGTTGATCTGGAGTAGCATGTTCTGCGGCCGCTGAAGGTGTCGCAGCGCGTAAGTCAGCAACAAAGTCGGCTATAGTAATATCAGTTTCGTGACCAACAGCCGATATGATTGGAATTTCACTGGCAAAAATAGCGCGAGCAACTAATTCCTCATTGAAAGCCCAGAGATCTTCTAGTGATCCACCGCCACGCCCTAAAATAAGTAAATCACATTGTTGGTGTTCATTTGCTATTGTAATTGCTTTGGCGATTTCATGTTTTGCGTTATTGCCCTGAACAGATACAGGGTAAATAATAACGGGGATAGCTGAGAATCGTCTTTTTAAGACGGTTAGAATATCTCTAATGGCAGCACCGGAAGGTGAAGTAATGATGCCAATTCTATTAGGTAGAAGAGGTAAGTTTTGTTTTCTTACGGGACTAAATAGGCCTTCATCAGCTAGTTTTTGTTTTAATAAATCAAATGCTCGTCTTAAAGCACCATCCCCCGCTTCTTCAATGTGTTCAACAATAAGTTGGAAGTCGCCTCTGGGTTCATAGAGACTGACTTGTGCTTTAACAACTACTTGTTTACCATTTTCAGGTTTAAACCCCAGTTTACGTTGTTGAGTTTTAAACATTGCACAACGTACTTGTGCATAAGAATCTTTCAAAGAGAAATAAAGATGACCTGAGGATGGCGCGCTAAGATTTGATATTTCTCCTTCGACCGATACACACAAAAAATGTTCGTCGAGTAAATGACTTGTTGCTCGGTTAAGCTGGGAAACAGTCAAAATATTACGCTGTGCAGATGTAGCTATTTGTGTCATTATCTATTTGATGAGATTGAATACATATTTATCAGTCAGTCTATTGTAAAATAATAAGCTTTAGTCTACAAAGAAAGGATGTTGTGCATGGCGTGGTTGTTATTGTTTTCTGCTGGCTTCGTTGAAATAATTTTTGCTTTAAGCCTTAAATATAATGAAGGCTTTACTAAATTATGGCCCAGTATTATCACTGCGTTATCGGGAATTGGTAGTTTTGGTTTATTAATGTGGGCACTTAAAACTTTACCGCTAGGGACAGCCTATGCAGTATGGACAGGAATGGGTGCAGTAGGTGTTGCAATTTTGGGTATTATCTTATTCAAAGAGTCAATTGATTGGTTTAGATTATTGTCGATCGCATTGGTTATATTGGGGATTATTGGTCTTAAATTAACAGATACTCACTAACGATGTTACATCTTATTTCTCAGTCACCGATTGATAAAGCACTTCTTGATAGGATCGATAAGGGTGATGATGTGGTTTTTGTTGAAAATGCAGTTTTACAGATTTTACAAAAAGGTCATTTATCTTACCTTTTGACGCAGTTGATTAAAAAAAATCAACTGTTTGTGTTGGCCGATGATATTCTTGTAAGAGGCATTACTCCAACAGAGTTGGTCGCTGATATTCAAGTAATTGATTATTCAGACTTAGTTGATTTGACCGTTAAAAATAAGTTGATTCAATCTTGGTGTTGATGGATGTTTCTTAAACTTACCGATCAGGGTTTTTTAGTTACTTATGCCGATTGGAATGAAGAGGTGGCGATTCAGTTAGCAGAGCTTAATAATATTTCGTTAAGCGCAGAACATTGGGAGATTATTTTATTTATGCGCCATTATTATCTAGATTTTAAACATTTACCCAATGCTCGTTTATTTACCAAGGCAGTTGCTAAGAAATTGGGAGATGAAAAAGGTAATAGCCGCTATTTACATAAATTGTTTCCTGATGGTCCTTTAAAATTTACTTGTAAGCTAGCAGGCTTACCAAAACCACCAACCTGTCTCTAGCTTTCAGTTTGTATCTGTTTAAAGCGATGAATCAACCGCCTATCTTTTTTATTGGGTTTGTTTTCACGCCCATTAAAGTCAAATAGTTCCCTCTGTTCACGTTGTAGTTGTATTTGTTGTTGTCTTTTTTCAAAGCTTTCAGCAGTTTCTTCATAAAGTAAACTGGCTTCTTTTGCGGATTTACGTTGGCTAGATAAATTAATAATCAATAAATCCCAACGATAGGTGTCTTTGGATACTGTTATATGTGTACCTATTTTTATTTCTTTCCCCGGTTTGCTTCGTTGGTTATTAATATGAACCTTTCCTCCTGAAATGGCTTCTGCAGCGAGTTGGCGCGTTTTGTAGAAGCGCGCCACCCATAACCATTTATCAAGACGAATGCTTTCGAGATCAGTGGGCACTCAATTCTTTTTGTAAGCCTTTGGGTAAAGAAAACACAACTTTTTCTTCTATACCTTGTATTTCAAGGGTCGATTTTCCGCCCCATTGTTTTAATTGGTTGATCACTTCTTGGACTAATACTTCAGGTGCAGAAGCGCCAGCAGTTACCCCAACAGTACTCACGCCATCAAACCAGTCTTTATGCATGTCTTTTGCTGTGTCAATCAGGTAGGCTTTTTTGCCAAGCTGTTCGGCAATTTCACGTAAACGGTTTGAGTTCGAACTGTTGATCGAGCCTACGACAAGAATGGTATCTGCTTTTTTTGCCAGTTCATAAACGGCATCTTGACGATTTTGTGTTGCGTAACAGATATCATCTTTTTTCTGTTCTTGAATAGAACTAAAACGTGCTCTTAATGAATCTACCATTATTTTGGTATCAGTCATCGATAAGGTTGTCTGTGTAACGTAGGCAAGATTATCGGGATTATTGACTACTAATTTTTCGACATCTTCAGGCGTTTCTACTAAGTAGATACCGCCATTGTCGGTACATTTATCATATTGTCCCATGGTGCCTTCAACTTCAGGGTGACCAGCGTGACCAATTAGAATGACCTCACGATCAGATTTAGCATGTTTGGCAACTTGAATATGAACTTTTGTAACCAGAGGGCAGGTAGCATCAAAAACGGTCAAATTACGCTCTTTAGCTTCTTGTTGTACCTGTTTGGACACGCCATGAGCACTAAAGATTAGATACGACCCTACCGGCACATCAGTGAGTTCTTCAATAAAAATAGCACCTTTTTCTTTAAGCCCATCAACAACGGTTCGGTTATGAACCACTTCATGACGGACATAGATAGGAGCACCAAAAGCTTCTATAGCTTGATCAACAATTTCGATTGCGCGGTCTACACCGGCACAAAATCCACGGGGGTTAGCTAGTACAATTTGCATATCTTGAATTCTTTGGTAGGTTAATATTTGGTTATTCTAACTCAACATTGAATCTGATACGATCATTCCATCCATATCAGCATATAAAAAACTATCTTTTTTAAAATTTATACCAGCAAAACTGATTAATAAATCACGATCACCTTGTTCTTTCTTGTTGCAATGTAACGGGTGTGTATGCAAAGCGAGTAGCCCAATTGGTAGTTTTGCAATCAATGCCGAATCTCTAATGCAACCATAAACAACTATGCCGCCCCAGCCATTATCAGTCGCAATTCTTGCCAAATTAAAGTCAATCAATGCGCAGCGATGAGAACCGCCACCATCAATTACTAAAATTCTATTTTCTACTTTTTCTGAGAGAATTTTACCAATAATCACGCTATCTTCAAAGGTTTTGAGTGTTGTTATCTGACCAGAAAAAAGCTGGATGCCACCAAAATTCTTGAATACAGGATCGGCTATTTGGAGGTTATGTGATCCCCCCCAATAAGTGTCGCAAAGAGTAGCTATAGAGAATGTCATAGGTAAATCCCTAAACGTTAAAAAGCAGTCGACAATGTGAATTTAATCAAAACAAAATAATTTACTCAACTAGTATAGCGTGCGAGTAAAGCCTTTGTGCTAGGTATTCCTGACAATTTTATTTTAACTTTGTGGCAGTCAGCAGATGATTTTTGTATCTGTTGGTCATGCATGTTTTCAATGTGTTCTATAATAACATCTTGATTGCCTTCTGGCATCATTTGCTCTAACTTATCACCCACTGAGAACTTGTTGTTTACATCCACAATAGCTAATGCTTAAGACGTCATTTAAAGGTGTATTGAAGCGCGCTTTTATTTTTTGATTTCAATATGTATTAAGGTGGCTTTTAAAGAAGCCATTACGTCAATAAAGAGAAAAATCATTGAACTAAAAATAAAGAAAACACTAAAGACCACGATGAATAGCAAGGTATCTTCATTCAAATAGCCTAGATATCTTGAAAATATTGAACCCAGTAAAAATATTCCACTACTAATGCCGCTGCAAAGTAATAATCCAAAACTCCATTTAAGTAAATGGCATCTAAAAACCATTACCTTCAGTTCTTTTGCCAATTTACTAGTTTCATCATTGTTTTTTATATCATCATAAATATCTCTTACACGGCCTATGGCATGTGTATAGCGAGCATTCAAAGTTAAAGCAAATAAACCAATACTGGAGAATAAGACTAGGGAGCCAGTGATCAGATCAACAATATCATCGAGTTTGCTAGGCATTAATCTTTCCGATTATCAATACGTGGACTGTTTAGAATCGGCGCGTATACAAAAATAAAGAGTGAAAATGCACCCAGCCATGCTAATGTTGAGCTATACAATAAAAAGTTGTACCAATTTGGCATCAGTATAGGAAAGAGAACTCTAAATACGGCGGCAAAATTTATTAAAACAAAAGCAAATACGATAGCATTTGACGCTTTTAGTGCTCTTCCGGTATGACCTAATGACACTCTGGCCATCATACCTAAGGTTAATACACCAATGCCACCTAACGTAAATGCATGTATAGCGATTGAGGTTGATATCCAAGCATATGCAGATAAGGCAGTTAAGAAAAACGCAACAATAATCCAGCTATATCCAGCATATAACACCCATAGCAATGGTACATACCAAATACGTTGGACATACCAGCCCATTAAGCGTAATGCATTTGAGACGGCTGCAATAATAGCAGTGAGAGCCATCAAATCCCCGGATATCCCCTTTAATTGCAGAACAAATACGAGTGCCGCAGAAGCAATGGATAGTTTATCTAATAAAGGGTTTTTGATAATTAACGTGCCTGATAAGCCTCGTTCTATAAAGTAAGGCAACACACGACTGATAATAATTAAGGTCAGGATGATAATGTTGCCAATGATAAGTTGAAAACCTTTCTCTGCCGTATTTGGGCTCAATCCTAAGATCTCAGAATGAATTAAACCGTTTCCAAGTGCTAGTAATAATAATAACCCGACAAATATAAGCCCTTGCCAATATTTTGTGCTTATGAGGGGTTTGCTGATTTGATAGGCCAAGATCGGTAGAAAAGCAAGATCTATTAATGCTATTAAAGCATCCGGTAAAGCATTTGCATAAAACGGTAAGATTCGTCCGTAAAGCCAAAGTAAAGCAAGTGCAGCAAGCTTGTCACCGCTGAGTGTAGGTTTGCCGGTCCAATTTTTGACAGCGGTTAGTAAAAATCCAGTAATAACGGCAACTGAGTAACCCATTAGCATTTCATGTGCATGCCAATATCGTGGGGTAAAATAGTTGTTGATGATTGATTCGTCTTTGAACATGGCATTCCAAAGAACGATTAAAATCAATGCAGATAATCCAGCTAAGGCAAAAAAAACTCTAAAGCCCAAGCCAAATAGAGGGGTATCAAAAATTTTCTGTGATTTCATAAGGTTTGTTATCCAGCCAGTTTAACTCTTTATGAGAGAAGCCTGCAATTATACGCAGTTCTCTATTAAAAGGGCCTTTTGGCTTACCCCCTTGATAATATTGTCCAATTAATTGGCAATATTTAGCTTCGGGATCAAGGTTTTGTTGTTCACAAAGCCATTTAAACCAGTATGAGCCACGTTCTACATGTTCTATTTCATCCGTGAGGATGCGGTTTAAAACTGCCACACTTGCTTGATCATCCAGTTGTTTAAATTTTTCTATGATAGCGGGAGTTACATCTAATCCGCGCGCCTCCATGCATCGTGGAATCAAGGCTAGTCTGGCCAATAGATCATTAGCAGTATCTTTGGCGTGATCCCATAAGCCATTATGAGCTGGTAAGTCCCCGTAATTCATATTCATAGATTGTAAGTGGGTTCTGATAAGTTCAAAGTGTTGTGCTTCTTCATCAGCAACTTTTAACCAATCCAAATAAAATTGTTTTGGCATGCCACGAAAACGATAGAGTATGTCCCAAGCAAGATAGATTGCTATAAATTCAACGTGAGCAATTGCGTGAAAAAAAGCAGTGATACCTTCAGAGCTACCCAATTTGCGTTTTGGCATATCGCGAGGAGCTAGTAATAAGGGTTCTTTAGGGAAAATGACACGTTCGATCGATAATACCGATAACGATGTTAGATAACTTAATTGGTCGTTTTGAGAAGCTTGCCAAGCTTGATGAGTTAAAACCAGTTTTTCGTCTATTGAGGTATTGTGTAAACAGGCTTCGGCATATTCAAAAACATTTTTCATTTACTGATATTTCAGAGTTAAGATTCAAGATTTGATGGCAATATTCGCTTAATGCGTTTTTATTTATTAGCTTTTTGATAGCTTAGTATAGCCTTTTGTAGGCTTTATGGTTTATCTGATCACTGGAATCAAACATTAATACTTGGGCGTCACTCAGATTTATTTGACTTTTTGCAGTTACTATCCGTTCAACATTGACTTTTTTATTAATAACTTTTAATCAACTAGGCTTGATAGAGAACAAAGATTTTAAGGATGAATTAGATTTTGGCTACATAACCTTGTATATTTTTTAAGACTTCGAATAAAATGCAATTTTTCTTACGATTAATTGAAGTCCATGCCCAGCACTAAAGATCTACGTATTGAAAGATGTAGCGGAACAACGCTAACGCAATACATTCCCGAACTTGCACGCCTACGAATTGAGGTGTTTAGAGATTTCCCATATCTGTATGATGGTAATTATGAATATGAAGAAAAATATCTCCAGACTTATATTGATACCCCGTCTAGTGTTATCGTTTTAGCTATTGATGGCGAGAAAGTTGTTGGAGCGTCGACGGCACTTCCCATGAAATATGAAACAGATGAGCTTAAAAAACCTTTTATTGAAAATAATTATAATCTTGATGAGGTTTTTTATTGTAGTGAATCGGTTTTGAATAAAGATTACAGAGGGTTGGGTTTAGGTGTGCATTTTTTTGAACAAAGAGAAGCGCATGCCAAGGAATTGGGAGGCTTTAAAACGATTACTTTTTGTTGTGTAGAAAGATCTTTGAATCATCCAAGGCGTCCGCTCAATTATGTTCCCTTGGATGCGTTCTGGAATAAACGTGGTTATTTTAAACATCCTGAACTTAAGACCACTTACTTATGGAAAGATCTTGATGATACAGAAGAAACTCCAAAACCGATGACCTTTTGGATAAAAGATGAACGTTAAAATTGCATCAGCACAATATGATATAAGCTTTCTTGAAAACTGGGAGGCTTATGAGCATAAAATCGAGAGATGGGTTGTAGATGCCTTTAATAATGAGGCCAAAATCCTTTTATTTCCTGAGTATTTCAGCATGGAGCTTGCTTCCTTGTTTGGTCAGCCTATATATTCATCCTTAAGTAAACAACTTGAAGCCATACAATCATTACATAATGATTTTCTTAACTTGTTTAGATCAATGGCCCAAAAATACCAATGTATAATTCAAGCAGGTACTTTTCCTGTTTTAATTGATGCTATGGTATACCGCAATCGCGATTATTTATTCATGCCTGATGGTCAGTTAGATTATCAAGATAAATTGATGATGACTCGGTTTGAAAAAGAACAATGGTTGATTGAAGGGGGGACAGATATAAAATATTTTGATACCGAATTTGGCAAAATCGCTATTAACATTTGTTATGACAGCGAATTTCCTATGTTCGCTAGACAGCAAGTTGAAGCGGGCTGTATCTTAATATTAGTCCCGAGTTGTACTGATACGGTTGCTGGTTACCATCGTGTTAAAATAGGTTGTCAGGCTAGGGCATTGGAGAATCAGTGTTATGTTGT
>CAIVQX010000116.1 GCA_903908165.1 uncultured Methylococcaceae bacterium | reverse complement strand
TGTGACCGTTCAATCTGATTTTGTTCTATTTCTTGATTTTGAAAATGGGGAGCGACGTGCCTTTAACATGGCGGCTTATTTAGATCAAAAACCTTGGGTTCGACTTAAGTCTGGAAATGTGTTCCAAGGCGCTTTTGTAGGAAATGGTACTGTAGCATGGCCCGGCAATATAGATATTGATCCTGAAACGCTATACGAGAGATCTGTGTTGATTGGAGCAACTCATAACCCGCAAATCGATAGGGTCAAAAGAAAATAAAAGAAAGTAATAATTGGGGTCAGAGTAAAGTTATATTTTTGATGCCTCAGGATTAAACCCAACTAATTTTCAAGTGTTCATTTCTATCATGGCGTTTATGTTGATTTAGTCTAGCCTTTTTATTTGTTATAATGCTGACCTATTAAAATTTGCTGTTGTTTGTTATGGCAACGATTACATTTGATACATTGAAATTGGTTGAAGGCGACTAAATGTTCGAATGGCAAGGTGATGTCGTTCAAGAAAAAAACTCGTCATGCACGATAAGTAATAATTGGAGTTAATCATGCCTGTTATATCAATGTTTTATGGGATTATTATTCGCATGTATTTACTGGATAATAAGCATCATAATTTGCCGCATATTCATGCTCGGTATGCAGAGTTTGAAGCTTCAATCAATATTGGTGATGGTGAAGTGTTAGTAGGTGAATTGCCACGTAAGCAATTGCGTTTGGTGCAGGCTTGGGTAGAGCTTCATCGTGATGAATTAATGGCTGATTGGGAGTTATCGGTCAGTAATGAAAGTCCATATAAAATTGCTCCGTTGTGAGGTTTTTATGTTTTGGGATGTGAAATTAGTTAAGCCTTTACCCGATTTTTGTATTTATGTAGAGACCGAAAACCAACAAAAAGGGGTTTTTGATCTTAAGCCATATCTTGATAAGGGAGTGTTTAAGGAATTAAAAAATATTCATTATTTTAATCAAGTAGGTATTTTGTTCGGTGCTGTAACATGGCCACATGAGCAAGATATTGCCCCTGAGACTTTATTAGCGGAAATGGTTTTGGTTGATGCTGAAGTTATTCCTTAATAATTGGAATAAATAACTGGGGTCAGAGTAAAGTTAACTTTTTGATATACTAAGCTTTTATTAATTACAGATAGTATAAAAAAATAATAGTGGGACAGGCCATATTTTATTATTCGTAACATAAAGAAAATATAGTGCACCCCTATATTCGGCCTTTATATGAGGTTTTCTACTACCTCTTGCCCTAATGTAATCCGCACATTCCGTACCTTATTAGAGTATCGGCCTCATTAAGCCTTAAAAACCAAGCCTTGGCCAGCATAGTTGTCCGCCCGACTAGCTAGTCTGAACGCCTGTCCAGAGAGTTTGCAAATAAAGGGGTCAAAATAAATGCCCCCCTTTAGATCTGTGTTGATTGGAGCAACTCATAACCCGCAAATCGATAGGGTCAAAATCTGAGGTATCCCCAAAATAAATAAATAATAACTGGAGTCACAGTAATGTTAAATTTCTGATATACATCGCTTTTATTAATTGCAGGTAGTATAAATGGCAAGATTAGCTCGCTTGTGCCCAGTGGGAATTCCTCAGGTTTTTCATTGTCGAACGTCTAAGCATATTTTATGTGCGATCATATTATCGTGTATTTCGTATTCCAGTCTAAAACAAAATAAGAATAAATAACTCGATGTGGTCATATAGGGTCTGCCGCGTGTTATAAGAAAAATTATAGCGTAAGCAAGACTAATTAATTATTTTGGCCAAACCTCTCCCGTTATTTGTCAGTCAATCTTTTAAGTAAGTGCTTTAAAAAAAATCATATTTGAACTTATATCCTGTCAAGATTCGTTATTAATTTTTTATTTTTCATCCGTAATTGATTCTGGCAGAAAGTTAAATAATTTAAACTACTATTAAGAATACATTGTCACGTTAAATGTTTTCTTTATAAATGAAAAAAGTTCTATTGGTATTTGGTACTCGTCCAGAAGCCATTAAAATGGCCCCCCTTGTTAAAGCGTTTCAAGAGCAAAATAAATTTTTTGACACAAAAATATGTGTCACTGGACAGCATAGGGAAATGCTGGATCAAGTCTTGGATTTGTTTGAAATAAAGACAGATTTTGATCTAGATGTCATGCGTCCTAATCAAGATTTATATGATGTGACCTGTCAAATCCTCCAAGGTATGAAGGAGGTGTTTTCAAGGTATCGCCCGGATATTGTTTTTGTTCATGGTGATACAACAACCACTTTTACAGTTAGTCTTGCCGCCTTTTATGAAAAAATAGACGTTGCTCATATTGAAGCTGGATTACGAACCAATAATATTTATTCACCTTGGCCGGAAGAGGCCAATCGTAAATTAACCTCGCAATTAACGACTTATCATTTTGCACCAACACAGCAAAGTCAGAATAATTTGCTCCGTGAAAATATAGCATCTGAAAAAATTATTGTGACCGGTAACACAGTGATTGATGCACTCTTATTTATGCAAAATAAATTGGAAACCAATAAGGATTTCCGTGCTCAAGTCAAAAAATCAATTGTAGACAAAGGCTTTGATCCAGAAGCATCGGAATTTATTTTGGTCACTGGACATCGGCGAGAAAACTTTGGTCAAGGGATTATTAATATTTGTTCAGCATTAAAAACAATTGCTCTTGAGAGGCCACGCCTAAATATTGTTTATCCAGTGCATTTAAATCCCAATGTCTTCAAGCCAGTAAATGATCTGTTAGGCCACATAAAAAATGTGTTTCTGATTGAGCCTTTGCAATATGAAGAGTTTATTTATTTGATGAGCCTAGCCAAGTTAATTATTACAGACAGTGGGGGCGTACAAGAAGAAGCGCCAAGTTTGGGTAAGCCTGTTTTAGTAATGCGAGATACAACTGAGAGACCCGAAGCGGTTGAGGCTGGTACCGTTAAATTGGTGGGTACCAGTTTAGTTGGAATTGTCAGTGCTACCAGTGAGTTGCTGGATAACCAATCGGTGTATGACAAGATGGCCAAAGCGCATAATCCCTACGGTGATGGGAAAGCATGTGATCGTATTATTCATTTTATGAAAAAATGCTATGAATAAAATCAATAAGATTTGTGTATTAGGATTGGGTTATATCGGGCTTCCGACAGCTGCATTATTAGCTAATAAAGGTTACGATATCCAAGGTGTTGATATTGATCAGAGAACAGTCGATATCATCAATCGTGGGGGTATACATATCGTTGAGCCGGAACTGGATACTTTTGTAAAAGCAGCTGTTAATTCGGGAAGATTAAAAGCCGACATAAAGCCCTCATTAGCAGATGTCTTTATCATTGCTGTACCAACACCTTTTCACGAAGGCTTTGTGCCTAATATAGATTATGTGTGTGCTGCAACTTTATCCATAGTACCTTACATACGACCAGGTAATCTTGTTATTTTGGAATCAACATCACCCGTAGGAACTACAGATAAGATTTCTGAGCTTCTAGCTGAGAACGGTGTAGATATCGCCACGATACATATCGCGCATTGTCCGGAGCGAGTATTGCCCGGGAAAATTATGAAAGAACTGGTTGAAAATGACCGTATTGTTGGTGGTCTAACGAATCAAGCAACCCACATTACAGCTAATTTTTATCGAGATTTTGTTCAAGGAGGTGTCCTAGAGACCGATGCGCGAACAGCAGAAATGGCAAAATTAACAGAAAACAGTTATAGAGACACTAACATCGCTTTTGCTAATGAATTGTCCATTTTATGTGATAAATTTGACATTGATGTCTGGGAGCTTATCAGATTAGCAAACAGACATCCCCGGGTTAACATTTTACAGCCAAGTGCAGGTGTCGGTGGACATTGTATTGCAATTGACCCTTGGTTTATTGTCCATAAAGGTGGTCAAGATGCTAAGTTAATTCGTACGGCACGCGAAGTGAATACTTACAAAACTCAATGGACGCTCGAGAAAATAAAAAATACAGCATTAGCCTTTGAGAAAGATAGGCCTACAAAGGCCAAAGTGGCTTGTATGGGTCTGGCATTTAAGCCTGATATCGATGATTTAAGAGAATCACCGGCTTTATTAATTACACAATCCCTTGTTGATGAGGGAGTTGACGTATTGGCAGTTGAGCCTAATATTAAGTCTTATGATGGGTTAACTCTTGTCAATTATCAAGATGCAATAAGAGAAGCCGATATAGTTGTGTTTTTGGTGGCGCATAAAGAATTTAGAGGGTTGAAGGTAAATAATGCGCTCGATTTTTGTGGGGTGCTCGCTTGAAGATAGTTCATTTTTGTTTAACCACCCATTATTGGGT
>CAIVQX010000115.1 GCA_903908165.1 uncultured Methylococcaceae bacterium | reverse complement strand
GCTTACCCAAGTCTTTACCTAGAACCTATTGATGCAGTCCGATCTGCATTAAAACACACATTCAGGCGTAATAATTTTATCCCCCCAGAGGGGTTAACTTTTTTTAGATTAATGCAGACTGAAAGAGATACGACGTCTTACGAATACTTATTTTAAATTTGTCATCTTTTATATGACCAACTTTTCCACGGGCTGAAAAAAGTCTTGTATGCCCTCTGGCGTTACTGCTGCTACTCTAAAGTAAAAATAACTAGCGGGTGACAGACCTTCTACCGTGAAATAAGAATAAGTGGTCGTGGTAATAGTAGCCATTGATTATCGGAGCTAGGCAATGTGTCCTTAGCCATCTGGAAAATATAAGAACCGGCTTTATCAATTGCTTTGGCGACTAATTTAACGCTACCTGATGTCATGCCATCACTAAATGTAGCAAAATCTAATAACACTTTAATTGTTTTCATATACACCTTCTGTAAAGAAATAAAAGCCTGTTTAGAAGCGTAGTTGAATTGAACAAAAATAACAGGTTAAGTCATAAACCTGTCTAGTGAAATCATAGTAATTTAACGTCTCAAAGACAAGATAACAGGTGTTATCTTATGTCTAACAACTGACGTTGACTTAATGGAGAAAGTTGTAAGGACTAATCGCTGCGTTATTTAACTGATCCCTTTAAAGAAGGGTGTAATGGCTTATAAAATAGTGTTAATTTCATTAGTTTTCTTCATGATTACTGCTGGAATCTTGCTTTTTTATGCTGTCTTGATGTATTTAACAAAAGACAATTGCTTAATGACAGCTGTTATAAGCAATTTTATTGCAGTTTAGATAAAAATACCTTATGAGAATAAGTTTATTACTTGTGATATTTATCCTCTACCAGAACGGAATATAACTGCAACACCATAAATTATGGTAATGATAAGTTGCATGACGCGGTGCTTATGCACCCTACGAGATAATAACAACGCCATACCCCCATCAGCTTACAAGATATATTGGCTTAAATATATTTATCCAACGATATCGGTAGGTAATTTATAATGGGGATCATAAAATCATGTAAAAACGAGATGTACTTAATGCCCAATAAAACAACACAGCCCTCTTTATTTAAGATCATTATTATTGGTCTTATCGGTAATATGATGGAGTGGTATGATTTTGCCGTCTATGGTTACTTTGCAACGATCATAGCCAAGCTATTTTTCCCTATGACGGACCCTGCCGTCTCTCTGATTGCTTCCTTCGGGGCTTTTGCTGCCGGTTTTTTAATGCGACCTTTAGGTGGCTTGGTGTTTGGTCGCATTGGTGATCTGGTCGGGCGTCAGAAAGCGATGACACTGTCAGTCATCGCCATGGCTTTACCGACCATTTTAATGGCTTTTCTACCTACCTACGAAACGGTTGGTGTTGCCGCACCCATTCTATTAATCGCGCTAAGAATGCTACAAGGATTATCAGTGGGTGGTGAATACACCAGCTCACTGATATTTCTGGCAGAGAGCGCTCCTAAAAACAGAAGAGCCTTCACTGCTGTCTGGGGTGCTTGGGGTGCTTCAGCGGGTATATTGTTGGGCTCGGGTGTCGGGCTCTTGGTTTCTTCCATGTTAGAAGATACACAGCTACTCAATTGGGGATGGCGACTACCTTTTGCAATTGGTGGCTTGGTCGCTTTATCAGGTTGGTGGATTCGCAGTCATATGCATGTCGAAACACCTGTTGGACTCACTACTAATCCAGTTAAAGATGTTTTTACCAGTTACCGCCGTGATGTCTTACGAGTAGCCCTTCTTAATATTGGTAATGGCGTGGCGTTTTACACTACGTTTGTTTATGCCGTCAGTTATATCCGTAACGTTGACAAACTTTCTGAAAGTATTGCACTGGAATTAAATACTCTGGCGATGCTGGTTTTACTCCTCATAATGCCTTTGTCAGCGTGGTTATCTGATCGTTATGGTCGAAAAAATATACTGCTCATCTCGACAAGCCTTTTAACTGTTATGGCAATCCCTTTGTTTGAGTTAATTCACTCTAGCAATGAATATCATATTCTCATTGGTGAAATTTTATTTGCCGTTATGGTTGGAATGGGCAGTGGTGGCATTGTCGCACTTAATGTGGAACTGATGCCTGTTGCTGTTAGGTGCACTGGTTTAGCTTTTGCATACAATGCGTCTATTGGACTTTTTGGTGGCACCAGTCCATTAATTGCTGCGTGGTTAATTAATTACACGGGCAATCAAATTGCCCCAGCCTATTGGGTTGTAACGGCTGCCAGTATATCGTTACTCACCTTAATATTTTGGATAAAAGAACCCCCTTATCAAGAATAAAGATATCGAGATATTTTAAAACCCGTTAGCTACTAACTATTACATTTACCAATGCCCACTAAACATTTAAAAATTCCAATGGAAAACACCCATCACTCACTGATCAGTGAGGGTGTACCTGAATGTGAGCAAACTCTGCATACAGAGAAACCTTTTTGGGTGTTTTTGGGAGGCAACTCGGGTATCGCAACGTGGTTAATTGGTGTGCTTATTGCCGGCATGGGGCTGGATGTGACCAATGCTTTAGTCGTCATCTTCATTGGCAGCTTGGTCGGTAGTTTTTTACCCGCTTTAACGGCAACGATGGGGCCCAAATCTGGCTTGTCTCAAATAGAAGCCAGTCGCTTTTCTCTCGGCCGGTCAGGTAAAAAACTACCGGCTGTTTTAAATTGGTTTAATGCAATAGGCTGGGATGTCATTAACAATATCATTTCAGCCTCCGCTTTTGTTGTATTGTTGGCTGAATATAGTGTTAATGTGCCTATGTGGTTGTCTTTGGGAATATTGGTGCTGATTCAGTTAATCATTGGTATTTATGGACACCATTTAATTCAAAACACCGCTAAATACACCAGTAGTTTGTTGGTGTTTTTTTTCTTGATCATTGGTATCGTTGCTATGCAAAAGGTTGGGTTGCAAACGTTACAGCAACTTCCACCTGATATAACTCATACCCTATCTGCCCTTATTTTGTTGGTGGCTTACAATCTGGGCTGGGCAACGTGTACTGCTGATTACACTCGATACTTACCCAAATCAACGCCCAGTAAAACAGTTTTTTTGACAGTATTCACACCCTTATTTCTGTCTTTATTGGTATTTGCTTTCTTTGGTTATATGACTGCTTCGGCTGTGAAAGAACAAACACCGGAAGGCGTGATGATTGCATTGCAAACATTATCAGGGCAATTTGCACCAATCGTTCTATTACTGGTGTGGTTTACCGCTATTCCGGCCAATGCACTTAATGACAATTCGGCTGCTTATACCTTAATATCTTGCGGTTTTAAGTTTTCCCGTCCTACATCGGCTATTTTTGGTGCTGTTATTGGTTATGTTATCAGCCTGTTGGCAACCCATTCCTTTGTTATATTTTTTGAAGATTTTTTATTTTTATTTGCACATTGGGTAGCGCCTTGGGCGGGAATTGTTCTGGTGCACTGGTTTATGGTCGGCCAATATAATCGGTTAACCCCTGAAGGCATTACTGCCGGGTGTATTATCATGTTATCGGTTTCTATCGTGTCACTTGCACTGTTCTCAGTAAATCCGCTTTATACCGGACCAGGGGCTGAACTCTTGGGTGATTTGGATATAGGCCCTTATTTGGGGTTTTTTATGTCTGCAGGGCTGTATTATGCCCTATTAAATAAGCGTGATAAGTATTCAACTCTCGATTAATAGTGCTGAGTTTTTACCAAGCCAGAGGGTTTTCTAATAGTGTGTACTCCCCATTTTCGCTATAGGGTATCGTACCTAACAGTGGAACCGGTAAAACGGCTCTAATCGATTCAAGCGTTTCATGACTGTAGAGCATGTCTGGATCTAGACAAACGGCAATCCAGCCGGCACAAGAGACACTAGAGTTTTGTATCGCCAAATAGGTTAATTTTGCATGATTAATGCAGCCCAATTTAATGGCGACTACCACTATAACCGGCAATGCCAACGCCTCAGCTAAATCACTAATATCTTGATGCTGATTTAAAGGGCAATGCCACCCCCCTGCCCCTTCAACCAATACGATTTCAGCTAATTCTTTTAGAATGGCAAATTTTTCAAGCACCGTAGCCAGAACAACGGGATTACTCAAGCCAGCGAGATGGGGTGAGATAGGTAATTGATAGGCGTAAGGATTAACCAATTGATAATCAATTGGTAAGGAGGCATTTTCTTGAATCAGTAAGGCATCAGCATTTTTTAGTTGACCTTCTTTAACGTCACAACCGGCAGCAACTGGTTTCATACCCACAACTGTTTTTCCCTGTTGCTGAAAATAATGCATCAAAGCAATAGTCGCACTGGTTTTTCCCACGTTAGTATCAGTGCCGGTAATGAAATAGCCTTTATTCATGGTTTGTTACACAGTCGCAATGACGTTAATCACTTCAAAGGTTGCTGGAATTTTATCACCCAGCTTATAACATTCGTAAGCCGTTATCATTTTTTCCATCGCTGTTTTAGTGGTGATTTTTTTATTACGTCCAGCAATAACATGATGAGCACCCAGATATTTTAATTCTTGCATCAACGTCCACACAGACGTGTAACGAGACACGTGAAACGTGCTGGTAATTTCGACCTTAGTATAGCCAGCGTGAGTTAAAAAATCGTGCAACTGATCTTTGGTATAAAAGCTATTAACATGGTTATAGTTATCAACAGTTGCCCAAGCATTTTTTAATTCGTGTAAAGTTTGTGGACCAAAAGTTGAGAAAATCAACCGTCCGTCAGGTTTTAATACCCGTTTTATGTCTCTAAAAACGCTCCCAAGATTACTGCACCATTGCAAAGCCAAATTAGAAAAAACACTATCTATGCTGTTTTCGATAAACGGTAAATGTTCTGCATCAGCACAAACATATTTAATGACGTTTTGGCCGACCCATTTTTCTTGCATGGTTTGTAACATAGTCAAAGCAATATCCAACGCTATGACAATCTCATGGTTTGTGTTTGCCTCTAATTGACTGGTCAAAAAACCCGTACCGCAACCCAAATCCAACAAACAACCTTTTATTTCTTTTGCATCAATTGTATTAATTAATTGTCTGCCTGCGGTTCGCTGCAATTGTGCAACGCTATCATAAGTGACAGAGGCCTTTGCGAATGATCGTTTTATTCTAGCTTTAGTTAACGTCATTGATCATCCATAAAATCAGAAATAATAGTCAATACGTCTTGCTGGTGTGATAGAAAAGGGACATGACCTGCTTTATCAATAATGTTGAGCTTAATCGCCGAGTTTAGCTGTAATAAGTTCTCCCCTACAGCCATCGGTACTAAGGTATCGTGAGCACCTAATATAAAACAGACCGGTACTTTTATATCGGCTAATACCATCCGTAAATCAGCGTGCTTTAATATCGCCAAACCACCCAACAAGGTTTCCTCATCAGGTGACTTACATTGCGCTAATGCCAATTTCAATGTTTTCAATACCGTTTTATAATCTGGTAAATTTTTAACCTGTAGCGATAAAAAGCGTAATAACGTCGCTTGACAGTTTTCAGTCAATTGCTTGGCGAATTCTTCTAATACGCTCCATTTCATGCCATTCCATTCATCTGTTTTAATAAATAATGGATTGCCTGCCAGTAAAATAAGACTATTAACTCGATTAGGAAACCGTCTGGCAATATCCAGCACGACAGTTGCGCCTAATGACCACCCCAACCAACAACTGGCTTCGTCAGGTACACTATCAACGAGCGCCTGACTTATTGTTTCAAGGGTAAAAGCATCACACTTTTCACTATAGCCATGTCCCGGTAGATCAATACAAGTCACTTGATAATGCTGCGCTAATTGCTCGGCAAACTCTGCCCAAATACCACTGTGCATAGCCCAACCATGCACAAGGACTATCGGCTTACCTTGACCAAAAGTACTATGATGGAGTGTTGTCATTTATGTTGTAGCGTTGCCTTTTCTAAGGCATCCAGTAACTGTTCCACTTGATGTTCCTCATGCAACGCTGAAAAGGTTACCCGTAAACGCGCGCTGTTCTTTGGAACTGTAGGCGGTCGAATGGCACTTACCAGAAAACCGGCTTTCAATAACGTGTTACTAATGTCCACTGCACGCTGACTTTCCCCGATAATAATTGGCTGTATGGGTGATGCTGACGGTGATAGCTGAAGACCTAACTGCCCTGCCCTCTGCCTGAAATAATCAGTCAACGTTTGAAGCTTTTCTCTACGCCAATTGTCCGAAATAACCATTTTAAGGCTAACTCGTGTGGCTTCAGCTATGGCTGCAGGTAAGGCAGTGGTATAAATATAGGTACGGGCTTTCTGTAGTAAGGTTTCAATCAGCACATCTGATCCTGCTACAAAGGCGCCAAATGTACCAAAACCTTTGCCTAAAGTACCCATAAGAACGGGCACGTCCGTTTGATTTAATCCAAAATAGTCCAGCAACCCTCCGCCTTGCTTACCTATTACGCCGAGTCCATGAGCATCATCTACCATGAGCCATGCATGATTGGCTGTTGCCACCTCCGATAGAGCGCGTAAAGGTGCAAAATTTCCATCCATACTGAAGACACCATCAGTCACAATGAGTTTATTTCCTGTTGCTTTGTTGAGATGCAACGCTAAATTTTCAACATCACCATGTGCATAGCGTTTAAAAGATGCTCCCGATAGCAAACCACCATCCAACAAAGAAGCATGATTTAAACGATCTTCGAACACCGAATCTGTTCTACCCAACAAGGCTGACATAACACCCAAGTTGGCCATATAACCGGTGGAGAAAAGTAACGCCCTATCACGTCCGGTAAAAGCCGCTAACTCTTCTTCCAATGCATGATGGGCTTGGCTATGCCCACAGATTAAATGGGCAGAACCACTCCCTACACCATAATGATCAGCTGCTTTTTTAAATGCACCGACTACGGCCGGATGATTCGCCAAACCTAAATAGTCATTACTACAAAAGTTAACGACACTGCGCCCGTCAATTTGTAAATTAACCCCTTGAGGAGACTCTACAACTCGACGGGAGCGATACAAGCCTACTTCATTCAGGGCTTGAAGATTAGCTGATAACTGGGTAAAGGTTGCTGTCATCAAGCGTAACTTGAGCCACCAGAATAGACACCCAGACGTTGAAATAACGCTAAATCATGATTGGTCATAGGATTGTCTGTTGTCAGTAACTTATCGCCATAAAAAATAGAGTTAGCACCCGCAAGAAAACATAAAGCCTGCATTTCATCACTCATATTGTTTCTACCCGCTGATAATCTTACGCGTGATTTAGGCATCATTATTCTGGCAACGGCAAGTGTTCTGACAAACATGATTGGATCCAGTTCTTCAGTACCCATTAATGGAGTGCCTTCAACCTGAACCAGCATGTTAACAGGCACACTTTCGGGATGTTTCGGCATATTAGCTAACTGGATCAACAATTGCGCTCGATCTACTGCACTTTCACCCATACCGACAATGCCTCCGCAACAGACATTAATACCCGCCTCTCTAACCCTATCCAAGGTATCCAGACGATCCTGATAAGTGCGGGTAGTTATCACTTCAGAGTAATAATCTTCAGAAGTATCCAGATTATGATTGTAATAATCTAAACCACCTTCTTTTAATCTTTGTGTTTGTGCATCCGTTAGCATCCCCAAAGTAACACAGGTTTCCATACCCAGAGCTTTAACCCCCTGAACCATCTCAATAACTCTTTCTACATCTTTGTCTTTTGGTTGTCGCCAAGCAGCACCCATACAAAAACGGGAAGCGCCTTGGTCTTTAGCTTGTTGGGCGGCCTGCAAAACACTTTCAACAGGCATTAACGCTTCGGGTGTTAATCCTGAGTCATAACGCGCACTTTGCGGACAGTACCCACAATCTTCAGAACACGAACCCGTTTTAATACTTAATAAGCTACTGATTTGAACTTCATTAGGGTCAAAATGCTCTCTGTGTATAGTCTGAGCTTTAAAGATCAGATCATTAAATGGTAAAGCGTAGAGCGCTTGCACTTCATCTAGTTGCCAATCATGACGAATGGCAAGTGAAACATGACCGCTATTTGCAAAGTTTGCAGACATTCTTTTAATCTCCAACTACAGTAAAGGTTACAAGTGACCAGTAAGACAATTCGTCAACCTGCTTAAATGAAAATAGTACACAACTGGCTTAATATTATACAGGATTACCTTCTGCCGCCTACCTGCATCTTATGTGGGAATAAAGGTTTTGATGGTTACGATATTTGTTTTCACTGTAAAGAAGGTTTACCACGTAATACCCAGTGTTGTTATCGATGCGCTGAAATATTGCCCCAACCGACTCTGTCACCCATTTTATGTGGTCATTGCCTGAGTTCGCCGCCTGCTTTTGACGAAACCCATGCTCCTTTTCTTTATCAAGGTGAAATACGCCACTTGATAACTTCGTTAAAATTTGGCGCACACTATAAAAACGCCCGCTTACTAGCAATGTTACTAGCAGAACATTTAAAAACATCCGCAGAAAGTCCCGATTTAATTATGCCTGTGCCACTTCATAAAAGCCGTTACCGAGCACGACATTTTAATCAGGCTATTGAAATTGCTAAAACAGTGTCCAAAGAATTATTGATACCAGTAGATATCACTAGCTGCTTAAGACACGCTAAAACACCCCATCAATCTAGCTTAACTGCCAAACAACGGCATAAAAATATTAAAAATGCCTTTTCCATCGCTAAGCCTTTAACTGTCGATCATGTTGCTATTCTGGATGATGTCATGACTACCGGATCAACTGTCAACGAACTGGCGATTTTATTAAAAGATAATGGTGTGAGTCGTGTCGATGTTTGGGTATGCGCCAGAGCTTAGTTTCCTATCTTAACCCTTAATCACTAGGAATATTTTGTGATGGCAATAAAAGAGTATGCTATCGTTTCATTTAGGTTATCAAGTTCAATAAAAGAAGGTGAATCATGAAAGTCCCTAGAATTTTGCTCTTATTGATCATTATGATTTTTTTCGGCTTTTTTTTTATTTTTGATCTTCAACAGTATTTAACCTTAGATGCCTTAAAATCCAAGCAGGCTGCAATCGAAGCCTACCGTAATAATCATTATGGCTTAAGTGTCTTTTTTTATGGCTTATTGTATATAGTCATCACCGGTTTATCGCTACCGGGGGCAACCATACTGACCTTGGCTGGCGGTGCAATATTCGGATTATTATGGGGTACGATTATTGTTTCTTTTGTATCCAGCATCGGCGCCACACTGGCATTTTTGGCGGCACGTTTTTTATTTAGAGATGTGATTAAAGCAAGATTTGGGTTACGCCTAAGTGACATAGATGACGGCGTTACCCGAGAAGGTGCTTTTTATTTATTCACTTTACGGCTGGTTCCATTGTTTCCTTTTTTTATGATCAATCTTGCCATGGGCTTAACCGCTCTTAGGACAAGAACTTTTTATTGGGTTAGCCAGGTTGGTATGTTAGCAGGTACATTTGTCTATGTTAATGCCGGCACTCAATTAGCCAAGCTTAATTCTCTGTCTGGCATATTATCTCCCACTTTAATGACTTCATTCTTGTTGGTGGGTCTCTTTCCCTTGCTGACAAAAAAAATAGTCCAAGCCCTACAGGATCAAAAAATTTACCATGGTTGGTCAAAACCGAATCATTTTGATAATAATATTATTGTGATTGGTGCCGGCTCAGCTGGTCTAGTCACTGCTTATATAGCAACTACAGTAAAAGCCAAGGTCACCTTAATTGAAAAAAATAAAATGGGGGGTGATTGCTTAAATACGGGTTGCGTGCCATCTAAGGCTTTAATTCGTTCTACGAAATTACTGTCTCAATTAAAACGATCAAAAGAGTTCGGCATCAAACAGGTGCAGGTTGATTTTGATTTTTCCGATATCATGACGAGAGTGCAGTCCATTATAAAAACTGTCGAACCACACGATTCGATTGAGCGGTACGCCAAACTTGGTGTTGATGTCCTGATAGGTGAAGCCAAAATAGTATCTCCTTGGGAAATTGAGATTAAAACTACTGAGGGTATCAAAAAAATTACGGCACGTTCGATTATTCTTGCGACCGGTGCCCATCCTTATTTACCGCCCATCCCCGGAGTTAATGAAGTCATACCACTCACCTCCGATACCATTTGGGAGCTAAAGACACGCCCCAAACGATTACTAGTTCTGGGTGGTGGTCCAATTGGCTGTGAACTTGCGCAATGCTTCGCACGTTTAGGTAGTGAAGTAACCATCGTAGAACAAGCTAAACAACTATTAAATCGTGAAGATATAGAAGTTTCAGACGCCCTTATCACACACTTCCATTCAGAAGGCATTACCTTACTGCTTGAACACACAGCCACAGCATTTACCTTGGAAAATAATGAAAAATATCTTATTGCTGAGTGTAACGGATTACCGGTAAAAATTATATTTGATGAGGTCTTAATTGCTTTGGGGCGGACTGCAAATATTGCTGATTGTGGTGCCGAAGAAATAGGTATTACTTTATCCCCTAAAAAAACCATTGCCACCAACGCCTTTCAAGAAACCAACTATCCCAATATATATGCCTGCGGTGATGTAACTGGGCCCTATCAGTTTACCCATGTGGCTGCACATCAAGCAGGGTATGCAACTGTTAATGCCTTGTTTGGTCAGTTTAAAAAATTTCGTACGGACTATACGGTAATACCTTGGGCGACCTTTACCGATCCTGAAATAGCGCGAGTTGGCATCAATGAAGTGGAAGCAAATGCACAATCAATTCGTTATGAGAAATCAATTTACAATATTAGTGACCTTGACAGAGCCATTACTGATAGTGAAGCGCATGGTTTTGTTAAAGTATTAACCCAAACAGGTTCTGATAAAATTCTTGGTGTGACTATTGTAGGAGAGCATGCAGCCGATATCATCGCTGAATTTGTTTTAGCCATGAAATACGGAATAGGCTTAAACAAGATGTTAAACACCCTTCATATTTACCCAACCTTTGCCGAAGCAAACAAATATGCTGCTGGGGTATGGAAAAAAGCGCATGCACCTGTTTATTTATCAGGTTTACTAGACTATTTTCATAAGTGGCGAAGACATTAATTTAATAACGCTAGTCTCTTAATTTACTCTAAAAATGTTCTGATTGCGGCTATCCCTTGGCCACCAGCTTGTTGCGCTTTATTTACATCGCACTCAGAAAGACCGCCTAGGGCATAGACAGGTAGATTAACTTGAGACACTAATTTTTTAAATTGCTCCCATCCTAACGGCTCAGCATTTGGGTGAGTTTTTGTAGTTAGTAAAGGCGCCAAGACCACAAAATCGACACCTACTGTTTGTGCGTGTTGTAACTCTTGTTCATTATGACAAGATGCCGCAATCCAATAAGGGTATTTTGAATTAGCCAATGGAAATGCAGGACGCTTATTGATGGACATTAATTCTTGACTGGTTAAATGCATGCCATCAACAGTGTAATTGGCTGCATCCTTAACACCCGAATTCATTAATAACTTGACTTCTGACTGCCTGCATAATGATGAGGCTTGAGTAAGAAATCTTTCCAGCAATTGGGGAGAGGTGTTTTTTAAACGGAGTTGAATGAGCTTTATGCCACGACTGATTATTTTACCTAGATTCTCAATTAACAACGCTTCGTCTGCATCGTCTAATATTGCATAACAGGAAGGTAATTGGGCAGCCGTTATGATGGGTTGGTTGGCTGCAGGAAATTGATGATTTTTTAATTCAGTAGGATTGATCCATTTAATCGCCTGACCTTCACAACCTTTAGCCTCACCGGAATAGTTATCCACTGAAAATACAATCAGTTGAACGGCTATATCAGAATATTTATGATTAATGGTGATTAAGGGGGTTGAGGATATAACTGTAAGTGCCAACTCTTCTTTTAATTCCCGAACCAAGGCCTGCTCAGCTGTTTCTCCATGTTCAATTTTACCCCCGGGAAACTCCCAAAGATCGCCTTGATGCGCTAATTTATCACGTAGTGAAATTAAAACCTGTCCCTCGGGATTTTTTACTACGCCTACAGATACCTTAAGTAATTGCATTACAGACTTGAGATCTTACAAAACACTGACATCTAAATTTTGAGTTAACGTATTTTATGTTCTATATTCAGCGTTTATTTTTACATAGTCATAGGATAAATCACAGGTTAATACTTCTTGGATCGCATTACCTCGACCTAATATAACTGTTATCGTAATTTCTTCTCTATTCATTACTTGCTGACCCGCTGCTTCGGTGTAATCATCCGCACGGCCACCATTTTTAACGATACACACATCATCCAAAAATATCTGTACATCTTCCAGCACCATAGCTTCTATTCCTGAGCGACCTACAGCAGCAAGAATACGTCCCCAATTGGGGTCGCTAGCGAAAAAAGCCGTTTTTACCAAGGGTGAATGGGCAATCGTTTTACCGACTCGGACAGCCTCTTCGTCATGCAGTGCCTCTTTAACTACAATTCGCATTAACTTAGTGGCGCCCTCACCGTCTCTCACAATAGCTTCTGCTAATTGCTTACAGACACTCATAATTGCATCAGAAAATAGGGCATAGTTTTCAGTATCCGCATCGATTTCCGGAGCATCTGAACAACCACTGGCCATTAATACACAAGCGTCGTTAGTTGAGGTATCACCATCGACTGTAATACGATTAAAAGACTGCTCTACAGCTAACGCTAAGCAGTTCTGTAATAAAGCTTGACTAATGGTAGCGTCGGTGGCAATAAAGCCGAGCATGGTCGCCATATTTGGCTGTATCATGCCTGCACCTTTGGAAATTCCATTAATGGTAATAGATTTACCGGCTATGTTAATAACCTTAGATACAGCTTTGGGGAACGTATCTGTGGTCATAATTGCATGAGCTGCTTTATCCCAATTATTCAGTGACAAATTTTTTATGGCATTGGGCAAAGCTACTTTGATTTTCTCAACTGGTAAGGGTTGGCCAATAACACCGGTCGAAAAGGGGAGAACTTGATTGGCTAAACCACCGGTTACTTTTGCAAGCTCCTCACAAGATACTAGGGCGTCATGCATTCCTTGCTCACCTGTTCCAGCATTGGCATTACCCGAATTAATCAATAACCAGCGTGGTGCATGAGGCAAATTGGCTTTAGCAACATGCACAGGTGCAGCACAAAAAGCATTTTGAGTAAAAACAGCCGCACACGTTGAATGTTCAGCCATTTGAATAACCAAAATATCATCCTTAATCGTTTGCTTGATACCTGCGCAAGCAGTCCCTAGCGCTATTCCTGAAACGTTGTGCATATTTGGGAAATCACACTGTCCTACCGCCATTCATTAAGCCTCATTGTATTTGAAAAATAATAGAATATTATTTATTCTTTTTTCTTTTAATTTTATGATGTTACATTGTTCTTTTAATGTATTAAATAATATTTCTTGCTCTTTAAAAGCAATCGGTAAAACAAGCTCAACCTCAATTTGTCCGTTTAAATAATGGATTCTGAAGTCACTGATGAGAATCTTATAATCCAACAAATAACTATCTAATAAAACTTGAACATCCTTACGAGCAAGTGGTTTGCTTTCCTCAAACAAAGCTTCATCATCCTCAGGATCAACATGAACCAGCACATCCATAATGCCATCAAAACAATTAATTAACTCGTCTCTTACATTATCACCTATGGCATGTCCTTCAGACACTGTAATCCGAGGATCAACAACAATATGAGCATCAATTAACGCATCCTCACCCATTTGTCGGGTTCGTAATAAATGAATACCCTCAACCCCATCAATAGCCATAATGGTTGTACGAATTTCAGCAACAAGTTTAGGTGGTAATGAGGTATCAACCAACTCTTTGATACTATCAAAAATTAAGTTCAAACCAATTTTAACGACCATTAATGCAACTACGATAGCCGCTATTGCATCCGCCAACGGGTAACCTAATATGACAGCACCAATACCGAACAGCACCACAAGTGACGAAATAGCATCGCTGCGTTGATGCCAAGCATTAGCCAATAATAATTTTGATCGTGTTTTTCTTGCAATAGTTTTGGTGTACCGATACAACCATTCATTAATTAATATAGACAGCGCGGCAATGCCTAACCCTAACACATTAGGTGTTGGCAAATGTTCAGGGTGTGCCATACGATTCATTACAGACCACGTAATTCCACCACCAATAACAACGAGACTGACCCCTAAAATAACCGTTGCAATAGTTTCGAAACGTCTATGACCGTAGGGGTGTTCATAATCAGCCTCTCGACTGCCTAATCTAACGGCAGTAATAACTAACAGATCACTTAATAAATCGGATAAAGAGTGAATACCATCAGCGATTAAAGCCGCTGATTGCGCAAAAATACCAAAGCTTATTTTGATCAGTGATTGCAGGACATTAATGGCCGCACCCACATAACTTGCTCTAGCTTTCAGTTTTTTGGCCGTTGCTGCATCCAATATTTCAGCCATTAAGCACCTACCTCAAGGGTAACAATATATTCATAATTGCCAGATTTGGTCTCTAACACGGTATGCCCATTAATACGACACCAAGCAGGTATATCCTGCATTACTCCAGGGTCGGTGCAGATAACCTCCAATTGATCACCCACGTTTAGCTGTTTAACTTTATCCTGAGTTCGAATGACGGGTAATGGACAGAGTAAGCGCCGTGCATTTAGTGTTTCTTTAATCATAGTTAATCGCTGAGTTAATCAATTACACATGCCATTCTTTGTGTATCTCCTCTTCTTTTAGAGGTTTTACCTGAATCGTTCTTTCTGAGCCATCCTTATCAATAACATTAATATCAACTTGTTCAGCATTTCGTCCCTGACCATAACGAGCCACAATGCTGGCAGCAAAATACAAATCTTCAGCAGAGATCGTACCATCAATAAGGGCGAGAGGTCCTGTGTGGCTTGAACAATGCATGCTGATAAAATCTTTTTTATAACCTTGTAAAAATCGCCCTTCACCTTCTTCTCTCGCAATAATGAGCTTAAAGTTAGCTTTGGGTCTGATATGTCGCCCTACTTTCAACAACATGATATCGTCCAATTCGTATTCTTTGCTACCTTGTGATTGCCATAGATCAACCAATTTTGCCGAATAATACTTATCTGTGAGAAAACAACAACCACCAGCAGGTTGAGAATAATCATCGATACCCATTCTCTTAGCCATCTCAAATTGAGGTTTACGTGAACGCCCAGTAATATCGTGTAGCTTTTCTCTATCAACCCACCCCTCTATCTCTGGCAAGGTAGCAGGTAAATTTTTTGCACACATCGGCCTTAATAACAAATCGTCAGCACCCGACTGTTTTGCAACTATAGGCATTTTAGATTTGGTTTGTGACATGGGTCTTTGCCCTATCACTTCACCTGTAATGATAAAATCAAAATCATTTTCGACAATCCATTGCTTGGCTTTGTTAACCATAAATATTTTACAATCCAAACAGGGGTTCATATGCGCCCCATAACCATGCTTGGGGTTTATTAATACCTTCTTGTATTCTTCAATAACATCGACAATATGCAGTTTAATCCCTAACTGTTCTGCAACCCATAGTGCATTATTACGATTAGGTCTAGCTTTATCTTTTTCACGAATAGCGTGAGTATGCCCTTCTACACAAAAACCGGTAAAGAAATTAATGCCTTCTACGTGAATACCTTGTTCCATAATGGTTTTTGCTGCCAACATTGAGTCCAAACCTCCGGAAATCAAAGCGACCGCCTTTCTTTGCTTTTTCATAACACCTTTGTGTATAAGATCAGTAAATCGCCATCAAACTATTTGGAATGGCAATCATTTATAAGAAGTCTATCAAGTTTTTAGTAGCTATCACTGTCCCAATAAAAGCATATGCCATTAAATCAAAACACAAACCAAACTTATATTACATTGATAATGTATTAAATATCCTGTTTTAGCATTGAACAAATTCTGGCAATCGCTCCCTGATTTCTTTCAACAAATGCCTTACCCCTTTTTGCTAATTCCATTCTATATTCAGGCTGTTGATACAGCAATTGCATCGAGCTGATTATGTCTGAGGCACTTTGACACTGAAGAGCTGCATTTTCGACCAAAACCCCACGAGCTATTTCTTTAAAATTATCCATAAATGGACCAAACATAACGGGCACACCGACCGCTGATGCCTCCAGAATATTATGTCCACCGGTTGGGACCATGCTTCCCCCAATAAAAGCAACATCTGCAGCCGCATACATTAGTTTTAACTCTCCCATAGTATCCACCAAATAAACATCAGTTACATTATCTACTAATTCTTCTGAAGTTCGTGTTACAACAGATAGATGTTCTTTTTCTATCAGTTTTTTAACAAGGGGAAACCGCTCAGGATGCCTAGGCACTAAAATTAATAATAACTCTGGGATTGTTTCTTTTAAGATTTTATAACTATCAAGAAATATTTTTTCTTCATCTTTATGCGTACTGGCTATCAACCAAACAAAACGATTCTTAAATAATTCCGCTTTTATCGCTAACCCTTTTGCAAGGGTAGAATACGTAATTTCGACATCAAACTTAATATTACCGAGATTATTAACCTTTTGAGGGTCAGCACCAATAATCACAAAACGACCCACATCTTCTTCTGTTTGAGCAGCAATTGCTTTTACATTTGCCAAAACGGAATGACACAATCCAGCTATTTTTTGGTACCCCTTGGCCGATTTTTCAGATAATCTTGCATTAATAATATATAGAGGGATGTCATGATTACCACAATAGCTAAAGAGATTTGGCCAGATTTCTGTTTCCATCATCACAGCCAGTCTGGGTTTGAAACAAATCATGAATCGACTTATTGCATCGGGTATGTCATACGGCAGATAGACGTGTGTAACAGTATCTTGCATGACTGTTTTAACTCGATCAGATCCAGTGGGTGTAGTGGTTGTAATCAACAACTTTGTATCTGGGTGTAGAAGTTGTATCTGTTTTAGAAGGGGGAATAAAGCCTCTGCTTCACCAACAGAAACCGCATGAAACCAGAGAAATCCGGAAGAGAATTCTTTATTATAGAGAGCGAATCGTTCGTGCCATCTATGCCGATAGGCAGGTGCTTTGATAGATCGCCAAAGCAATCTCAAAAATATGAAAGGTATTATTAGGTAAAAAAGACAAGTATATAAAAATCGCATAGTAAAAGTGACAAGGTCAAAGGAGTAAGGTTTAAAAAGATAACACTTACACCTTTTTCCTTGCGCTTTTATAGCTTATGCTTCAGCAACAATTTTTATCGTCAGTGTTACGATAACATCTGAGTGTAAATTAATGTCAATAGCATAATCACCAATATGGCGAATTGTTCCATGCGGCAAACGAATTTGATGTTTCTCAATCGCAATGCCAGCTTTAGTGATTGCTTCAGCAATATTATGAGTGCCAATAGATCCGAACAATCTGCCTTCATCACCCGCTTTATGAGCAATTTGAATTTCAAGTTTACTCAGCTCACTACCTAATTTTTGTGCACCGATTAACTTTTCATGTGCAGATTTTTCAAGCTCGGCACGACGTGCTTCAAATTCAGCAATTTTAGTAACAGTTGCAGGAACTGCTTTACCTTGTGGAACAAGATAGTTTCTACCATAACCAGACTTAATAGTAACTTTATCGCCTAGGTTACCCAAATTTGCTATCTTTTCAAGAAGAATAACTTCCATCTTTCAATCCTCACCTTTCGGTAGTTTACCGATTATTTATACGCCATTAGGCGTGTTTCGATTCGTTTTTTTTCGTAAGTTCAACCACGGATCACTCAAACCAATCATTCCAACAATTAACATTGCATGAGGTATCAGAAAGAGGGTTATATAAAACATTGGTACCATATAACGCCCCAATTTCATCATTGAGAATACATAATGTATGATTGCAACGCCAATTACCGTAAATAACACAAACAGCAAAATACAAACATTCCATGCTATTTCTGATATCTCTCCTGGACTAAGTACAGCAACAAGCACAACCAAAATGGTAGCCAATGATAATCTAGGTTTTGTACTCAATGACAAAAACTCTTGCCTAAATCCACCCGGATTATAGAGATTGGCTTGCCACCACCGACCTAAGAACAAGCCGAACAGTAACCCAAAAACTGACCCTGCGGCTATAATCCCAGTCATATAATGAACCAGAATGTCGATTGTCCGTTGAATATCAGCAACAGGCACATCGACAGGAATCATTTGTGATAACACTGCTTTCCACAATGCTACTGGGTCTGTTGCATAGAGATAAAATCCCATAACACTCAGGATACCCAGTAATACTGCAATTTCAATCGCTAGAGACAAGTGTTGACCTTCTCTCAAAATAATTGAAATTAACCAGACCGGTAACCATAAAACCATTACGTAAAGCAGTGCAAACTGAAAATTGCCTAATACAAGAAACCCTAATAGAGCAGCTGCAAAACTGGAGCAACCCAATACATAAAGTCCTTCGTAGGCACCTTGTCTTAAGGTAACAAGAGCAACAGTAGCGGAACTTACAACACTGACAGGGGGCATCATTAGAGACAATAATGCGAGAGAGCAAGCCACTAACATGGCTTGCATTCTTCCACGCATTATATAAGTCGCTAAAAAATTCACGATCCCCCCCGCTATATTATTTGTGTGCGTCGCAGAACGGCAGCAATGCAACAAAACGTGCGCGTTTAATTGCAACACACAACTGTCTTTGATATTTAGCGCTAGTACCCGTAATTCGGCTAGGAACGATTTTACCAGTTTCAGTTATATAATCACTTAACAAGTCCAGATCTTTATAATCAATCTCTGTACCACCCTCTGCACTGAATCTGCAGAATTTTTTGCGTCTAATCATACGTGCCATAATAGTTTCCGTAATTCAATAAGTTCAAAGTGTTATTCAACAATAATTTCGTCGATATCATCTAAATCAATATCATCTAAATCAATATCGTCTAAATCAATATCGCCTGTTGCCGGTACGATAACTGCTTCTCTGGCAGCGGCGTCTTTGGCTCTAGATTCAGCCGCTCTATTTTCTTCTGCGGTTGATGTGGCGATAGATGATGGGCTAGTGATAGCCACTTTTTGCAATAAAGTCATGCTACGCAAAATAGCATCATTGAATCGAAAACCACTTTCTAACTCTTCTAATGTAGCTTGATCACATTCAATGTTCATCAACACATAATGAGCTTTGTGGATTTTTCTGATTGGGTAAGCTAAATGTCTGCGGCCCCAATCTTCTAAACGGTGAATAGTGCCAGATGCTGCTTCAATGGTTGACTTGTAACGGTCAATCATCGCTGGAACCTGAGCTGATTGGTCCGGATGGACTAAAAAGACAATTTCATAATGTCGCATTATTTTTCCTTTCGGTTAAGCCTCCCTCCTTTGTCTTAAAAGAAGGTAAAGCAAGGAGGAGCGGCGTGCTCCAATGAACTTTTTATTATATAGGATTTTTATTATATTTAAAAATACTATTGTAGTAATACTCTCACCTTTATCCGTTATCAAAAAATACTTAAGGATGCTATTAGCTCCCTCTTACTTCTCGATTCTAATAATAGACTCTGAATGATCGCTGTATCTGCTCAAATTCATACAGGTAGGGTTGCGCCACTTGATAATTATTTACAACAACCAATAAATCATGAGAAAAAACAGAAGTGTTGTACCAATTAAAGCTACCTTCAATGACAATTGAATCATCGATTACACAGTATTTTGAATGGATCGGGGAATAAGGAACAGGATGATCATCCTGGCCATAAACCAAGCCAACTGAGATGCTTGCATTTTTTAAGCGCTGGATAGCTGGTAACAAAGGTCGAGCCAACTCATCTAACATAGACCGTTCCACACCAACTCGGCCCTGTCTGGCCAAGTGCCCATTAAAAAGCACATGAATATGAACTCCCTTATGTTGTGCGTGTATCAGGGCATCAACCACACTGTCATAATGATCGCCAAGTAAATCCCCCATTAAAAATAAACATAACTTAATTGAATGTTTGGCGCGGTTAATTTCTGCAAAAATTGCATGATGAGGTCTGTATGTTTTACCATTAAGCATTACCTGTCTACCGAATGTATACAACAGATTAAAATGACTTAATGGGTCAATCCCATATTTTTGATTTACGCCTCCGCGTTGACTCTGGAAAATATTATCCAGCAAACGACAAACACCCTTGGAATGAAATGTCATTCCAGATTCCCAGTTGGCCCACCATCGATCGAATGTAATATTAAAAGACCCAAGTATACAATCTTCATCGTTAAATATAACAAATTTCGTATGCATATCCGGCTCAACTTCGATTAGATGATGCTTGGGCGTGCAAAACACACCAATTAACTCAATTGGCGCACACTTTAACCGTGCATAATTTTGACTATTGGTTAATGTCATTTTACGCCAATCGACAATACACTGAACCAGCACCCCCCGATAACTAGCGTAAATCAAATGATCAATAAAGTCAGAATCATCAATACAATCAACACTGACTTTGATGGTACAAAGTCGATTGGGGTTATCATGCTTACTGTCAATTACCTTGTCAATATGGTCGTGAATATATCGCTTTGGATGGAATGGATGATGCTGCTGCCCTTTAGTAAACTTTGGGGTGAGGTTTAAGGCGTCAAAATGATGATTATACCAATCCACATCGGTTTGTAATTCTGCTGCATTTAATTCATACGTTCGATATTCATTTATCGTCATCCAATCATCGTTGATTTTTCGATATTGCGGATACCCTTCATGAACCTGATGGCTATCCATAAAAATATAATCATTCTGAGAAGGAATGGAATGCTCATTCAAATGAATAATGAAAGAAAACTTAACGGCACTAATAGCGCCAAAATGATTGGAAACGGGATGTATATAGAAGTCCCGAGTACAACGTTTGTGTCGGTCCCACTGAACATCAAAAGCATCTGTATCAACCAGATAAAGTTCGCAAACCCCATGCTCGCGATAAACCTTAAGAACAACTTTGACATTTGCCTGAACACCAAAAAAAACATTAAACTCGATTTTGCCCCAACGAATATCAAACTTATCCTTAAAATCATTCATTCGCTGAAAATAGCCACCTAAATGGCCATGAACAGGCATGGCGTAATGTTCTGCTAGCAGCATTTCATTTCCTGGCATTGACCTTGCTTTATTAATGATGAAATTGGCTGAAAATTGATTATCACTGAATTAAAATCAGCCAGCAGCTTAACTGGTTTTTATAAGGGTTCAAATGTAACAACATAACCACAGTGGTCAGAGACTCGCCCATAGTCTTCATCCGTAAACAACACATAACCAGAAACAGCCTCTAACTGGCTTTTTTTAATCAAAAAAATATAATCAATTCGATAATCATCACTATATTTATTTTGCCAATAAGGATCATTCACTTTAAAAATTTTCTGAATCGCTCCATGATTATTGGCAAGTAAAAACTGATCTTCATAATGGCGTGCCTTAACAACTAAATTGTAACCCTCCGAACCCGGAGTAATATTAAAATCGCCACATAAAAGCGATCCTTTTACATTTTTAGTTTGTTTATCAATGACCCAATCATTAAGACGTTCAAATTGTTCAAAAAAACCATCTTCCCACCAACTTAAATGAGCAGAATAAATATTAAGTAAACCAAAATAGGGAACATCAACCTGCCCCATGACAACTTTTCTAGAATGAATATTATCAATACTCTGGCTACTAGAAATATAAGTAGAGTCTTGCTCTAAAAGGGGATACTTACTAAGAATTGCTACACCTTCCTGGTATTTATCAAATCCTAAATGCGACCAATCTGTATAGAGGTGATAAGGCCGATCCAATCGATCATTAATGATTTTTGCAACATTGGTATCCCAATCACCATGACCATCATTCCAAAACTCAGCCACTTCCTGAAAACAAACAACATCAATATTCTGCTCATTAATTGCCTTAGCAATCTGAGTAAATTTACTATCTTGATTATCTTCTTGATAGCAGTGCAAATTAAGGATCATAACCTTAAACGCGGAATGACAAGCCCTATAATAACTACCATAGTTATTATCCCAAAGAACTTGATCATCAGTGTGACAACACAAGGAATACTGTAATCTGAATGCATTACCTATGTTAAGCAAGCCTTGCCACAACTGAATGCCATATTGATTTGGATTTCTAGCGTTACTCTGTAAGTGCCTATCCCAATAATTAGTGTTAAATACACATTCGGTTGTCCGTGTATGTTGCCAATTATCAATTGTCCAATGAATAGTAACTACCTTAGCATTAACGACTCGATTTACTGCTACATTGATAAGAACCTGTTTTTGGCCCTCACACAAATTAGCTTCGAAACCCACATTCAATAACCTATAATTTGGCGCCAACCTAACACCAGAATCGGCTTGACTTGAATAATTTAAGCCATGATTGTTATCCCAATATTCTTTACCCTGAACTTGGTAACGCAAAGCAAACTTGATATTACCAGGAATTGATTTTTCTATACTCGTTATAAACACTATGTGAGCGCGCCAGTACTCTTCATCCTGATTTATAGCACTGTGATAAAAAGCAGGTAATGATGACCAGTTACCTTCTTCATCGGACCAAATTACTTCACACTGCTTATGAGGATAATAATTTTTTACCAACATAAAAAAGGTTACCTCTTGATAAAGTTGTCCTTTCTGTCGTGCAATCACATTTTTTACATATTGCAATTGGATTTCATTCACCCGACATCTCCATTTACAACAATGAAAAATTAACCATATACCATTAGGTAAAAACCAGAAAAGCGCGTTTTATTCTAAAGCCTTTCATATAAAGCTAGATACTGCTCGGCACTTCGCTGCCAAGAAAAATCTTTACTCATAGCATTAACTTGAATTTTCTTCCAGCTATCAGGCATGGAATATAAGATTAGCGTTCGTTTAATGGCTTCTAACAAGGCACTTGGAGTGGCTTCGTTGAATACAATTCCTGTTGCTGTTTGATTACGCAATGTTTCAGGTAAAGCATCTATAACCGTATCCGCCAACCCCCCCGTCTTTCTAACGATTGGAATAGTGCCATAGCGTTGGCTGTACATTTGATTTAAACCGCAAGGTTCGAACCGAGATGGCATTATGAATACGTCGGCACCTGCCTCAATAAGATGAGCTAACGACTCATCATAGCCGATTTTTATGGCAATTTTATCAGGATGCAAATCTGCAAACGCTTGAAGTGCCTTCTCATAAACTTTATCGCCACTTCCCAGCAAGACAAATTGTAGATTCATAGTGACCATTTCGGACAAGCAATCTAGAAGCAGGTCTATTCCTTTTTGTTCTACCAGACGACCGATCAAACCAAAAAGTGGAATATCCTCATCAACCGGAAGCCCATATTTGGCTTGCAACTCAGCCTTATTGAGTAGTTTTTTATTAAGCGATTTAGCATTGTAACATTGCAATATATTTGGATCTTTCTCAGCATCCCACTGATCAAGGTCAATACCATTGATAATGCCGCCCAAGAACTCCTTTCGATATTCTAATAGCCCTTCAAGACCATAACCAAATTCTGGCGTTTGAATTTCCAACGCATAAGTAGGACTAACCGTTGTAATGAAGTCAGCATAAACCAAGCCTCCTTTTATAAAAGAAAGCATACTATGAAACTCAAGGCCTGCAGGATGCCATAACTGGCCAGGTAGATTTAGAGTCGCCGCAGATGCCGATGGAAATAAGCCCTGATAAGCCATATTATGTATAGTGAATACCGTCGCTGGACGATTCTCTTCCAGCGACAACAATGCCGGTACCAAGCCACTTTGCCAATCGTTACAGTGAACAATATCAGGCGCCCAATCCTGATTAATTCTATTCATTGCAACTTCAGTAACAATACGACAAAACAACCCAAACCGTTCTGCATTATTAGGCCAAGGCTCACCTTCTCCATCCACATAAGGATTACCTGGATAATTATAATAAGCTGGATAATCAACCAACCAAACAATAACATGACTGTCAGGCATACTGGTTTCAAGTAGATTAATATTACGATTATCAACCCGAATTGATGATAAAAAACGCACATTTTCAGTGGTCTTCAATGATTGATAATTAGGAATTATCAACCGTATATCTTGAGATAATTCCGCTAAAGCCTTTGGCAGGCTCCCACAAACATCAGCAAGACCACCCGTTTTGATTAAAGGATGAGCTTCACTAGTAACAAAGAGAATTTTTTTCATATTAATCTTTCGTAATCACTTATAGCTTATGAATTTTTGCACCCATTCTTTAAAATCATCAGAAATACAAAAACGTACTTTATCCACTATATTTTTAGAATCAAAGCGCCCAAAGGAGGTAGAGTAAGACTGATAGAATGAGGTTGATTCATCCATTCCAGTGGTTCAGAAACAACTGCAGCATTTCCCATGTTACTGCCATCATAATATTTGGAATCAGAGTTAAAAATTTCCGTATAAGTACCTGCATCAGGTACACCGAGACGATAATTTTCTCTGGGTACAGGTGTGAAATTTAGGATAACAATTAATTCTTCAAATTTATTGATACGGCGGTAACTAATAATAGACTGTTCAACGTCATGACAATCAATCCATTCAAAACCTTCATGCTCAAAATCATGAGCAAATAAAGCTGGATGTGTTTTGTATAAATGATTTAAATCTTTTACCAACGTTGATACACCCTTATGATGAGGATAATCCAACACATACCAGTCTAGATCTTTACTGGCACTCCATTCAGTCCCCTGCCCGAACTCACACCCCATGAATAACAATTTTTTGCCGGGATAGGTATACATGAAGGTATAAAGCAACCGTAAATTTGCAAATCGTTGCCATTCATCCCCCGGCATTTTACTAACTAATGACCCTTTTCCATGGACCACCTCATCATGAGAAAATGGCAAAGCAAAATTTTCTGTAAAGGCATAAAGCATTCCAAAAGTAAGTCGATCATGATGATACTTTCGATGAATAGGTTCTTCGCTCATATATGAAAGAACATCATGCATCCAACCCATATTCCATTTCATGGAAAAACCCAAACCACCTGTCCAAGTTGGTCGGGTTACTTGAGGCCAAGATGTCGACTCTTCCGCCATCATCACAGTACCTGGATGCAAGTCATGTGTCACAGCATTCAGTTCTTTAAAGAAATCAATGGCTTCAAGATTCTCATTGCCGCCATACATATTCGGAATCCAATCGTTTTCTTCACGTGAATAATCAAGATAGAGCATAGAAGCAACGGCATCAACCCTTAGACCATCCAGATGAAACTCCTTCAACCAAAAAATCGCACTGGCCAACAAAAAGTTTTTAACCTCATTACGCCCATAATTGTATATGAGCGTACCCCAGTCGCGATGTTCACCTTTTCGTGGATCTTCATGTTCATAAAGCGCACTACCATCAAAGCGTGCAAGCGCGAAAGCATCTTTAGGGAAATGTGCCGGCACCCAATCTAAAATGACCCCTATGCCATTTTGGTGACACGTATCAATAAAATAACGAAAATCATCAGGCGTACCATGTCGACTGGTTGGTGCAAAATAACCCGTCGTTTGATAACCCCAAGACCCATCAAATGGATGTTCAGTAATAGGCAACAATTCGATATGGGTAAAACCCATTTGTTTAACATAATTAACCAACTCAACAGCAAGTGTTCGATAAGTCAAAAAATTACCTAAATTATCACGTCGCCAAGAACCCAGATGTACTTCATAAATGGCCATTGGTTCATGTAACCAATCGTGTTTAACCCGCCGCTTTAACCACTGCTCATCTTGCCAGTTATAATTATTCTCTTTAACTACAATTGACGAAGTATTGGGGCGAAATTCGAATTGCTGTCCATAAGGATCTGTCTTAAGTAATATTTCATTGCTATATCGATTTAATATTTCAAATTTATATAAACAACCCACTTTTAGTCCAGGTATAAATATTTCCCAGATTCCACTTCCACCCAAGCTTCGCATAGGATTACATCTGCCATCCCAACGATTAAAATCACCAACCACACTAACTCTTCCAGCACTAGGTGCCCAAACGGTAAATAAAACACCGTCAATATGATCAACAGAATGAAGATGTGCACCCAGTTTTTGATAGATATGCCAGTGCTTACCTTCCCCAAATAAATGTTGATCAAACTCGGGCAATTGTGTTCCAAAGTCATAAGGGTCATAGTTTTCATGCGTATAACCGTCCTTATCAACCCAAATTAATTGATAGTGTTTAGGTAATTCCTCATTCGTATTGGCATAATATTCAAAAAAATCACTGCCCGTTAACCGATTTAAAGTAGCTCCGTTATGACTCAATCTTACCGATTCAGCGTAGGGTAAAAAAACCTTAATCTTTATTTGATTGTTCTGTAAATGGCGACCTAAAATAGAAAAAGGATCATGGTGTTTGGCTTCACAAATTTTTATTTCGTCTTGATCTAACTTGTTTGCTTGCATTTTTACTGCTACTTTTTCATTGGACTGAGTGGAAGGAGGAGCAGTTTTTTTTACTTTCCCTTCAGATTTTACTTTTACATTTTCTTGAATCGCTTTTTCTGACAAATTCGTTGCCTTATTTTTTTTTATCTCTATCGAAACAGGAGAGACAGGCGCATTTATTTTTATTTTTTCTGAAATTGCTTTTACATCATCAGACTCAAGTGTGTTATCAGAACGCTTTTTCACTTTAAATGGCCTCGGTGTAGTAGTAGAATAAAAGTGGAATGAATCTTACCAAAATAACTTACAGTTGTAATATCTATATCAACATGGGAATAAAAGATGTCAGCGTCAAATAATCAAAACCACGATCATAACGTTGGTCATTTAACACGTAATACGATAGCATTAATATTAGCAGGTGGTCGTGGTTCTCGATTGATGAATATGACAGATTGGCGAGCAAAGCCAGCTGTTCCTTTTGGTGGCAAGTTCCGTATCATTGATTTTCCCTTATCTAATTGTGTCAATTCAGGCATTCGAAAAATTGGCATACTCACCCAGTACAAATCTGACTCTCTTATCCGCCATATTCAACAAGGATGGGGATTTTTACGTGGTGAGTTTGGTGAATATGTTGATTTAATGCCTGCCCAACAAAGACATGATGAAAACTCTTGGTATAAAGGTACGGCTGATGCAGTTTTCCAAAATATAGATATATTACGTGCTCGCAACCCTGCTCATATTTTAATTCTAGCTGGTGACCATATTTATAAAATGGACTATGCTGCAATGTTGGCCGACCATATACAGAAGAAAGCTGACTTAACAATTGGATGCATAGAAGTCACTCTTGAGGAAGCCACCGCTTTTGGCGTAATGGACGTAGATGAAAATCGACGTGTCAAAGCCTTTGTTGAGAAACCAGAAAACCCACCAATCATGCCTGGAAGAACTGATACAGCGCTTGCATCGATGGGGATTTACATTTTTAACGCCGGCTTTCTTTTTGAACAATTACTAAAAGATGCTGATAATAAAAAATCAAGTAATGACTTTGGGAAAGATATTATTCCTTCTGTAATTGACAAGTATATTGTCAATGCTTACCCTTTCTTAGATTTACAAAGTGGCGTACAAAGTTACTGGCGTGATGTAGGAACTATTGATGCTTATTGGGCAGCAAACATGGAATTAATTGGAGTAAATCCGGGCTTAAATTTATATGATAATACTTGGCCTATATGGACAAATCAGGAGCAAACCCCACCTGCCAAATTCGTTTTTGATGATGATGAAAGACGTGGACTGGCTGTTGACTCAATGGTTTCAGGTGGCTGTATAATCTCCGGCGCTACAGTTCGACATTCATTATTATTCTCAAATGTTCGTGTTAATTCATTTTCGACCGTGCAGGATTCAATAGTCTTGCCTCAAGCAAATATTGCCCGCCATTGTCGTATTACTAAAGCCATTATAGAAAAAGGTTGTGTAATACCTGAAGGTACCATTATCGGCGAGAATCGTGCCGATGATGAAAAAAGATTTCACGTCAGTCCAAATGGCGTTGTATTAGTTACGCCTGACATGCTTGGTCAAAGATTACATTATGTTCGTTAACCTTCTCTAACAAGACAATTAATCCCTAATAAATTCCTTGGTGCTTTATATGACAAGCATTAAATATTTTTATGATTAT
>CAIVQX010000114.1 GCA_903908165.1 uncultured Methylococcaceae bacterium | reverse complement strand
GTAAATCGCATAGATAATAAGCCTACTCTCCAAACAAGTTGCGCCAAACTCACCCCGTTATATCAACCACAAAAATACAAGAGGCGCATTAATTCATAAAACAAACGGCATCATTACACCATAAAAACGATGTTTTCTCAATGCCAGATTTTAGTAGTTATGCAATATTTTACAGCTGTAATTTTCAAATTTGAAAGCGACAGCTTTGGGCTTCAATTAAACATGAAATCTTTAATGAAGATAATATTTAACCCGTTTGCTTATGTTTATTTAGACCAGTAAAGAAAAAGTTTTTTATCCATATCCACCTCCCTCAGGACTTTCAATTTGACAGCGTCAGCAGATTCCATTTCTATTTCGAAGTACCTTGGTAGTATTTCGACATTACCACAAGCCGTGACAAGTTCGATGCAAACAGCTACTTTAATTTTTGCACCAGGATCCATTTCATATTCGAAAGAACCATTAGACAATTCTGTAATAACTGATTTTAGAAAAGTTTCAGGATTGTCCTGTACATATTGCATATAAGCCTGTAACACCGGCCAGTAGGCAATTGCAAAATTTCACGAATCCCTTGCAAAGCAAGGCATCCTGATAACTTTCAGGATTTTCTGAAAGTAACTTACGAATAACAATTCGTCCATCAGGGCTATGCCCGATACCGTCAGTTAAAGTAACGCCACGATCAATCCAAAACTGCCAATCTGACATTTTTCTTAAAAACTCCATTGTATGGTTAGAGCTTCATTGTGAAGAATTAATAGTGAAGCTATGTTGATCATCTATAAACTCAGATAAGAAAGTCATCACAAAGGAAATACAATAAAAATGTCAGGATAGAAAGATACTCTCCCTCTCTTAAATAAAAAATTAATTTATAACCTGAAAAGTCTGAATCGTGTTCAGTGGAATAGTACGAATCTGTTTAGCGTTACGATCTGCACAAAGAGCTTGATGATTGAATTATAAATACTTTTGATTTTCCATTAATATTTGATATTGTTCTATTCACGACAATAATAGCAAAGGTTCTTTGAACTCTGCATAGCAAGAAATACACAGAAAATCACATCTATGAACCTTAAGGAGTTCAGCAAATGCAATCACAAGAGCCGCCTAAATCGATACTATCTGAGAATACAATAGAAAACACTGAAAATTACGCTACTAAACCTACTTTGACTCCTGGATCAGATGGTGAGCATTATCTACAAAAAAAGTACGACACCGAAGATCGAGCAAATACTTTTTATAACGATCAAGTTCTGGATTATCTAGCGCCAAAAATGCAACAGTTTATTGTCAAACAGGAATTTATGTTCGTCTCAACTTCTGATCGACGAGGTGAATGCGACTGCACTTCAAAATTTGGTACTGCAGGTTTTATTCGTGTACTTAACGAGAAACATATTATCTTTCCCGAAAGGCGCGGTAATGGAGTTTTTGCTAATTTGGGCAACATCTTAGAAAACCCACATATTGGTCTTCTAATTATAGATTTTTTCCAGGATACAATAGGTCTTCATATCAATGGCAAAGCTAAGATTATTGAGCATGATGAGTTACTCAACTTTAAAGATAATCTTCCACAAAGCATACTTGATGAGATCGGTTTGGAAGGACCGCGGCAGCCTGAACACTGGGTTATGGTAGAAGTAGAGGAAGCTTATGTACAATGTTCCAAACATATTCCTCTTCTAAAAAAAGAAGATAAACGAATAGACTGGGGTACAGACAGCGCTGCTGCCAAAAAGGTTGATTATTTTCAGTTACAGGGCATCCCTCTTTATGACCGTATTGGTGGTGATAAGTCCATGGAAGTTGCTGTTGCACTATTTTATCAAAAAGTACTTCAAGACGAACTGGTCGGTAAATTTTTTACCAATATCGATATGGAAAGCCAACTTCTAAAACAAAAATCTTTTTTATCTATGACATTTGGTGGCCCCTATCAATATTCTGGACTAGATATACGTGCGACCCATCAGCATTTAGTAGAAAAACTAGGCCTAACTGATTGCCATTTTAACCGAGTAGCTGAGATTTTCCAGGAAACGTTAGTTGAGTTAAGAGTACCAGACAAAGAAATCAATAGGATGATGGAAATACTAGAAACATTTCGTGGAGATGTTCTGGGGCACTAAATATCCTTATCTACTATAAATAGAGGATGGAATAAATGATGGATAACAATAACAATAAAACCAAATCAGCCGAAATCAATGAAATTTGGATAAGTGAATTATTCAAAAAGAAAAAACCGGTCTTTCTAACTCAAACCGAAAAAAAAACCACCCCAAGCTCCAAGAACAACAAACTTAGTACAGTTTCTGAGCTTTGGATAACTCATTTATTCAAAGGCTTCAAAACCGATCTAATCGGAAATGACAAGATGTCTATCTTAAAAGAGGGCCGAGTCATTCATGAAATTGATCTCAATGAACTGGATTCAATTACCTTTATCGGCAGACATCCTAGTGCAGATATCCAACTGGAATCATATAAACTTGGGATGCTTCATGCTGGGATTATAAAAAATAATCAGAAATATTATCTAGAAAACATCGACACCCTAAGTGGAACACTGGTAAATCGAAAAAAACTACAAATAGGTCAGAAAGTATTATTACATGATGGATATCTAGTGGACCTACCTGGTTATCAATTACACTTCAATATCGCCAATATGCGATTCTCCGAACAGGAGGAAACTATTGAACTGGAAGAACTCGATGAAATTCCTGATTTCTTTTATACGCCCATCATCAAACCACCTCCACCTTGTCCGTTATTATCCAATCTAATTGATGCGCGAGACGCAATTAGCATCTGGAGTGAAGGCGTTACAATACTCAAAGTAGCTGATATCATCGAAGAAACTCACGATGTCAAAACCTTCCGTTTAGTCGGTGAAACACCTCTTTTGTTTTCCTATAAGCCCGGTCAGTTTGCAACCTTTTTACTTGACATAAATGGTAAAACTGTCCAACGTTCTTACAGCATGTCATCTTCGCCATCACGTCCACATGTCATGGAAATAACTGTGAAACGTGTTCCCTCTGGGCTAGTTTCAAATTGGTTGTGCGACAATATAAAATTAGGTGACCGTGTAAATATTAGGGGGCCATCAGGAAAATTTACTTGTTTCGAGTTTCCATCACGCAAAATGCTCTTTATTGGAGCCGGTAGTGGTATAACACCCATTATGTCCATGTCACGTTGGATAGCAGATACAGCTGCGGACATAGATGTTAAGCTACTAGCTAGTTTTCGCACACCGAATGAGATTATCTTTCGAAAAGAATTGGATATGTTCTCTGCCCGTCATAGAAGTTTTCAGGTGGCAATAACCTTAACTGCTGGTTGGCAAGGTACTGAATCCTGGACTGGTTTGACCGGACGAATCACTCCAGAAATGATAAAAATGTTGGCGCCAGACTATATGGATCGTCATCTTTTTATGTGTGGTCCTGAGCCTTTTATGAATAGTGTTAAAGAAGTCATGCAAGAGTTGGGCTTTAACATGAATAATTTTCATATTGAGAGTTTTGGTTCAGCAAGAACAACTCCGAGTTCTGAGAAAATTGTAGAACCTCTAAAACTAAACGGCAAATTGCATAAAGTAGTCTTTAGTAAATCTGGTATAACAGTTGATACCGATGAAAACATTCCATTACTCAATTTAGCTGAAGCTTATGGTATTGAAATAGATTACAGTTGCCGATCAGGTAGTTGTGGTGCATGTTCTATAAAGTGTAGTGGTGATATTGCCGAAAATGACGAATGCTCCATAAGCAAAAAAGAAAAAGAATCCGGTTTTATCTATGCCTGTTGTAGTGTTGCTAAAGGTGATCTTAATATCAATGTCTAATATTAAGAAACTGAATTTTTTAAATTTTGAAAATCACCAATTTGTATTTTATCTCCTTTATAAACAATAAAACCTAAATAGCAGTTACTTAATATTTCGCAAACTAGTCATTACAAAATCCAATAATGTACGGCCTTTTTGTATCAGCAATTTGCTTAATAAATTATTTATACTGGGCTTGTTTTCAATTATACAAATTGCTTCCGTACTCGAATATGTTGATACACAATAGGGTACAAAATACGTTACGATAATTTTGATAAAGCCTTTTGAAGTCAGCTCATTATTTAGCAGAACATCACCATGATTAATTAACATCAGTATTGAGCCGACAATTAGAGCCAATTTAAACGCACGCAATACTATATTTTGTTGTGTAGCAATTTGAAACCATACAGTAAACATGACTATCACTCTCTAATTTTTAAATTAATTTCATAACGCTTAGCGACCTAAGAATGACTATTTCATTGGCACAAGTTAACTTTTGGTCCAACCAAAATAGCATCAACTAAATATTAGCTAGTCCGGTACCCTTAAAAATTCATTTTTACATTTGATTGAATCTATTAGGATAACTACAAAGAAATACTAATTATGCCTCCATAAAATTAGACTCCATAATATCAGTATCTGATAAAATTATTATGGAGTCATTTTTTATTCACCTAATACATCGTTTCGAGTCTTTTCGCAAATCACAACTATTTCTTAAATAATGTCTTGCGGCATACATAGCTCAATCAATATTGCACCTAATTTTCTACTACAGCATCAAAATGACTGTCATTTAAGCTAGCTTTTACGAATTATGCATACCCTTTGCGGATATCTTCTCCAAAGTAATTATTAGGACCACCAAAACTATTAAAAAACAATACGCTAGCAAAAGTAATAAAGCAACATAATTCAGTAGCAGTATTTAAAGCACTTTATGCTGAGTAGCCAGCTATTCTGGCGACCACTTCTGCATTAAGAGCAACTTGGGTTGCTTGGTGTGTAACTTTTGTTCGCGTTTTTCCCTTGATGCAAAGATATGTTCTATTTTCCCCGGTTCATAAGTGATTACGTAATAATTATTATCAAAATACATAATAAGTTAGAGAAAAGCTATAAAAGTAAACTTTTCAATTATACAAAAGGCTTATACTCAACCAGTCTTTTAAAACTAATTCAATTATCGTGTAATGAGGGTCAGTGATGTTCAGTAATCATTTAAAACTATTTACTTTTACTGGAAATATAAAAATCCTGCATATGACCTGGATTGCATTTTTCATCAGCTTTGTTGTTTGGTTTAACCATGCCCCTTTAATGCTTATGATTGCTAAAACTCTGGGCATGAGCAATCCTGAAATTAAGACAATACTTCTTTTGAATGTTGCGCTCACCATTCCAGCTCGCATCATCATTGGCATACTTGTTGACAAGTTTGGGCCTACACGGAGCTATTCATTTTTATTGTCTGTCGCTGCTATACCTTGTTTTATGTTTGCTTTCGCCAATAGTTTTGAACAACTTGCCCTCGCCCGTTTTTTACTTAGCTTTGTCGGTGCAGGTTTTGTAATTGGCATCCGTATGGTTGGAGAATGGTTCCCAGCCAAACAAGTAGGCATTGCTTCAGGAATATATGGTGGTTTAGGCAATATTGGCTCTGCAGTTGCCGCAGGAACTTTACCTATTCTTAGCATGGTTTATGGCGGTGATGAAGGTTGGCGCTACGCAATCGCCTCAACCGGATTAATTGCATTGCTTTATTCAGGCATTTACTTTTTTTGCGTTTCCGATACACCACCGGGTATAACTTATCATAAGCCTGAAAAAAACGGGGCGATGGAAGTTACCAGTATTGGCGACATGTTCTTTTATATTTTCATGTCGATGCCGTTATATCTGGCTTTAACACTACTAACTTGGAAATTATCCCCAGCAGCTGGCGTCAATTTAGTCTCAATACATTTTATTATTGACAGTTATATAACGATAGCACTGCTTTTTGTTCTCAACGTTTATAAAATTGTCCACATTAATATTAAAAATTTACAACAACCGATAGATAAAATACATCAATATAAATTTAAACAAATCGCCCTACTCGACTTGGCTTATTTTATTACTTTTGGGTCAGAAATAGCTGTAGTTTCGATATTACCTATGTTCTTCTTTGATACCTTTCATAATTCTCAAGGTGTTACTATGGTACAGGCGGGGTTACTGACAGGCAGCTTTGCTTTTATTAACTTATTAGCAAGACCTGCCGGAGGGTGGATTAGCGATAAATTTGGTCGCAAACTTTCCCTCAATATTTTTGTTTTAGGATTATCAGTCGGTTATTTTGGCATATCATTCATTAATTCAGAATGGTCACTTGTGCCCACTGTATTAATGACTATGTCATGCTCCTTTTTTGTTTCTGCTGGCTGCGGTGCTGTGTTTTCTTTCGTACCCTTAATAAAACGCCGCATAACCGGACAAATTGCTGGCATGGTAGGTGCTTACGGCAATGTCGGAGGTGTACTATTTTTAACCTTGCTTTCGTTTATTTCTATCGAACTTTTTTTTAAAATTTTAGCGGTAACTGCTTTATTCATCTTGATTGCCTTACAATTTATCGACGAACCAAAAGAACGTCTTTCGGAAGATCAAGGTAATAGTACCGATGTGATTCTCAATTGAATGAAGTGAGTTTCCACTCATTAACTTTCAGAATATGCACTTACTTTGCAAAGTAAGAGATAGAAAACTTATCAGTTCCAATGCGGCCTCTTGCATCGTTTTACCCAAAGCTACAACGCCATCCTGATGCCCCAACATTGAAAATACAGATGGGTTATCTAAGCCCCCCTCCTTAAATAACTGTTCAACCGCGACTGCCATAGCAACCGTACCATAAGGAATATCGTCAGCAATATGAGGTAGGTTAAGCGCTTTAGTATTTCCCCAAATCTCTGGACTATGGACATGAATAACGGCCTGAACCGTAGCATCTAAGCTATAGATACTGGCATGTGTTAGTGCTTCAGATGACGGCTTGATAAGTCCGTGAGAATGGATGCGGTTTTGTTTTGGCTCTGCTTTGTCCACCCAAACAAATTGCTCAGGAAATAAATATTCGATATGGCCGGTTTGGGTGCCCGTTATAATAAATGCGTCGCTGTTGGGCTTAACTCTGTGGCTAATATTGCCAAAGCCTAAATTATCGTATCTATCAGGATCCTGACCAATAAGACCCAAACGAAACAAGATGGCACGCCAGGCCGTGATTTCTTTAACTAAAAACGTGTGAGTTATTGGCAGTTGTAGATGCTCTAACTGATATTTAATAACGCCTTCCTGTTCGCTCATAGGAATGGTGTGTTGATTAACTTCAGATTTATCATTAGGCTATATCGGCCAAATTCCCTTTACTTTCCAGCCAATTTTTTCTGTCAGGCGAACGTTTTTTAGCGAGCAATAAATCCAACTGCCCACTTGTTTCATCGTTGTCTGCAATGGTTAATTGAACGAGTCTTCGCGTATCTGGATTCATGGTGGTTTCCCGAAGCTGACTTGGATTCATTTCCCCCAAACCTTTAAAGCGCTGAACATTGATTTGTCCTTTTAATTTCTCAGCTTTAATTCTATCCAAAACACCCTGACGCTCAGACTCATCAAGTGCATAAAACACGCGTTTACCCACATCAATTCGATACAAAGGTGGCATTGCAACAAATACATGGCCCTCTCTAACCAAGGCATTGAAATGTTGATAAAATAAAGCACATATTAAAGTAGCGATATGATTACCATCAGAATCAGCATCTGCCAAAATACAAATCTTACCGTAACGCAAATTTTGCAAATCACATGAGCCTGGCTCTATACCTAAAGCAACCGCAATATCATGGACTTCTTGAGACGCCATTACCTGACTAGACTCTACTTCCCACGTATTCAGAATCTTGCCCCGTAAAGGCATAATTGCTTGAAAATCACGTTCTCTGGCTTGCTTAGCTGAACCTCCAGCAGAATCACCTTCCACCAAAAACAATTCTGTTCTCGCTATATCTTGTGCAGAACAATCAGCAAGTTTACCCGGCAATGCTGGGCCTGCTGTAATGCGTTTGCGGATAATTTTTTTATTGGAACGCAATCTTTTTTGGGCGCTGGAAATAATAATTTCAGCTATCTTTTCACCTTCCGTAGGATTCTGATTTAACCAAAGACTAAAGCTGTCTTTTGCTACGCCAGAAACAAAGGCTACACACTCCCTAGAACTTAAGCGCTCTTTAGTTTGACCAGAAAACTGAGGGTCTTCCAACTTGACAGATAATACAAAATGACAATTTTCCCAAACATCTTCGGGCGCCACTTTTACGCCACGTGGCAAAATATTTCTTATGTCACAAAATTCACGCATAGCTTCAGTCAACCCTGACCTTAAGCCATTAACATGCGTACCACCCTGTGACGTGGGCACTAAATTTACGTAACTTTCATTAAGAATTTCGGGTGGATTCTCAAGTGCCCAGACTATGCCCCATTCAACTGCTTCATGATTGGCAGCCATATCTCCCATAAATGGCTGTTCGGGGAAAAACTCTATATCACCTATTCTATCCAATAAATATTCTTTTAAACCATTTTGATAACACCACTCATAAGCTTCGTCAGTTTGCTCCACTTTGAGTGTTATTTTCAAACCTGGACATAAAACCGCTTTAGCACGTAAAACATGTTTTAGTTTACTTACCGATATTTTATTGGAATCAAAATATTTCTCATTGGGCAAAAACGTAACTGCCGTACCTGTATTATTTCGCCCTACGGTGGCCGTTTCCGTTAATTCTGATAATTTTTCACCATCGGCATAACTCATTACATATACTTTTCCGTTACGCTTAACTTCAATATCAAGTTTTGCAGACAACGCATTAACAACGGAGATACCAACACCATGTAATCCACCGGAAAATTGGTAGTTTTTATTAGAAAATTTACCTCCGGCATGTAATTGAGTAAGAATCACCTCAACCCCCGGAATGCCTTGCTCAGGATGAATATCAACTGGCATACCGCGACCATCATCACTGACCAATACAGATCCGTCTTTATAAATAACAACGTTTATAGCTTTTGCAAAACCAGCCATCGCTTCATCAACACTGTTATCGACTACTTCCTGAACAAGATGATTAGGCCGAGTGGTATCAGTATACATACCAGGGCGTTTACGTACCGGCTCCAATCCGCTCAGTACTTCAATAGCTGCTGCATTATATTCGTTACTCATTATTCCTAAACACTCTTAATCCAATTGACTGACGAAGTTTTTACTGTTCATCGCTTCGAGTTCTTTATGTTTTCGTGGCAATTATCTCTCTTGGTTTTTTAAAAATATCTTGGCTTCATCCCAGAAAGCATCTAACTCCATTAATTCACAGTCTCGTAAGGCTCGGCCTGAAACTTCTACTTGTCGTTCGATATAATGAAACCGTTTGGTAAATTTCTTGGTGCTTTCTTTGAGTGCAATTTCAGGATTTACATTCAAGTGTCTAGCCAAATTAACAGCGACCAATAACAAATCCCCAATTTCTTCCTGAATATGGGATTGGTCACCGGATTCCCAAGCTTCTTTAACTTCTTGCAATTCTTCCAACACTTTATCAAAAACCGGTGATACCTCAGGCCAGTCAAAACCATGCTGGGCCGCTCGGTCCTGAATTTTTTCACACTCAATCAACGCCGGTAGATTTGTTGCCACACCCGACAACACACTTTCAGGCTTAGCCGTTTTGTTTTTTTCTTTCCGTTCGTCAGCTTTAGCTTGTTCCCAAGCTTGATGTCGCTCGGCATCGGTATTAAAAACAGCATCAGAAAAAACATGAGGGTGCCTTCTAATCAGTTTTTCAGAAATTCCTGCCGAGACCTCTTCAAAACTAAACAAACCACGTTCATTGGCAATTTGCGAATGGAAAACTACTTGTAACAGTAAATCACCTAATTCTGCACGCAAATCATCCAAATCATTGCGTTCAATGGCATCAACAACTTCATAAGCTTCTTCAATGAGATAGGGAATCAAGGTGTTAAAATCTTGCTTGATATCCCATGCGCAACCGCCTTCCGGATTGCGGAGGCGAGACATGATATCTAATAACTGCTGAGTGTTTTTTAACATAAGAAACGCAGCAGTTATAATGAGAACCCAAAGTTTTCATGAAATCGTCGCCCAAATTCATTCATATTAAAGGAATGATTTTGTGTGCCATGGTGTTCTATTTTAATAGCACCCATTAATGAGGCTATTCTACCCGTCACTTCCCAGCTCAACTCATTCATCAAGCCATAAAGCAAGCCTGCTCGATAGGCATCACCACAGCCGGTAGGGTCAAGCAAAGCGTTGGGTTTTGCAGCTGGAATATTGATGCATTCTCCGTTCGTGTAGATTTTAGATCCTTTTCCACCCAAAGTTATAATCAAAGCTTCTACACGTTCTGCCATTTGCTCTAATGTCAAACCGGTGCGCTCCTGCATTAACTCGGATTCATAATCATTTAAGGTTATCCACGTTGCCTGATCGATAAACTTGAGTAATTCTGCACCATTAAACATGGGCATGCCTTGACCGGGATCAAATATAAAAGGTATTTCCAATTCAACAAATTGTTCAGCATGCAGATGCATACCCTCTTTTCCATCCGGCGACACAATACCTATACTAATATCACTTTCAGTAGGAATTGAATTTAAATGTGCAAAACTCATCGCACCAGGATGAAAAGCGGTAATCTGATTACCTTCATCATCGGTAGTAATGTAAGCTTGACCAGTATATTGATTATCGATTATATGAATAAACTCACTGGATAAACCATTCTGGCTCATCCATTGACTGTAAGGTTCAAAATCATGACCGACGACTGCCATAGTTAAAGGTTCTTCACCCAACAAATTTAAATTATAGGCAATATTACCGGCACATCCACCATACTCACGACGAATAACAGGCACCAAAAAAGATACATTTAACATATGTACTTTTTCCGGCAAAATATGATTCTTAAATTTATCATGGAAAACCATGATAGTGTCATAAGCCATTGATCCACATATTAATGCACTCATTGATATCTCTCTTTAAATTAAAATTAATGCCCAGGTTACTGCTGCCCACGCCAATGACATCATAACTGCTGCAGAACCAATATCTTTAGCTCTACCTGATAATTCGTGATGCTCAAAGCCAACCCGGTCAACTACAGCCTCAACGGCTGAATTGAGCAACTCAACCAGCATAACCAAAACCACACTACCGATAAGTAGGAGTTTTTCAATAGTAGTTTGCCCTAACCATAGAGCTATAGGCGTTGAAACAACAAACAAAATAACTTCTTGTCTGAAAGCTTCTTCATGTGTCCATGTTGCTTTAAAACCTGCAACAGAAAAGATACACGCATTAATAAGGCGTTTAATGCCTTTTGCATTTTGGTTTGCCATCGTTTTACTTATTCCCTAAACAAAAAAATTAATTTTACCTGCCTTACATGTAAATCCCATTACATCGAGCTTGATATCTTAATTACTCAATAAGCGCTTGGTAAGCATCAGCATCCATTAATTGAGCAATCCCTGACAAATCGTCCGCTTTAACACAAAATATCCAAGTGCCATAAGGGTCATCATTAACCAGTTCAGGTTCATCAGTAAGTGCCTGGTTAGTGGCTACAATTTTTCCAGAAACCGGACTAAATAAATCTGATGCTGTTTTAACCGACTCAACCACCGCACATTGTTCTTGTGCATCAACAATACGGCCTAACTCAGGTAGCTCGAGAAAAACCAAGTCTCCAAGTTGTTGCTGAGCAAAATCGGTTATGCCGACACGAACAAGATTGTCCTCTTCTACTAATACCCATTCATGAGATGTGGCATACTTTAAATTTACCGGTAAATCGCTCATAGTTTACTCTCAAAAAATTAATTAGGTTCAAGGCTCATGGAGAAAAAGACAGGTAAATTAATTTAACCTTTTCCTTTTTTCCCTGTATCTTGCATATTTATAATACTTAACGTTATATTAACAAAAATCATTGAAACATGCCTGAGATACTGATCTATACAACCAACATTTGTCCATACTGCCTTATGGCTAAACGACTGCTTGACAAAAAAGGTGTTTCTTATACCGAAATTAACGTTGATAGCCAATTGGGATTAAGAGAAGAAATGATGCGTAAGACCAAGCGTCGTACCGTACCTCAAATTTATATTGGTGACGTCCATGTTGGTGGCTTTGACGACTTATACGCATTAGATCAACAAAAAAAACTAGATGCCTTACTTGGACTAAACGTAACGCCATAAATGATAATTACAATGAGTTTTACAGAACAACATGTTGTTTTATTGACTGAATTATTAAAAATAAGTTTAAAGCATGTCTTATAAAAACATGGTTTAACCAGGCAACAAACCTCTATAAGATATGAATAGTGAACAAGGCCCTGCATCATCACCTTGCATAAGTAAGTGCACTTTAAATAATGAAAAAATTTGTACGGGTTGCTTTCGTTCACTCAATGAAATTAGCCTATGGAGCCAAGTTGATAATAATATGCGTCATCAGTTCTTAAGTAACATTAAAAATCGAAAAAATTTTTACAAGGTAACGGAATAAGCATAAAACACTCATCAAATAATGAAAATAAGCTTACAGGCATCGAGTTATATCAATGAAACAATTGCATAGAAAAGATTTATTTGGTTGGTCAGAATTCAATAAAGAACGCAATCTGGATTTTAACAGTGTGCTTTGGGTACGTGAGGGAGGCAATATACTCATTGACCCTTTACCTATGACCGAACATGATCACAGTCATTTGCAACGATTGGGAGGCGTTAATTTTATAATAATCACCAATAGTGACCATTGTCGTGATGCTGAACATATTGCCAAAAACACCGGCGCTCAAATTTACGGCCCCTCAGCTGAAGAAGAGACGTTTCCTATCTCCTGCGATCACTGGTTGCATGATCACGAAGAAGTCTTTCCGGGCTTGATTGTCTTCGAACTTGAAGGCTCTAAAACACCTGGTGAATTGGCACTGCTTTTAGATCATACGACTTTAATTACAGGGGACTTGATACGCTGCCATGTTGCCGGTGAACTATGCGCTTTACCCGAAGCAAAACTAATTAATCCACCTAAAGCAAGTCAATCCATCAAGCGTTTAGCAGAGCTACCCAACATCAAAGCGATTTTAACTGGTGATGGATGGCCCGTGTTTAATCATGGCAGTGAAGCCTTGCATCGCTTAGCAAAATCCATTTAACGCCGTATAAATAGAATAAACAGCCACTATGCCCGTTCAATAATTTCGATGGTATTTTCATCGGGATCTCTACAAAAAAGTGCCCTTCGCCCGGATAGGCTCATAGTATAAATCACCCCAGCTTTTTTCAAAGCTTCTTGAATGGGCTCTATGGCTATGGCATTTAAAGCAATATGACGATCACGACCGCCATGCTGAGGCCTTCCAGATATTGGATCCGGATTGCTTAGCTCCAATAAATGGATTTGCTCCGCTCCCTGTCCTATCCGAATCCATGCCCCTGGAAAACCCAAATCTGGTCGCTCTATCGTCTGCAAGCCCAAAACATCACAGTAAAAAACCAAGGAGGCAACGACATCAGCAACAATAAAACTGGCGTGATTAATAGAAAATATGTTATCAGGCATGATTATTTGTCTATCGCTATAAATTTGAAAGGGAATTATACCTTCTCATATTTCAATAATGACTGCCAATCTTTTTAAATGCGGACAAGCCAAATAACCCCCACAAGATTCAATATGGTCTATTAAAATTAACTTTATCAGCTAAAGAAGTTTATAAAACCACTGCCATAGTATAAAATTATCAAATTTCAAACTCTATTCTATGCAAATTATAGCCATTTATCCGGGTACTTTTGACCCAATAACCAATGGTCACCTAGATATCATTGCCAGAGCCTCAAAGTTATACCACAAAGTAATTGTTGCCGTGGCCGTTAACCGAGGCAAAACACCCCTATTTTCTCTTAATGAACGCGTTGAATTAATAGGTCGTGTAATTTCTGAATTCAGTAATGTAGCAGTTATCGGTTTTGACAACCTACTGGTTGAATGCGCTAAACAACAGGGTGCTACGGTTATTTTAAGAGGCTTACGAGCAGTATCGGATTTCGAATACGAGTTTCAATTAGCAGGAATGAATAGACGGCTTGCCCCAGAACTTGAAACCATGTTCTTAACACCTGCTGAGCAATATGAATTTATCTCTTCCACCATGATCAGAGAAATCGCACAACTAAAGGGTGACGTGTCATGCTTCGTCCCTGATGCTGTTCACCAACGCTTAATCGAAAAATTTACTTAGGAAATAACATGGCACTACTCATTAATGAAGAATGCATTAATTGCGACGTTTGCGAACCGGAATGCCCCAATGCAGCCATATCACAAGGCGAAGATATTTATATTATCGATCCGGATTTATGCACTGAATGTATAGGGCACCACGGCTTACCGCAATGTATTGAAGTGTGCCCTGTGGATTGTATTGATAAAGATCCCAAGCATTTTGAAGATCACGATTCACTGTATCAAAAATACTTAAAATTGACGCAATAAATACTAGCGAAATTTCATGGATTAATTCATCCTCACAAAAAATTTTCAAAATAGCTTTATTCTTGTGCTAATCAATACCGCACACTAAAAAATATTTGATTTAACCATATTCTTATTAGGTTGAGATTGAATTCACTTATTCTTAATTCTCAATATTGGGGGAATCTTGATCCACAGTACTTACAATAAGTAGCATCAGTATCGTGACCAGATTTTTTACATCCAGGGCATTTTCCCTTTTGTACTGCAGGAAAAACCCAATTAGCTTCCTTAGATTGATTTAATCTTCCTATTTCTAAATTATTTGCTTTAATGGTCTTGACGATTGATTTAGCGATTATTTTATAGACTGCTTCAGTGGGATGAGCTTTATCAGAAGTTGTCGTCCAATTACTATTTACATCGGCAAAATCTGCATATATATCTTTGTCAAGGAATCTATCTAGGGTATCTCTTAAATCACTTCGACCAAAAAATCCTGTATCTTCTGCTGCCTTATCACGAGCCAACTTGGCAGCCGCATAAATAACTTCATCCGAGGAACCAGCACGTATTTCTTTACGCATTATTTCCATTTGAGCAATTCGAGTGAGTCGTGCATTGGGATTAGTTCTTTCATATACAGCAAGGTGTTGATTTTCTAAGTCATGAGACATAGAAGAAGCTCGAACTTGAACGGTCTCCCCCAGACTGTCTTTTATATTGAGCATAACCAACATTCCTGCTTCATATGGCCGCTGCGAATAATAACGCACTTTTATGCCATGTGGTTGGGCGCCTTTTCTCAGACCATATGATGCTAAATCTGCATTCACCAACTTAAGGTCAGCATTAATATCAACAAGCTTAATTGTATTTGCCTTGAACCCCCATGACGGTTTAACGATTTCTTGAGTCAAGCATTTATTATAGTTTTCAGCTCCCTCTTGAAAATCTTTAATTTTTTGAGTTGTCTGCTCTAATTCAAAACGAACCGCATCTTTTGGGTCAGGTAAATTCAAAATAAGAAAAAAACCATCTGTTTTATCCTGAATTTGTTTACATAAACCGAGCAGTTCTTGAACAACTCCAAGCATTTCATTCTTAGGTCGGTTATTCGTTATTAAATCGTTAAGTCCAAACCAGACAATGTATAGAGTTTTTTCAGACCTGCCTCTTTCCACCTTTAGATAGTTATCTACTTGATGCTTGAAAGAATACAAGCCCATTTTTCCTCTGTCAGAGGCTCCCATTGCACCACCTTCTGCATAATTGATATACAGAAATCTTTCGTTAGAATCTAAAGGAGACCCTACTATAGACCCTGCTCTCGAGCCATTTTTTTCTGTCCATGCAAAATTTTTATGATTATTTGAAAGTTTGTTAGTAGTATCTTTATCTTTCATGATCATAGTTTCCCCACCTGACCATTCCCAGAGAAAATCAGTCCAATTCTTGCGGTCACTGAAGCGGCCTATCTCATTAACTCGCATTTCCCGCAAAGCACGACCAAGAACACCATAAACACTTCCTTTCTTTATACCAATATCAGTCATACTATCGCCAAAGATAATCAAATTTCTAACTTTAGTCATATCAGACTATCCCTTTAACTGAATATTTAAAATAAAACCCTATGAAAAATAATTTTTCTTCAATCCTGGCACATTTAAATGAAGTAAACTTATTATTTAAATTTTATTCCCTTTAAAAAAGGAGAGTCAATAAATAAATTTATGATAACAAAGTTGACAAATCCTATTAAACTCATATGGCAGTCGTTATCGGTTTTGAGAACCTTCTGGTTGAATGCGCTAAACAGTAATCAAGAATGTATTAATTCTGACGCTTGTGAACGGAAAATACTAATGCAGCCGATATGACAAGACGAAAACATTTATACTATTGACACGAATTATGAACTGAATGTGTGGAGATCAAAGCTTACCGAAATGCTTTGAAATATGCCCTGTCGATTGTATTGATAAAATGCTAAATATTTAGAAAATCTAGGATCACGAAACGATGGGATCTTATTAAATGAAATTAATCAATGTACAAAGAGCGAAGTAACGTAGAGTTTTATAGTTCTATATATTCTCTAACCCTAGGAATCAAGGGCAGAAAGTTTCGATTTGGTTAGTAATACCTTGAACATCCAAACCACAAATAGCCAGCAACTCTTCTCGCGTGCCTTGTTCAATAAAACTATCAGGAAGACCAATGTTTAAAACTGGCATGAGGATATGTTGTTTCTGCAGAAAGTTATTGACGGCACTACCTGCTCCACCTGAAATAACATTTTCTTCGATGGTGACAAATACCTCGACACTTTTGGCAAGCTCAAGCAGTAACTCTTCATCCAGTGGTTTGATAAATCGCATATTAACGACGGTTGCACCTAATTGTTTACCTACAACCAAGGCGGGTGTGACCATACTGCCCCACGCCAAGATGGCAATTCGACTGCCTTGATGACGTATTTCACCTTTGCCCACTGGTAATGCATCTAGGGCTTTGTCAACCACTGTACCCGGGCCTTTACCACGAGGATATCTTACGGCAGCAGGTCCTTCATGCAAATAACCGGTGGTGAGCATTTGGCGGCATTCATTTTCATCAGCGGGCGCCATGAGCAGCATGTTGGGTATACAG
>CAIVQX010000113.1 GCA_903908165.1 uncultured Methylococcaceae bacterium | reverse complement strand
ATATCGCCTGACATTACAATAATATTTTTCATATTGGGTTAACCTGTTCTTTCTAAAATATATAAATAACTGTTATGGTAGCATTAATGAGTGAAATTACTCGCTAATCAATGTTTCTATCCGGTATTGTTCTGACCCATCGATCCCTAATTTTTGAGCCAACCAAGGTAGAGTTTCTTGCATTTGTGTTGCTAAAGTCCAAGGTGGATTGATGACAATCATGCCGCTGGCAGTCATTCCATGTTCTAATGAATCGACTGTTATGCCCAGTTCAAATAATTGTACATTTTTAAGATTACTAGCTTTAATAGCTTTTTCCATTTTTAGATTACGGCTACGGTTTACTACTGGGTACCAAAGAGCATAGGTGCCGGTAGTAAAGCGTTTATGCATCTGTATTAAGGTATCTACTACCAGTTGGTAATCACTTTTTATTTCATAAGAAGGATCAATAAGCACCATGCCCCTATGTTGCAGTGGTGGTAATAGGCTAATAGCATTTTTTAGACCATCACTATGCGCAATTTTGATCTGTCTATCATTACCGATGACTGTATTTAATAAATCTATTTCTGTTGAATGTAACTCATGTAAAAACACGCGGTCACGGTTGCGTAAAAAATGCTTGATAATTAAGGGCGATCCGGGATAACGGTTTAATATACCATCGGGATTAAAATGTTTAAGAACATTAATATAACTGGCAACGCTATCGGGCGGGTTGTCTAGTTGCCATAATTGGCCAATACCATTTTCAAATTCTTTGTTTTTTAAGGCGAATTCACTATTAAGTTGGTACTCGCCTGGGCCTGCATGGGTATCGATGCAACAGATGGGTTTATCTTTTTTACTTAGATGTTCGAGTATTTGAATTAATACGATGTGTTTTAATACATCTGCAAAATTGCCTGCGTGAAAGGAATGTCGATAACTAAGCATTGGGAATAGATTGTTCTATGTTTTAAAGTAGTTTATCAGCTACTGTCATGCCTATTTCAAAGGTAATTAACCAGATAATAATCCATTCTAATATGGTTGAATGTCTATGTTTTTGTTCATCCGCCAACATTTCAAATAATTCATGGATAGTTTCAAGTTTTTTGGATAATACCTGAGTACGGGGAGCAATTTCCAGATATTTTGCAGTGATATTGTAAAAAGTTTCATATTCAGGGTATTCCCAAAAGAAGTCAGGAGTATCCAGTAAGTCATAGTTTAAAATGATATCGCTTTTGGTCAAAAATAATTGTCCACGAATTTTAGCAATATTATGACGGCTTAATTTAATGCGTCCATTTTCGGCTAAGGATTTTGGAATGTAATTGGTGTTATTTATAGTGGTTATAGCGTTGGTTTCAAAAGAGGCCAGCTTAATTGATTGCGCCATACCTTGAGATAAGGCGAATATTAAAATAGGATCTGAAGATTCAATCTCAATATGATCTTCGATAATACGTGTACTTTGACAATTGAGCGCAAAAGTGAAGAAATCTTCTTCTGTAATAGATAGTTGATTTTCTGCGTGATCGAGTAATAGTTGATGCAGTTTAGTTTGTTGTTCGCTACTGACATTCCAATGCACAACTGCACCATAGGCAAAGATAACAGACCAAGAGTTATCATCTTCAATAAGTAATGAGCCCTTAATAATTCGTATCAGGGTCGATTCTGATAGTACCGTAGCTAATTCATTAATATCAAAATGCGATGCCAGACAGAAAGCAGCGCATTTTTTAATGGGGTTATTTTCAGGCATGGTAGTCATTCAACTCATTATTTTTAGTAATGAAAATATCACAGAGAGTTATCGGCTTTACCAAGAATACTGTGGGTAAAACCGAGAGTATATTGATCGATAGTGTGCTTATTTATCGACTATTTTTAATAACCAGCCAGCTTCTACCTCGCAATGTGGCGATTTTGCTGATACTTTAATGTTAATTCTAGCCGCTGTATTAACAAGAGACGCAGGTATTTTTCCTTTAACCAGATAGAAAGGATCTTTAAACTCTGCCTTTATTTCAATGGGTATGTTTTTAACAGTGACCGCAATTTGTTCGGGGTTATTAATATTGAAAACTAAAAAAGAGAATTCTGATCCAGGTGAGACAGTGGCAAGGTGGGGTGGTAAAAATTTGTCTAAGTTAGGTTTGCCGCAGGTATTTGCACTGCCATTGCTTCCACTGCTATTTTTGGAAGCGCCATGGCCGCTATGATGTTCTGAAGCGAGAGAGTTGCTGATGTAAAAAGTACAAACAATACATAGTAGTGCGAGTAATTTTGAGTTTTTCATGGCGTTACCTCTATTGTTTTTGTTATATAAAACTGCAACTGTTGTCATTGTTATTATTTTACGTGATTAATTTTCTTAACAAGTTAATTATATTCACAAATAACCGTAGTATTGCTATAGAAAATGCAAGTGTTCAAACGGAGATACTAACAAGAAATCCAGCATTAAGGTAAAATGTACCGTTTGCAAGGGTTATTTTACGATCATCTTGGATAATATGACGATAACAATGATAACGCCGGCAGTAATTTTCTCTTAAGCGTTGTAGATCTTATTATTTAGACGACTTGCCGTTGCTTTAACACTAAAAATCTATAGTGCATTACAAATATAGAGCATTATTGGAATAACAAATATGTTGAGAATCACTGAACTTAAGCTCCCTTTGGATCATACGGAAGCTTCAATCAAAGCGGCTATCATAAAGCGCTTGGGTATTAGTGCAGGTGAGTTGATCAATTACGTTATATTTCGGCAAGGTCATGATGCCCGAAAACGGGACTCGATTAATCTGGTTTATACGCTTGACGTGGAAACAAAGAATCAAAAAGATATCTTGCTAAGGATGGAAAATGATACACAGATCTCTTTAACGCCAGATGTTACCTATCAGTTTGTTGCACAAGCCACTAAGGAATTAACCGAGAGGCCAGTAGTTATTGGAACAGGTCCTTGCGGTTTGTTTGCAGGCTTGATATTAGCGCAGATGGGTTTTAAACCCATTATTTTGGAGCGCGGCAAAGAAGTTCGTGAACGCACCAAAGATACTTTCGGGTTATGGCGAAAAGGAATCTTTAATCCTGAATCTAATGTGCAGTTTGGTGAGGGTGGTGCTGGAACATTTTCTGATGGGAAGCTCTATACCCAAATTAAAGACCCTAAACACTATGGTCGTAAAGTACTTACAGAATTTGTAAAAGCGGGCGCCCCTCCGGAGATTTTACGTGTTAGTAAACCGCATATTGGTACTTTTAAATTAGTAACTATGGTTGAACAAATGCGCGCCACTATAGAATCTTTGGGTGGCGAGATTCGCTTTCAAAATCGGGTCGATAAGCTGGAAATTGAAAAGGGTAGAGTTTGTGGTGTGACATTGATTAGTGGTGAAACCATTTTGACACATCATGTTGTATTGGCGGTCGGTCATAGTGCACGCGATACCTTCAAGATGCTTCATGAGCAAGGTGTTTATATAGAAGCTAAGCCTTTTTCTATTGGCTTTAGAATTGAACATCCCCAATCATTGATTGATAAATGCCGTTTTGGTAATAATGCGGGGCATCCTTTGCTCGGCGCAGCTGACTACAAGCTAGTACATCATTGTAAAAATGGTCGAGCAGTTTATAGTTTTTGTATGTGCCCTGGGGGAACAGTAGTAGCTGCAACTTCAGAAGCGGGCCATGTTGTTACTAATGGCATGAGCCAATATTCACGAAATGAACGAAATGCCAATAGTGGTATCGTGGTAGGTATTACACCTGAAGACTATCCGGGCAGTCCTTTGGCAGGTATCGATTTTCAACGTCAGTTGGAAGCACATGCTTATCAGTTGGGTGGTTCAACTTATGAGGCACCTGGACAATTGGTAGGTGATTTTATTGTCAATAAACCTTCTGTAGCTTTTGGTTCTGTGCAGCCTTCTTATACACCGGGTGTGCATTTAGGCGATTTAAGTTCCGCGTTACCAAGCTATGCGATAGAGGCAATACGTGAAGCCTTGCCTGCTTTTGATAAAAAAATTAAAGGCTTTGCTATGGCCGATGCGGTTTTAACCGGTGTAGAAACGCGTACCTCCTCACCGATTCGCATCAAGCGTAATGAATCTTTTCAAAGTATCAATATACAAGGACTTTATCCAGCCGGCGAAGGTGCCGGTTATGCAGGTGGAATTCTTTCTGCGGCAGTTGATGGTATTAAAGTTGCTGAGGCCTTAGCTTTAGCTATGATGGGTGATAAGAAGCTGGATTAAGAACTCGTTGATTATCCTTATAAATAGTCCTTAGATAATTAGGGTAATACAGATTTATATTTGTTTGTGGTGAGCATAAAAAAAGCTACTACTCCATTGGACTAGTAGCTTGATAATCCTATTTCATCCTATCTGGTTGCTTACAAGATAAGATGTTTAGGTCATATTATTTTGCACAATGCGTTGCACAAGCTTTATCTTTATCGCTAGCTTGAGCTGCGCAATGAGTTGCACAATTATGATCACCTGCAACAGGATCAACTTTACAATGATCTGTACACATTTTGGCATTTTTGTCTGTATGTTGAGCGCAATGTGTTACGCAATTATGTGGCTCATGTGTTGTCGCTCCCACTGGTAAAGCAAACAAAGCAGCGAGAGTAAATGAAAGAATTAAGTTTCTGGTTTTCATGGTAGGTTCCTTAAAATATATTTTTACGTGGTTGACTATACCTAAAAAAAATGTTTATGTCACCAAAAAGTGTGTCATATGACACACTTTTATAATTTTGGTTTCATGCAATTACGTTGGAAGCTATCAATTTTTTAGATTGATTAGGCTACACATTAGAGGTTGGGGCCAACGTTTTTTTGTAAAGGCCGATTCATATTCAAAGTTCATGTGACGAAAAGATTGCCAAAATTATTGCCGAAAGTCACGTTGCTAGGATTCATTTCTAGCGACGTTGATAACAAACATTACTTACCTTAATTGCTTTGATATTTTTATAGCTTGTTTAAGTATAGAAAGGTGTTCAATTGATCCCATTTTCATATTGTCAAAGGTGTATATTTAAGGATGGAGTAATAGATATATTCCTGATAAAATTAATAGAAATATAAAATAGTATGCTAAAAAATGACAGTAAAAAAGAAATCTATTTTTAAGAGTTTATTGGGGCTGTTGTTTTTTATTATATTTTTATCGGCTTGTAATTATAAAGTTGGGCCTGATTTTAAAACACCTATTTCTCAAGCATCTTCAGAATGGCTTGAAACAGGAAATACTCATCTAAATCAAACTAAGGACTTCAGAGAATGGTGGCGCCTGTTCAATGATCCTACCCTTAATGAGCTTATTAACACAGCTTATGCACAAAATCTTCCTCTAAAAGCTGCAGGGGTTCGAATCTTGAATGCACGTGCAGAAGTGGGTATCGCGATTGGTGATTTATACCCACAGCAACAAGGTGCAGAAGGAGAATTATCAGACATATCCAATCCTTTTTTGAAGAAATTGGGTAATGGTGTAGGTAACCCCCTTATGTATAGCCGGATGGGATTAATGGCAAATTGGGAAATTGATTTTTGGGGTAAATATCGTCGGGCTATCGAAGCCGCCGATGCTGAATTAATGGGATCTGTAGCCGAATATGATAACCTTTTAGTGTCGCTAGTATCGGACGTTGCAAATGCTTATATTCAATTACGAACGCTTGAGAAGCGAGTGCAAATTGCTAAGGAAAACGTCACACTTCAGTTAGAAAGTGTTCGTATTTCCACTGCGAAGTTTACTGGAGGGACGGGTACCCAACGAGATGTCGAACAAGCGACTACTATTTTAAAGAGTACTCAAGCTACTATTCCAACCTTAGAAAGACAGTTGCGACAAACTAAAAATGCTTTAAGTCTATTACTTGGTATACCACCCGATAAGTTTGTAAATAAGTTTTTTACTGCCAGTCAGATTGGCCAAATTCCAGCTGCTCCGTTACAAGTTGCTGTCGGAATTCCAACTGATTTATTGCGTCGTAGACCCGACATACGTAAAGCTGAAATGGATACTTTAGCGCAATCCGCTCGTATCGGTGTAGTAGTTGCCAATCTTTATCCTGCTTTCTCGATTACTGGCAGCTTTGGTTTTGTATCCAGTAACGCAATGGGAAGTAGTTTGAGTGATATGTTCAATTGGGGTAATCAGTTCTACCGATTTGGACCTTCTGTGCAATGGAATCTGTTCAATTATGGACAGATTACCAACCAAGTCCGAGCCCAAGATGCAAAGCTAGAAGTGGCGATATTGAATTATCAAAATCAGGTTTTAAAGGCCCAAAAGGAGGTCGAAGATTCCCTGATAGCATTTCTTATGGCTCAGAACTCAGCTGAATATTTAGCCGAAAGTACCTCAGCTGCACAAAGAGCCCTTGATCTAGCGACTCTTCAGTATAATGAAGGGATAACTGATTTCACAACCGTATTAACTGCTGAACAAGAGTTGTTAAGACAACAAGAAGATTTTGCCCAAACATTAGGTTCTATCTCAATCAATCTAGTAGGTGTCTATCGTGCACTAGGTGGCGGCTGGGAAATTCGAGAAGGGAAGGCGTTTATTCCTGAGCCCATTGTAAAGGCGATGGAGCAACGAACTAATTGGGGAGGCTTATTGGCACATAATCCAGTACCATCTGAGCGACCAACTAACTTGATCAGATTGCCGCAATGGTAAAAATAGTCGATAAATTGATAACAAATTTAGGCATGAGAGCTGTTATAACCAATATTACAAGAGGATTTTTGCTTGGCTAGATTAGTAATAATAACGTTATGTTCATTGATCATGATTGGCTGCAAGCCTAAAGATGCTTATGGTCCTCCACCACCACCTCAGGTTGTCATTGCGCATCCAATAGAAGGACTTGTTACACCATCCTTAGAATTTACGGGCAATACTCAAGCCCTTAAGACGGTTGAATTGGTTGCTCGTGTTGAAGGGTTTCTCACCCAAGTTTTTCTAAAAGATGGAGAGCCTGTTAAAGCGGGTCAATTATTATTCCAGATTCAGCGTGATACCTATGATGCAAAACTGGAGCAGGCAAAGGCTGAGGTATTGGCGGATAAAGCTAAACTAATACATGCCGAAAATGAGTATTCTCGATATTCTGGATTGTTTAAGAAAAATGCCGCTCCGCAAACCGAAGTGGATAATTGGTTATATCAGCGTGATGCCGCTAAGGCCTCATTGCTTAGTTCTGAAGCGGATGTAACCCTGGCTAAATTGAACGTTGGATATACACAAATAACTGCTCCGTTCAATGGAGTTGCAGGTCGAAGATTAAAAGATCCGGGTAACTTAGTTGGTGCCGGAGAAAAGACAGTATTAGCGGAAGTGAATCAAATAGATTCAATTTATGCCTATTTTACAATTAGTGAACAGGATCTGTTTAAAATTAAAGCAGAATATACAGTTAATGATCATGGTGTTGAGAGAATCCAGCCAATACCTGTATATCTGGGACTGGTTAACGAAACAGGCTATCCACATCAGGGCGTTCTAGATTTCGCAGGTATTAGTGTTGACAGTACTACCGGTACACTTTTATTGCGAGCTATTTTCCCTAATCCACATCTTGATATTCTCCCCGGGCTTTTTGCACGCATTAAAGCGATTATATCCAGTCCTGTTGCTGCGTTATTGATTCCTGATGAAGTCGTAGGATTAGACCAACAAGGCAATTATGTTCTGATAATGGATGAAAAGAATATAGTTCAAAGACGCAGTGTTAAGAAGGGAAATCGTGAAGGAAAAATGGTCGTTATTGATGAAGGTATTTCGCCTTCGGATTGGGTGATTGTAAATGGTGTTTTTGGTGCAATACCCGGTAAGACAATAAACCCAGTTAAGGATGCCCTGAAAACCGAAAATACTTCATTAAGTCAAGCCATAAATAAGGATGGTCTGACTCCATGATATCCAAATTTTTTATTGAGCGACCTATTTTAGCGAATGTTATTGCCATTATTATCATCCTTTTAGGGGCGATTAGTCTTTATAATCTTCCTATCACAAAATACCCAGATATTGCACCACCCACTATTCAAGTTACAACTCGCTATCCAGGAGCAAGTGCAGAAACTATTGCCAAGACAATAGGCATACCTATTGAGCAAGCGGTTAACGGTGTCGAAAATTCAATCTATCAATCCTCTACCAGTGGCAGTGATGGAACCTATACATTAACTATCACTTTTAAAGTAGGTAGTAATCTCGATACGGGACAATCACAAGTTCAGAATATGGTTAGTGGCGCTTTAGCGCAGCTACCTGATGTTGTTCAAAAACAAGGAGTGACTGTTAGAAAAGTATCGACCAATATTCTTCAAGTGGTTAGTCTTTATTCTGATGACGAACGATTTGATGAATCCTATTTATCTAACTATGCCATCATAAACCTGCAATATCCTTTAGGGCGCATACCCGGAATGGGACAAATTAAAACGTTTGGTGCCGGTTCTTATAGTATGCGGATATGGCTCAATCCTGAGCGGATGAGGTACTATAAGTTAACCGTTAAAGATGTTGCTGAAGCGATCAAACACAATAATGTTGAGATGGTTGTCGGTACTCTTGGTGGCCCTCCAGTTCCTGATGAACAATCTATGCAATTGACTATTAATGGCTTGGGTCGTTTGTCCGATACGACAGAATTTGAAAATATTATTATTAAAGCATCACGACTTAAAGATAAAGGAGCTGTTGCAAAAATCGTCCGAGTCAAAGATCTCGCTCGAGTAGAGTTAAGTCAACAAAATTTTACCAATTTTGCCAAAATTAATGATCATAAATCTGCCCATATTATTGCCTATACGCTTCCTGGTTCAAATGCTATTGAGGTAGGAGATCAGATTCGTAAAGAAATGGAAAAGATGAGTCGAGATTTTCCAAAGGGAATGAAATATGGCATCTATTATGATACGACTCTAGATATTAAGGAATCAATCAACGCCGTCTACGAGACCCTAATTGAAGCGGGAGTTATAGTGTTGTTTGTGATTTTGGTGTTTTTACAAAATTGGCGAGCGACACTTGTACCTGCAACTACTGTTCCTGTCACTATAATTGGTGCTTTCGGGGCTATGGCATTATTGGGTTTCTCGGTTAATTTAATGACCTTGTTCGCACTAATTCTATCCGTTGGTATTGTAGTGGATGATGCAATAGTAATTGTCGAAAATGCGTCACATTATATTGAAAAAGGCTTCACACCGAAGGATGCCGCAATTAAAGCTATGGAAGAAATGACGGGGCCAGTATTAGGAATAACCCTGGTATTAATTTCTGTATTTTTGCCATCCGCCTTTCTCCCTGGTATTGGAGGTCAGATATTTAGTCAATTTGCCTTGGTGATTACTTCAACGGCAGTGATTAGTGCAGTTAATGCCTTAACGCTTAAGCCAGCTCAATGTGCAATGTATCTAAGATCGCGTCCGGCTGACTTTCAACTGAGTGCTTTTTATCAGCAATTTAATCAGGTTTATGCTTGGATAGAGGACGCCTATGTTCGTTTAGTGAGATGGATGGTGCAAAGAACTCGTGTTATGTCACTGGTCTTTATTTCGATTATCGTTATAGGAGGCATTGCATTTACAGTCAATCCAACTGGTTTTTTGCCAATTGAGGATCAAGGCTATTGTATTGTTATCACACGATTACCAGAGGGTGCGTCACAGCCGCGAGTTCGTAATGTGTCAGCCAAGATGGATGCTTTACTAAAAAATACACCCGGTATCAAAGCATGGGTAGTCTTGGGTGGTTTTTCGGCATTGGATTCTGCCCCGTTGATGAATTCAATCGCAACTTTTGTACGCTATGATGATGACCGAAAACGCGATAAAGAACTTGACCAAGCGCATATTATTGCTAATTTAAATAAAACCCTAAGTCAGATTCCTGAGGCTAATTCTACTGTTCTTCCACCGCCTCCGATTCAGGGCTTAGGCGCTAGTGGAGGTCTTCAGTTGCTTATTGAAGATAAGCAAGGAAAAGGACTTGCTGAGCTAGAAAAAGCCACACAGGAAGTAATTCGCATAGCCAGAGCTCAGTCGGGTATTGGCATGATTGCAACAACTTTTAGCAATCAAAGTCCGCAATTATTCTTGGATGTTGATCGCACTAAGGTTCAATCACTTGAAGTAGCCATGGATAATGTCTTTAATGCCTTACAAGGCTATATGGGCTCTATGTATATCAACTTATTTAATAAGTTTAATCAATCATTTCAAGTTTACGTGCAGGCTGATTCCCCTTTTCGATTGAGAGTAGAAGATATTAAAAATCAGTACGTCAAAAATGTTCGCGAGGAAATGATACCGCTTGGAACGTTAATGAAGGTTGAAAGTAAACTTGGATCTGAATTAGTAAGTCGATATAACCTATTCCCTGCAGCGAATTTAATCATGATTCCAGCGCCAGGGTCTAGTGCTGGAGAAGCGATTAATGTGATTGATCAAATTGGAGCAAATTCATTGCCAATGGGGATGGGTTATGAATGGACGGCTATTGCCTATCAACAAAAACAGATAGGTAGTCAAGCCTATTTTATTTATGCCCTTTCGTTACTATTGGTTTTTCTTGTACTTGCTGCGCAGTATGAGAGTTGGACAACGCCTTTAGCGGTTATTATGGTAGTGCCCATGGCCTTGGTGGGTATTATTTTGGCATTAATAGTTCGTAATCTAGATACCAATCTTTATACTCAAGTTGGTCTGGTACTTATGATCGCGCTCGCGAGCAAGAATGCTATTTTGGTCGTTGAATTTGCCAAGAAGTTGCAAGATGAAGGTATGACAAGTGCTGAGGCTGCCATAGAAGCAACACGGCGTCGTTTCCGACCAATACTCATGACCTCTTTTGCTTTTATTCTTGGTGTATTGCCATTGATGAGTGCTGAAGGTGCTGGCGGTGCAAGTCAACAGGCATTGGGTACTGTTGTTTTCGGTGGAATGATGGCTTCTACCTTTTTGGCCATCCCTTTTGTACCCGTTTTTTATGTGATGATACAAGGGTGGCGTAAAAAGTAGTATTTATAAAAACTGCGTATTAAAAAAGTCGGAACTTACGCATTAACAATACGCTGAAATTTTAGATGTAAATCGTTATGCTTGGCTTTTATTAAATCTCATGTATTCAATCCTAGCCATGTTGTTGGTAGCTGTTGTAATTAATGTCAATTATTTGTGCTAGAGAAGTTTGTCTCCGGTGAGTGATACGTTACTAGGCGTTAGTTTCAAATTTTTAGAGAGGGGCATATTTTCCTTCAAGTGATACAAAAATAATTCTTAAGCGTTATCCTGATACATTAAACAATATTCAGCAAGCTTGGGTTGCTTGTCTCATGCCTTAAGTGGTCTCCTAAAAAGGCGCAGTCGAAATGACTGTATGTCATGTCAAATATGGGCTGTAACTTACAGTCATTGTTAAATCTTTAAAATGAAGCCACTCAATTACTCAGGGTCGGCAATAAAGTTCATGGTTTTATCAAACATATTATAGATAACCGACTAAACGTCTTAACTTTATGAAATGTTGTCTATACTAATTTATGCAGAAGGAAGACAAATCACTACGAGTTAAAGTGCCAGAAAAAAACCATCAATGGGTCGCTTGTTTATTAAAGTAAATCACTGACAAGTACCAAGCAGTTATTCAATTTATCCTGGAGTTAACATGAGTAAAGCTGATTTTATTCCTAAATCCGATCATGATTTTTTAGTCTGGCTGGAACATCTTGTTAGTAAGCTTCAGTCTGGCGTTGTCGATATCGCTATGACTGAGAATGAGTTAAGCGAACTTAAAGCAGATTACAGTGATTTTCATGACAAAATTGCCACGGCTAGTGATGCTCAAGCAACGGCTAAACAAGCGACGGCCAATAAAAATGACAGTCGGCACAATGCTGAAAGCATGATCAGGGCTTTGGTCCGTCGCCTTAAAGCCAGTCCGACTTATAGTGAAGCACAGGGTGTAGCATTGGGTGTTGTGGGTCATGAGATAAGTTACGATTTTACGAGTGCAAAACCAAATTTGAGTGCCCTTGACCATACCGGCGGTGTCGTTACTTTGAGTTTCAATAAATACCGGAGTGACGGTATCAATATTTACTGTCAGCGTGAAACAGATGCCGATTGGATTTTACTGGGTCGTGCGACAGTATCACCATTTCAGGATAATCGCCCTTTGTTACGTATTGGTAAGTCCGAAATGCGTCGCTACAGTGCCGTTTATATGCAGAAAGATAGGGAAGTTAGCCCTTATAGTGATGATGTTGTAATCAGTTGTATACCTTAGGGAGTGTTAGTGTTTTCGATAATATCGGGTATTCTGCTCTTAAAAGGTGTGAATATTTTTAAATTCACCAAGGGTCAGTAGACAATGTATCTTTAACCCTTTTATATTTATTTTCTGGATCAAATCCCGTTGGTGATTTTGGTAATTTTATAATATCTGTGCTGAGATAAAAAAATCTCTCTGCCCATCTATATCCATGTCTGTATTCAATTCGTCTCCAACCGACAATATCCTCCCATTCTACCCCTCCCGCAACAGATATTTCATTCTCGTTATAACGAGGTTGACGAAAACTTTCAGCAACGTCTATTGCATCTCTGCATTTAACTACGTAAATCCATGCAGTAGAATTTTCTATCTGTGGAACAAATTTTAGAGTTTTTTTTGGGTTTTTAGCAAAAGATACATAGCCAGAATAATCTGAACCCCATGTTGCTTGATGGGAAAGATTATCAAGAAAGCTATCAGGTGATGCAATTACAGGTTTCGATGTGCCTTGCCTGTCAAGTTGAGCCATGCGTTCGTTGTACGGCAATTCAGCCAATTTTCTTCGATCATCACGAGTTGCATTAGGTGTAAAACCACCATCTACTCTTATCTGAACCGGAGAGCGAGTATCAGCTCTAAACCCATAAGCGGTTACTCTTATAAGTTTTGCATTTCGTGCGCCGGGGTATTTTTCTTTATCTTTGGTCTTTAATTCAATTTCTTTCTTTCCCATTAAATCTGCTTCAGAAGCTGGTATGGTAGTAACGGCGTTAAATTTCTGTTGAATATCGGCGTCATATAGGGCAGGCTCTTCTTGATCCATAGTTGGACTTCGAGGTGCAACCTTATAAGCTTTTATTATAAAGCGATCATCAAATATAGGCCGATTAAATAAAAAAAGACTAGCTCCAACTTTCTCGCCCCAATTGAAATCACCAGTCGGAAAAATACGCTCAGCAATTGTTTTGTGTGTTCTTACATAGGGTTCAATATCGGTTACTTTATAGGCACTAAATCGTGTGCCAGAATCAGACTTTACACCTAAAATTTCGAATCCTGTTTTAAGTGCTTTTAAAACAAGACCAGGTGGGGTTTCAATAGCAGATCCTTTTGTCCGGCCTTTGAAAAAATTTTTTTTATCTGCTGGATTAGCCTTTAAAAAATCTTTATAGAACTCAAATATGGTCGTATAAAAGAGATAAAGATAGCTTCTCTTTGTTTGTTGTTCGGATGTAGGAAATTGATCAGTTTTCGTACTAGCACTGCTAAAATCCCAGAGCAACACATGATTCAAGTCGCCTTTCCTATCCTCAATAAAGGTCTTAAGGCTTTTTGCATCTACTGTATTATCACCAATCCATTCGTCATTTATTTTAACAGCACCAGTGTGGACGATTATTTCAGTCGTGGAATAAGTGTCAGTCCATAATTTATAACTAAGTAATACAATATCGGCATT
>CAIVQX010000112.1 GCA_903908165.1 uncultured Methylococcaceae bacterium | reverse complement strand
GAATAGAAAAGCTACAAAAAACTATCTTCGCATACCCCGGACATTGCTTTTAATGCCCCGTATCATGTTAGCCATATTGCCAGACTTAAACTTCTTCATCATTTTTTGCATCATCATAAATTGCTTTAAAATACGATTAACATCCTGCAATTGCTGACCACAACCAGCAGCGATTCGTTTTTTTCGATTGCCTTTTATTAAATCTGGATAACGTCTTTCTTGCATAGTCATAGAATTAATAACCGCAATTTGACGAGATAACTCCTTATCATTCACTTTATCTTTCATTTCCTGAGGCACACTATTCATGCCCGGTAACTTGTCCAACATGGAACTGACGCCACCCATTGACTGCATCTGTTGCAATTGCTCACGAAAATCGTCTAAATCAAAGGCCTTGCCTTTTTGCATTTTTCGGGCAAATTTCTCAGCCTTTTCCTTATCAACCTTTTGCTCAATCTCTTCAATCAGACTGAGCATATCCCCCATACCTAAGATACGGGAGGCGATACGATCAGGATAGAAAGGCTCTAAACCGTCGGTTTTTTCCCCAACACCAATAAATTTGATAGGTTTGCCGGTAATATGTCTTATAGATAAGGCAGCACCACCTCGAGCATCACCATCGGCCTTTGTTAAAATAACACCCGTCAACGGCAGAGCGTCATTAAAGGCTTTAGCTGTAATAGCAGCATCTTGGCCTGTCATACTATCAACAACAAACAACGTTTCGACTGGATTAATGGCCGCATGTAAGGCTTTAATTTCGCCCATCATTTCATCATCAACATGCAAGCGACCTGCCGTATCGATAATAATGACATCTAAGAATTTTCGCTTGGCCGCATCAATTGCATTCATAGCGATATCAACAGGATTTTGAGTCAAATCACTATCAAAAAACTCTAAATTAACCTCGTTAGCCAACATTTGCAGTTGCTTAATAGCTGCCGGCCTGTACACGTCAGCACTCACAACACCTACTTTTTTCTTTTGATTCTCTTGCAGCCAGCGACCCAATTTAGCGACTGTAGTCGTTTTACCGGCACCCTGCAAACCTGCCATCAATACAACAGCGGGGGGAACTGCATTTAGATTAAGACCTTCATTAGCGGCACCCATCACCTTAACCAATTCAGACTGAACCAGCTTGATCATGGCTTGACCAGGTGTCAGACTGGCTTGTACATCCTGCCCTAAAGCACCTTCTTTAACACGTTCAATAAAATCCGTAACAACCGGTAAAGATACATCCGCCTCAAGTAATGCGATACGCACTTCACTCAGCGCATCTTTAATATTATCTTCAGTCAGACGACCTTGTCCCTTAAGTTTTTTAAGGGTAATACTTAATTTATCGGTTAAATTATCAAACATATCAATGTCTTTATTGTTTAATCTAAGGAAACTACCCGCTATTACAAATGCGCTAGGACTATTTAATCTAATATATTACCATATCCATTAATACCTTTGCACTCGTTGCAATGACGGAACAATTAATTGCTTTAAGTTGGGTTAACTTAACATTACCTGACTTTTTTGACGGCTTTACACTAAAATAAACCAATGAACGTCACTACAATAGCTGCTTTATCGACATGCTCATATCTAATTAGCACCCTGCTAATTATCAAGCGTATTGACCAAAACCATTTACAACGAACTGCCCTATATCCAGCGTGGATAGGGGTATTGACACATCTTCTATATACTGTAATTGTCTTTCAACAAAACAACGGTTTTAACTTTAGTTTTTTTAGTACCGGCTCACTAATTGCCATGATTGTTGCTCTGCTTTTATTAATTGCAGCCATTAACAAACCCGTCGAAATATTAGGCATTGCGATATTCCCAACCGCCGCCATTATGCTAGCACTTGAGCTCACGCTTTCTCACACCACTCAACTGCTATCTAACTATAACTGGGCAATGAACACCCATATACTAACGTCCATTATTGCTTTTAGTCTTCTAAACATTGCTGCCCTACAGGCTATTTTACTAGCCATCCAAAACCAACAACTAAAAAGCCATCCACCCAAGCGCTTTATTCAATCATTACCACCCTTACAAACTATGGAATATTTATTATTCCAAATGTTAACCACAGGCATAGTATTCCTAACGCTCTCTTTGGCCAGCGGCTTACTATTTATAGAAGATTTATTTGCACAACACTTAGTACATAAAACCGTTTTATCCATACTAGCCTGGATAATATTTACTGGACTTTTAATCGGCAGAAGTCGTTATGGCTGGAGGGGGCAAACAGCAATACGCTGGACTTTAATTGGTTTTGCATTGTTGTTGTTAGCTTATTTTGGGAGCAAATTAGTGCTTGAACTGATCTTGCATCGATAACATCGATGCAAGCTGATTCCCTAACTGATCAATTTATATTACTTTTACTGACGCTAGACAACATCAATTGACGTAAATTTTCTGAAATTTCCTGTCCCAATTTTGTAAGACATAGACTTTGCGCAGCAACCATAACTGAATAATCAGTGGTTGACGCGGGAAATTGATACGTAGAACGCTTGTCGACGACTGGTTGATCTTT
>CAIVQX010000111.1 GCA_903908165.1 uncultured Methylococcaceae bacterium | reverse complement strand
GGGCAGCCGCTTCACACTGGCGGTTATCAGAAGAAACAAAAACATCAGCTTTCAGAACCACTGCACTGCCAAGATGTATAGCATCCATTCCTCGCAATACATTGTTTTCAAGACTCAAAATCGACTGTGCCAATACCGCAGGAGCAAGATCACATAAAGCCGCATCCTCAATATCAGCCAGTAACGATGATTTTAGTTGCTGATATTGCAGACGGGTAATCCTTTTCTCTCTGCTTAAACGACAAAAAGCAGATATCATTTCGGGAAGCACAATACCGGACAAACCTATTTCTGTTGCCTTGTCGCACCAATCAAGCACTTTATCGGTTCCAGATTCATTAATATAACGTTTAACAAATGCTGATGTATCAAAAAAAACAAGCATTAAACACCTGCTTCTCGTTCTTCTAGAATCAAGCGACTAGCGGAAACACCATCTAAAAGCAAAGGTTGTGCCTTACGTCGCTTCCAGGATGGAAGATCGGGTGCAATCGGAACGATATCGGCAATGGGCTTTCCATTACGTAATACACGCACGGACTCGCCGGACTCGACAATATCAAAATACTGTTTAGCGTGATTACGAACTTCTGTGAAAGTGGCTTGTTTCATAATGGGCTCGAAATGTACAAATTAATGTACATAATAAGTGTAAAATAATGTGCCTGTCAAATGAATAATGTGTGACGACAAGATCAATAATGATTATTAGCTCAAACTAAATGGTTGGCTAACCCACATTAATAACCCTACGGTTAATTCAATGGTTATGAAATTTTTCCTGCAACCATACCTTAATGAGTTATTGATACGGCACATCACGAGAATTTGCAGCCGCTTTGATCGAATCAAGCAGGTGCTGGGGAAGTCGCAGAGAAATGGTTTTAGTACTGGGCTTTAAATTAGGTAAAACAACTCGCTTAGCTGTTGTCCAATCCAGATATTCTGTTGAATCTTCTTGTTTCCAAAATGCACGCTCTTCATGTTCATTGGTAAATTTTGGAAGGGTTTTAAGTAGTTTGCTCATAAATCTTACGCTCCTTTCTGTGCATGTCTCTAGCGGAGATAACGCATATACTTTCGCCATTATTTCGAAGGGTAAATGTAATATGCAATATTCGATGCTCATTAGTCTTAACCAAGGCATGAAACCGCCATTCAGCAACACTGTGTTTAGAATCTTCAATTATAAGCAAAGGATCATTGAAAAAAACCTGCTCCGCTTGAACCATTGAAACACTATGCTTGTCATTTTTCCGCGCATTACCTTCATCCCAATCGAATGTTGTAATTTTAGTAAAATCAATCATATTTGTAGATTATGAAGATATACAATGAAAAGCAAGTTTATCTGTGTTGTTGAACATCTAGTACTTTCCATTTAATTTTGATATTACCAGCCTATAAATTGAAAAATATGAATACTAACAATATAAAAATTCATATTCTTATGTTAATCAGCATCTACTTCTTTCCAGTTCATCGTTAATATTTATAGCCCATTAATTTATATAATAAATTGAATAACAATAGGATAAAATTTTATACTGGTATAACCTAATCGCTGTTTTTCAAAAGAACCTGGCAAATATTCAACGCTGATTGACAAATTAAGAATATTTCAGTCATGAATAATCAATTAGTTAAATCGCCTCCGCATGTAAATGAATCCCTAGCGCCTTTGTCACTTTGAGGATCGTATCGAAACTAGGGATGTGCTCACCGTCTAAGGACCGATACAGGCTTTCGCGGGAAAGGCCGGTATCGCGGGCTATCTGTGACATACCCCGCGCACGTGCAATATCGCCAATTGCCTTGGCTATAAAAGTCGCATCACCGTCTGCTTCCTCAATACAGGCGTCAAGATAAGCCGCCATTTCTTCTGTTGTTCTCAAGTGCTCTGCTACATCGTAGCGGCTGGTTATGGTTTTTGTCATCGTGTTCTCCTACAAATTACGGGCAAGCCCCTGGGCGGTTTTAATATCGGTATCCTGAGAGCTCTTATCTCCACCAGCTAACAGAATTACGACCTCGTTGCCGCGCCGCGTGAAATATACCCGATAACCGGGACCATAGTTGATTCGCATTTCCGATACACCTTCCCCAACAGGCTTCACGTCTCCAGGGTTGCCAGCGGCCAGCCGTTCAATTCTGGCTTGGACTCGCGCACGCGCTCTTATGTCACGAAGTTCATCTAACCATTGGACAAAAACATCGGTTTTTTTCATATCGATCATTTGCTTAATGTAGCTGATAAGCTACACATTGTCAAAGCACACTTTAACAATGATCTTAGATTAGGATAAGGACCCCAATTGAACTGACACGGAAGGCTATCGGTTCAAAATGGATTAATAAGTATGAAGAATTTATACACATAGCATTTAATGTTTGTCGAATACTTTTGTTAATCAGCATCTACTTCTTTCCAGCCCAGTGTCTATATTTCCAACCCATTAATTTATAGAAAAGATTAATAAGAATAGGATAGAAATCCATACTGGTATAACTGATCGCTGTTTTTCAGAAGAACCTGGTAAATATTTGACGCTGATTGACAGCCACGGGACTTGTTGATAAGAATCTCCCCCGAGGACAGACGACAAATACTAAGCCATAACTCCATCTCTACTAAAACAGTGTTTAAGTTTGTTCTGGGGGTAATAACGCCGCCAATGCCTTAAGTGTTTTCATGCAGGCCGTAAAATCAAAATCATCCTTGCCGTACTTATAAATTGATAATGTCTGTTTAAACAATTGGGGCCAGCTCTCATGCCAGCTATTTTGTAATCGTAAAGAAAAATACAATTTGCAATGTTCTGATTACAAGCGATATTATAACAATTGTTAAAACAAGAATCTCGGATGGTTATATGCATACACTTAAACTGACACAAATTGGCAATTCAGTCGGATTGATTTTACCCAAGGAAGTCTTGTTACGGTTAAAGCTTGTCAAAGGTGATACCGTTTTTTTAACTGATGCACCTGGAGCTGTCACAATTACACCTCACGATCCCAGTTTTGAAGAGCAGTTGGAGATCGGCCGTGAGTTCATGCGTGAGTATCGTGATACCTTTAACGCATTAGCAAAATAGTTATGCAACAATGGCGATGGATTGATAAACAACTAATAGTCATGTTACACGATGAAAGCCTGACTTTACACGGTGGAGCCTCTGGTATTCGTGATGAAGGTTTGTTAGATTCGGCATTAAGTCGTGCACTCAATTTGGTGAACTATGAGGAGCCTGATTTTGCAGATTTAGCCGCAGCCTACGCAGTTGGATTGGCTAAAAATCATCCCTTTGTTGATGGTAATAAGCGCGTTGCATTTTTAGCACTAGGTTTGTTTTTGGGATTAAATGGCTACAAGCTTATAGCGACCCAAGTAGACGCTACGCTTACCATTCAAGCAATTGCTGGCGGTCAACTATTGGAAAGTGAGTTTGCTGAATGGGTACGTACAAATTCATCCAAAAAAATCACTACTTGTTGATAATACCGATAGTAACAAAATAAAAATAGAAAGATCACACTGAATTAGTTTTGAACCACCACTACATCTTGTCTATCATTGGTAATAACTCAAACATCAATTTTCATATACATGCAGTTGTTTATATCAAGGGAAAATTGACTTTCCAAATCGCCTTGCTTTTCAACAGGCAATATAACAGTTAGATGAATTTGTCTGGCAAAGACTTGTTCAATAACTTACCCATTCACTTTTTTTACTACTTTGTTAATCAGCGTCTATTTCTTTCAAGCTCAGCGTTAATAATTACAACCCAAAATTTTATAAAAAATGAGAAATAACATAGTACAAAAAATTCATATTGGTACATCTCATCGCTGTTTTTCAGAAGAACCTGGCAAAATTTCAACGCTGATTAAAACAATAAATCGTATAATGAACATAATACTCGGGCTATTTTGAGTAAGTGCCTGATTAAAT
>CAIVQX010000110.1 GCA_903908165.1 uncultured Methylococcaceae bacterium | reverse complement strand
TTTGCACTACACATTAGACTATCCGGAAATTGATAGTAGTAAGTCACCTCAAAATACTGTTCTTACGCCATGAATAGACCCAGTAAATAGGCAGTTGATATTAACATCTAAAGAAAATTAATTGTTGGCTATAAGCTTTAATAAGGATTATTTTTAATATTTAGTTTGTAAAGAAGTGGGGAAATAAATTCTTCACATAGAAAAAAAAGTCCCATAATTATCGTTATCTCAACTGCATTAAGTGATAGTAAATCATTCAACAACCATAATGGTAGTAATGATTCAGGGATGGTATCAAGCCCCCTTACTAGACTACTTTCAGCTTTACCCATCCGGCGTTTAATAAAACTGGATAGTAGATCGCCTGTCATTGATAGGATAGCGAACAAGGTTCCTGTAATAGGTTTTAATCCTAGGTAAAGGGCTACAATTGTTGAAAAAAACAGTGCGGCGTAAAATCCCAGCCATGTTTTAGAGTTTCCTAATAAGGAATATCCGTCACCTAGTTTATAGCCATTATCAATAGGTTTGTTCAAATGATTGCCAAATATTTTCCTTGTAAGTATTGGGGCACTATTTGCTGCAATAAGTAATACCAATGACTGAATGATGCAATCCCAACTGTTTAATAGTAAATACATGATTAAGATTTCCAAATGATAATAACGCTACAAAAATATTTTATATTGATCTTAGTTAGATAATTAATTATGAGAATTTTTTTAATTAGTTGTTAAATAACAACTACACTTCTTAAAAAATTAAGGGTAAAGATGCATTAGAGTAACCTTCTGGTTATGTGTTATTGTCACTCCCAATGTTCAAAAATATGAATGTATTTATCACTTGTGTTTTTAGAATAATTTTAATCAGTGTGGTAGTGTCCAATCTTGAGGAGGAAGTATGAGCAATCTTAGTTATTCTCGTCGTCGTTTTTTGACCAACTCTAGTGTGGGTTTGGTTGCTTTTTGTGGTATACCCACTATTTTAAATGCCATGGAAAATATGCATGGCATGCCAAATCTTAAGCCCAACAAAGCTTCGCCAAATTTTAAACCTGATGTCGAATTTGATCTTTTGTGTAAATCCGATTCTGTATCAATTTTACCTGGCCGGCAAACTCAGGTAGAGCAATACACTGCGCTTTTAAAGAAGGGTCCGAAAGAAACAATAACTGGAATAGCAGGATCTTATTTGGGGCCATTAATTAATTTACAGAAAGGACAGAAGGTTCGAGTTAATTTGCACAATAAATTGACTGAATCTACTGTTACGCATTGGCATGGGTTACATGTGCCAGCTAATATGGATGGTCACCCAATGTACGCTATTGCCTCAGGAGAAACTTTAGTATATGAATTCGAAGTAGTCAATCGAGCGGGCATGAATATATACCATCCCCATCCTCATGAAAATACGGCCAAGCAGGTTTATTTTGGACTTGCCGGAGCATTATTTGTTCGTGATCAGGAGGAAGAGGCTCTGGAGTTGCCGGCTGGTGAATTTGAAATACCCATAGTTATACAAGACAGGCTGTTTGATGGCCAGAATCAATTAGTATATTCGCGTAATATGCATGATCGGATGACCGGTTTCTACGGTGATCAGATACTTGTAAACGGGCGCCCAAATTTTCAGATTGACGTTGCCAGTCGTGCTTATCGTTTAAGAATGTTGAATGGTTCAACTGCACGTATCTATAAATTAGGATGGGATGATGGAACACCTATCACTGTAATTGGTGTTGATGGAGGCTTACTCGAGCAGCCAGAAATTAAATCTTATGTGATGCTTGCGCCGGGAGAACGTTTGGACGTATGGGCTGACTTTAGTGGTCGTAAAGAAGGTTCTCAATTAGTTATGCGTAGCTTACCTTATTTAGGTGTTTTACCTAAGATGGCTAGCCAAATGGGAGGTATGATGAGGCATGCTAATTCGTTGGCAGTTGGAAGCGAATATCCAATATTTACTGTACGAGTTATTAAAAAAATAAGTGATAGTCCTAAACTGCCTACTAAATTATCAAAAATTAATTGGCATCAAGCCAATGAGCTAGCAAACCCAGATAAACCAATTCCAATTGGTATTTCTGAAAGTCCTATGGCTATGCTGCTTAATGGCCGACCATATGCCTATAACGATATTCAAGACATTGAGCGCATCAAGGTAAATACTATTCAATTGATGGAGGTTTTCCATGCGCACGGGGGAAGAGGTGGGCACGAATCAGAAAAAGAAGGAGTTGGAATGGGAATGATGAGCATGGGCCATCAGCAAGGAGGCATGGGTATGAAGCACAGTGGAGGTGAACACAAAGAAGGCCGGCAATCTATGGGTAGCGGAATGGGCATGATGTCGATGGCGCATCCGATCCATTTACATGGGCAACAGTTTCAAATAGTTAGTCGAAGTATCAATTCTGGAGAAGAGTCTGACTATGCCACAGTGCAAGATGGCTTCATTAATAGTGGTCTCAAAGATACAGTATTGGTTATGCCGGGAGAAAAGATAAGAATCATAAAGCCTTTTCAAGATTTTAAAGGCTTGTTTATGTATCATTGCCATAATCTTGAGCATGAAGATATGGGTATGATGCGTGATTTTTTGATTGAATAATCTTGGAAATGCAAAGAAAAATGCTCAGTTATAGAGGGTGTAAGAAATTTTGTGTAAATAGACATTTTGCAGGAAACTGTAATTTTCAGAAATGGAATAAAAATGACTACACAATCATTATTACCTAACGATTTAATTGATGCCCTATTATCTAATTATAAAAAGCCAG
>CAIVQX010000109.1 GCA_903908165.1 uncultured Methylococcaceae bacterium | reverse complement strand
TGTAGGACATGTATTATTTTATAAAAAGAGATTTAAAAGTTGACTAAATATATGCAGATTTATAATATTTTATTAAAATTAATAAATACTATAAATAACTTAAAGTTTCACTCAGGCTCTATTTAATTTTTCCTGTAGTCAGCTGAGTTTAATTCATATTTTTTCAGCTTAGAATAAACAGCACGCGAGGTTATACCCATGTTTTCAGCAATCATCTTTATATTACCTTGAAACTGTATTAAAGCTGTTTCAAGAAATACCAACTCAATCTTGGAAACAGCATGATCTTTAAACTCTTTCCATTCATTAATGTTTTCTATTTTTCCCGGCAGATCTAAATCTAGTTCTATCATTTCTTTAGCATTAGCTTTAGCAAATAAAATACTACGTTCAAGAACATTTTCAAGCTCTCGTACATTACCAGGCCATGAGTAGGCGCGGATTTTTTGCATAACTTCACGACTGACTGATTCAACTGCTTTATTATATTTCTTGCTCAAGCGCTGAATAATTAACTGCACAAGATAAGGTAAATCTTCCAGTCGTTCTGATAAAGGAGGGATATTTATACGGACTACGTTGATACGGTAATAAAGGTCATGGCGAAATAGACCCTGTTTAACTAGGTCGTCAAGATTTTGATTTGTTGCTGAGATTATTCTTAGATCAACTGGTAAGGTTTGCTTACCACCTACTCTTTCTAATTCCCCTTCCTGAATGACACGAAGTAATCGGGTTTGAGCTGCAGCTGACAAAGAATCAACCTCATCAAGAAATAAGGTTCCGCCTTCAGCTCTTTCAAAATAACCCTGATGAACTTCTATCGCACCCGTAAAAGCACCTTTTTCATGCCCGAACAATGCGCTCTCGATCAGGCTTTCAGGAATGGCGCCGCAATTAATAGGTATAAAGGGTTTTTGGCTACGATCACTCATTGCATGTATTGCTCGTGCAATTAACTCCTTACCGACACCTGTTTGACCTTGAATTAAAACCGTTGCCAGGGTAGGTGCAATTACTTCAATAGATTGCAGTATTTTCTGCATCATTGGTGATTTTGCGATGATCGCAGGTGGTTGATGTTTCTTTGAGATCGGCCTACTTTGTTTATGCCAAAGTTGTTGCATACTGGCTTCAATACGGGTGTGTAACTCATTAATGTCCTGCATTTCCTTAACAGGTGCAGTATTTGTATATTCTATGCCGGCATGTCCTTTTGCTGAATTTGGCTGGGTGTAAATACAGACTTCACATTTACCATCATGACGAGCTATGCTTTTTTTGATTTCAACTTTGGCATAGCCAAAATTTCTTGCTGCTATTCCTCCAAAGACACTAGAAGTCATTCTGCATAATTCCGGGAAATTGGTCACTTTTTCCCCGAATGGGCAGCAGGAGTTGGTAACAGTAATACAGTCCTTATTACTGGAGGCTAATGAAAATTTCCCCCCAATATTATTTTTTAAGCCGAGTATCAGTTCTATATAACTTTCATTATCAAGTCGTTCACTATTGTGGATATTTTCTCTGTAGGTTTCTTCAAAAAAAAATCCTGCTGTTTGGGCTATGTGTTCGATTAGTTGTTCACAATGCTTTTGTCCTTGTTGTTCACTGGCATGCATTAACTCAAGTATAAAGGTTTGCAAAAAAAAGATTGGGGTTAAATCAGAAAGAGGTTTAGAGTCCATAAGATTATTGTGAAGTTTATTTTCACTAATTGAATCATAGCTTCGCTAATACAGCAATTATAAAAAATTAACTTACTGTATTTAATATACAAATACAATTTCAAATATGTGGCACGTGATTTGCTAATAATTGATTGCTATTTTTCTTTTAATTGTAATCAATAATAAAAATGAGGTATTAATAATGAGCCAAGAGAAACCACCACTAGATCCACACCCCTTAAGCGAATACGTTGCATGGGCTGGTGGAAGAAACCGTGAACCTTTATTAGGCGTATTAAAAGAAAAACTACCTAAAGAACCTTGTAATGTTCTCGAGCTTGCTAGTGGTAGCGGCATGCACATCAACTATTTTGCACCTCATTTCGAACATTTGCATTTTCATCCTTCCGATAAGGATCGAGAAGTTTTTGATAACATCAAGAAGCTTTCTATACATCATGGAAATGACAATATCGCCGACCCAGTGCATCTCGATCTGACTGATCCTGAAACATGGTTTAATCCAGGTAAGGCAAAATCATTTGCGGCCATGTTCTGTATCAACATCTTTCAGGTGGCACCCATTTCCATTGCCGATGGCATGATGGATTGCGCTGCAAAATTGCTAAGTGATGATGGTATTTTGTTGATTTATGGTCCCTTTCAGATTGAAGGCACCTTTACCACAGATTCCAATAAAGAATTTCACAATACATTGAGTTCTGTTGGCGTTTCCGAATGGGGCTTGAAAGATGTCGCTGATTTGAAAAAAGCAGCTGAAAAGCATGGGTTGGAGCTAAAAGAGCTTATTAATATGCCTGCTAATAATTTCTCGCTAGTATTCGGTAGAATATAATCATTTTCCACAGCACTTCATCTAAAGTACAAATTTTAAAGATTAGAGATAAATATGACTAAAATATTAAATGATGTGTTAACTGCTAATCGAGACTATGTTGCTAGTTTTGATAAAGGCGACTTAGCTCTTCCTCCAGGCCGGCGTTTTGCAATTTTGACCTGCATGGATGCTAGGCTGGATCCAGCCAAATACGCTGGACTTTCTGAAGGCGATGCTCATGTTATTCGCAACGCAGGTGGCAGGGCAAGTGACGATGCTATTCGCTCGCTGGTGATTTCCTATAAATTATTAGGTACGCGTGAATGGTTCGTTATTCATCATACAAATTGTGGCATGGAACTATTTACTGATGAAATTATGTGCGACTTACTATCTAGTAGTTTAAAAACAGCCTCGATTGATGAAAATGGTTGGCATGATTGCTGTGAAGGACCTGGTTCAGCCGAAGCCAACTATATTAACTGGTTAACCATTAAGGATCAGGCCCAAAGTGTTCTTGAAGATGTAATACGAATCAAAACACATCCCCTAGTACCTTCGGATATTCCAATCTATGGCTATATCTATGATGTTAAATTGGGAAAGTTAATTGAAGTTCCAGACGCTATGGCCGCTGGAAAATAAAAATGAAGCAGAAATGTTCAGCCGTTATTATCGGAGTTGGGCCACAGCAGGGCTTGGGCGCTACACTTGCTTGCTATTTTGCGACAAAAAAGTTGCACGTTTATATCGCGGGTCGAAGTGAAGACAAACTTAACAAGATTGCCGATAAAATCAGGAAAAATGGCGGATCAGCTACCCCCATAGTTACTGATGCAACGGTTGAACATGAGGTGTCTAATTTATTCAACAAAATACATAGCGATGGTTTTAGTGTCGATATTGCTGTCTACAATGTAGACAGCAATATTCCTTCACCTTTACTGGAAACCGATACAGAAACCTTTACAAAACTTTGGCAGCAAAACTGTCTAGGTGCTTTCTTTTTCGGCAAAGAAGCTGTTAATGCCATGAAAGAGCAATACGAAGGAACGCTTTTTTTTACCGGCGCAACTGCGTCATTACGGGCAAAACCGCCATTTACTGCCTTTGCTTCTGCAAAAGCTGGATTAAGGGCCTTAGCACAAGGCATGGCAAGAGAATTTGGCCCTCAAGGTATACATGTGGTGCATACCATTATCGATGGTGTCATTGATGGCGAACGTGCAAGTAAACAATTCCCCGATTATATTAAAACCAAAGGCAAAGATGGTTTATTACAACTGGATACCATTGCAGAAACTTACTGGGCTATTCATAAACAACACCCCAGCGCATGGACACATGAACTGGATTTAAGACCTTTCAAAGAGCCGTTTTAGTTAATAAAACTTTAGGGCTGGCAAATATTCGACGCTGATTGACTCTTTCAGGCATAAAAAAAGCCCTAGATTTAACTCTAAGGCTTTCATTTATATGGCTCCCCCGGACGGGCTCGAACCGCCGACCTAATGATTAACAGTAGCGCTAACGGCTAAGTTTATTCTTTTTAAGCTGAAGATTACTAAGTAC
>CAIVQX010000108.1 GCA_903908165.1 uncultured Methylococcaceae bacterium | reverse complement strand
GCGTTCCAAGTAGCTGCATTTGGGTCGGTTTTACTATTTTTCTGACTTAAATAACCATACTCGCCTTCTAAACCAACTAAATACGGGGTTTTCCCAATTTGCCAGTTATAGCCGACCGTACCACCACCGATAAAACCAGCTTTAGTACTGTAATTATTGTTCGCATCGCCGGGGTCATTCAATAGACTTCCGTCGCTCTCCCTAGCTGCAGTATTAGATACATCTGAACCAGTTGCGCCACCCACAAAACCACCAACATAAACGCCTGTCCAATCATAGGTTGATTTAGTTGCGGTGGTTGAGCTTGGTGGAGGCGTAGTCACAGTATCTGCTATAGCAACACCTGAAAGCGTAATTACAGCGAGAACTAAGCTAAGTACCTTTATATTCATCAGACATTTCCTTAAATAATTTTTAATGTTTTATACGCCACATATAGCAACGTAGCAACACAATTTGTTGAAAACCAACAAAGCAAAGCAATTAGTGTCGTCTATTCAATCTCTATAGCTAGCCTAAAGATGGTTTACTGCATGGTTATAAGTAATGTGCGAGCAGCAGTATTTTTAGTGTAATAAAGGGATATGCAAAACTTGCGGTAAACCAATCGCACACTAATTTTTTATAAAAATATTTTTTTAACGACCCATTCCAAAACAGACGGGGTGGGTTTCGCTATATAAAACTCAGGATCGTTTGAGCAAACTCAAGTGTAGAGAGAATTAGGTACCATCAAACTGAAAACGGGGGCATGGGGGTCAAGCTTGGTGACTGGGAGGATTTTTTTAGGATAGGCACTTCTATTTTATTTTTAGCGTTTCTAGACGTTAGTGACAAAATTAACAAACAGTGCTTTAAAGTTGACCCGGGGTTGACCCGTAATATTTCAGACATAAAAAAAGCCCTAGATTTTAGTCTAAGGCTTTGATTTATTTGGCTCCCCCGGACGGGCTCGAACCGCCGACCTAATGATTAACAGTCATCCGCTCTACCGACTGAGCTACAGGGGATTAAACTTTTTAGCTTCAATGGTGCGCCCGGAGAGATTCGAACTCCCGACCGATCGGTTCGTAGCCGATTACTCTATCCAGCTGAGCTACGGGCGCCTTATTGAGCCGTTTATTATCAATTTTTATTAATTTTATGTCAACTTTTATTTATTTAAAATTGACAGATTGTAATGGCGGAGAGAGAGGGGTTCGAACCCTCGATGGGAGATAAAGCCCATACTCCCTTAGCAGGGGAGCGCCTTCAGCCGCTCGGCCATCTCTCCTAAAACAGTTTACTCTAAAGAACCCGCTGGATCAGATTGTTCCTTCTTGATTCTTTCGTAAATTTCTTCTCTATGAACAGATACATCTTTTGGCGCATTGACACCTATACGAACCTGATTTCCCTTTACTCCTAGAACAGTGACCGTAACTTCATCACCAATCATCAAAGTCTCCCCTACTCGACGTGTCAATATAAGCATGGTTTCTCCCTAAATGTATAATTGAAAACTCACTGTTCTTTCACAGCAATCTAGCTAAGATTGGCTACTATATCAGTTTTTCTTGATAAATAAAACTTAAAACTCCTATACCAGAATGATAATAAATCGATTGAATTATAATATTATTTGTCCAGATAATCTTTCAACCATCTTCTTTTTCTTTAACTGGTTAATATTTAGATCCATCAACAAATCTCTTTTTAAAACCATTTGGATGTTAATCCTATTGCTCTGCACTTTGTCTTGGATCAAACGCATCCTGCACGGTATCAGAAAACAAATTAGCCGCCAAAACCAACGCAAACATAAAGATAAAAGCTGCCGATAATGACCACCATACAATTGGCTCTCTGGCCATTTCAAGACGGGCGCCATTTATCATATTACCCCAACTATAAGTACTGGGATCAACACCAATATTAATATAAGACAACACTGCTTCAGCCAATACTAAAGAACTAAAATCAAGCACTACTGATATTAAAATAATATGCATGACATTTGGCAGTATATGACGCAACAAAATCATACTTTGTTTTACACCTAATGCTCTAGCGGCTTGTACATATTCCATTTCTCGAAGCTTGAGCGTTTCAGCCCTTAACAACCTGCATAAGCCCGTCCAATTAGTGAGACCCAGAATCAAGCAAAGAAACAGTAACCGCATATCAGCACGCACAATAACACTAGTAAAGTCCTGCTGATGATTGGCCATATAAACTTGTACCATCAAAATAGAAGCCGCTATTAATAATACACTGGGGATAGAATTTAACGTGGTATAAAGATACTGAATGACATCATCTATCCAGCCACGAAAAAAGCCAGCTAAGATGCCAAAAATTATTGCCATCGGTAACATGATTAGTGTAGTCAACGTTCCTAAAACCAACCCAGTTCTAATACTTTTTACCGCTTGATAAAAAACATCCTCTCCCACTTTATCTGTACCTAAAACATGATAAAAGGCGGATAAATAAATTATGGTATAACTAATAGATACGATTATGAATATAACAGTAACAACTGAATTAAGACTGGGAGATAAAGCGAAAACCTGACTTTTATTGCTTTTCAACGCATACCTTACTCCAAAAAAAACAACCAACAGCAAGCCAGCTAATGTTATTCCTTGGAGCAGTCCATATCCGGTTTTTTGTAGGACATCAGATAGATATTGCGTTTCAGGATTATCTAAATAACGCCCCCCAAACTCCAGCCTGGGATAGCCCCATTGAGAAGTTCCATCTGGCAAGAGTATTATTTCTTTACTGTAAAGTGTTGTCGCAAATGGCGCAGAGTAAGTTTTTTCAACATGCTCACGGAGTGGTGTTGCCCAGTAATCCAATAAACTGATAATCTCGTTGCTTTTACTATCCGCAGATTTAAAATGTATAGAGTCTAAAAAACCAATCTGCACAAAAATTAGCAATATGACCAATGAAACCATACCCACCTTATTGCGTGCAATTTTTTGCAAGGGTCGCTTAATATGCGCTTTGCCACGCAAATAAATCACTAACCCAAAAACGGCTAAAATAAGTGTAAATATTAGTGAGTCAGTCCATAAAACTACCATCAGGATAACCTCACACGCGGATCAAGCAAAGTATAAGAAATATCAGTCAACAATAATCCAAATACGTATAAAACTGATCCCAAGAAAACCATAGCTCTAACAATTGCAAAGTCCTGACTGTTAATCGCATCTATGGTGTAACTACCTAAGCCAGGAATGCTAAAAAAAGATTCCATGATTAAACTCCCCATAAATAATAAGGGTAGAATGACTACAACGCCTGTTAAAATAGGAATCATAGCATTAGGTAATACATGCCTAAATAAGGCTTGTGTTTCTGTTAAGCCTTTTGCCCTTGCCGTTCTTACATAATCTTTTTCCACTTCTTCTAAAAATACCGTTCTGTACCATCGAGCTCCCGAACCTATTCCAGAAAAAACCCCAATCAGCACAGGCAATATTAAAAACTTAATTGCTGCCAACCCATCATCATAACCAGAAATAGGCACAATCTTTACTAGTTTGGCTATCAAGAACTGGCCGCCAATAATATAAAACAATGATGAAATTGACATTAATATAACGCAAATAACAATACCGGTCCGTTCCATATAAGTGCCTCGAAAGAGCACCATCAGTAAAGCAAAACTAATATCAACGATTAATCCGACGCACAATGTTGGCAACGCCAAAGCCAAACTTGGCCACATACGCTCACGAATGTCAGCACCAATATTTCTTCCACTATCCGACACACCAAAACGAAAAAGAAACAAGCCAACTGATTTTTGATAAAAAATAGTCCGCGTTATTTTTTCTTGATCCGGTGCCTCAGCATTCCATAGTAACGGCAAATCATAGCCATGTTGTTGTTTCCAGTTATTTATAGACTGTTCAGTAACATGCTTTTGCCCCAACTGCATACGCGCCATGTCGTCTGGACTATTAACAATAAAAAACAAAACAAACGTTAAAATATTAATCCCCATCAACAAGGGCAATGCGTATAAAAATCGACGAATAATATAATGGATCATTAGAAAGCTTCCTTGCTACGACGACGATAAGCTCTTATAGCTGGGGCAAGTAACACCATAAACAATAACAATCCAATCACCAATGGCCAAAGTACAGGATGATTCCATTCTTGTCTTTTTTCGAATCTGGTAGACGTTTCAATGCGTGTATATTTAAGTCGATTGTTCGCCATGGAATGTGGCTTTAGATTCTTATACCAGCTATGGAATAATGAAAAATTCTTTGGATGAAACCCAAAAACCCAAGGCGCATCATGACGTACAACTTCCTGTAACTGTTGAATTATCTGATACCTCTGCTCGTTATTATCCATGTTTCGCATTTTTTCAAACAAGCTATCAAACTCAGCATTCTGATAATTAACCGCATTTTCACCGCCATATTTAACCTTTGAATTAGCACCATACAATAAAAAAAATAAATTTTCAGGGTCAGGATAATCAGCATTCCAACCCCAAACAAAAATCTGCTCATTACCTGTACGCATTTTTTCCTGAAAACGGTTGTAATCCGTAGCGCGGATTACCAACTTTATACCCAGCTTTTCAAATTGTTTGCGATACCAATTCATAGTTGCCCGATCATCTACGCTGACGGATGTAGTATCAAAATAAAGTATTAGCGCCTCTTTAGTTTTAGGATCGATGCCATCAGGATAACCGGCTTCGATCATCAATTGCCGAGCCGTATTGATATCTTTTCGCTGTACTTTATCGTTCACCAAATTATAACTGTAAGGATTAAACCCCTCTTTCCCCTCTCTATAACCGTAAATACCCGGAGGTATAACGCCTTGAGCGGCAATACCACGACCATTTCTGAAAATGGATATGAATTCCTCATAATCAACGGCAATTGAGATCGCCTGACGTAACTTCCGCGCTTTTTCAGTATCACCGCCAACGGTAGCATCTAGCATATTAAAACCCATGTAAAAAATAGATGTTTCTACCAAGGTTTGTAATTGAATACCGATGTGCTTCATCGAATCTGTTAAAGCAATGTCTCCACTACCAGTAAATTGTATCGCTTGATCAAAACTGTCAGATGCAATTCCCGATGCATCATAATAGCCTTGTAAAAACTTAGTCCAATAGGGAATGGTTTCTTTTTCCAGCATAAAAATGACTTTATCAATAAAGGGTAGTTTTTTTCCTGAATCTGTCAGCATGCCATTTTCTTTATCTTCCAGCTCACCTTCTACTGGATATTTCTCCAAATGAAATAACGGATTTTTAAGCAGAATCATCCGTCGATTGGGATTATTTTCCGATAGTAAATAAGGACCCGTGCCAATTGGAAACCAATCTAAGGTAATATTCTTATCAGCCAAGCCTCTTTGGTCATAAAACACATCAGCCTCCCAAGGCATTGCCGAGAAAAAAGGCATGGCTAGCCAAAATATAAATTGGGGATACTTACCTTTAATCCGAATACGATATTGATAACGATCACTGGTCTTTACTCCAGCCATAGATAAAGCATTAATATCAACTTTCTTTCTATCACTGACAAGCTTAGAAAAATCATCAAAACCGACAATGTAATTTTTCATAACCTCTGCAATAGGAGACTGTGTTCTTGGATATGCCAAGCGTTTAATTTGATAAACATAATCTTCAGCCGTAAGCTCACGCGATCCGGTATTATTAAAATCGTTTAATGTATTAAGTGATTGGATTTGTTCTTGGGTCAGATGATGATAGAGATATTCACCTTGCCTAGTTTTAGCTAATGCTGGATGGGGTTGAAATTGAATTTTTGGCTGTATAGTTATCACATAGTCAGTGAATGCAATCTCGCTATCCTTTACATCAGCTGGAAGTTTTTCCCCTTGCTTATTCAAATAAATTATTTCCGGCATCTTACTTGCCGTCAATGGCGTTAATTGATAAGGTCTTTTTAAGTAATGATATTGAAACGGTGGCTCATAAATCTGTGAGATAAATGCATATTCATTTTCACTGTAGGCAACCGCCGGATCCAAATGCTTTGGACGCTCTGAAAATGATTGATATAAAACCGAGAGATCACCTTCGTTCTCTGAATAGGGATTATTAAGCTGTGATACATCACAAGCTGTCAATAATAAGACGAGCAAGAATATAATTCTGTAAGTTTGCATCTTCATAGACAAAAAACTGGACATCGCTAAACGGGTCGTAGATACTTGGATTATCATCCGTTAATTATAAATGGATGCAGATTGAAATCAGAATAGAATAAATACAATTCTATTGTATCAACAAAAATAACACGGGGAGATGAATAATGGGTTTTATGCAAGGCAAACGAGTCTTGATTGTGGGTTTAGCTAGTAATCGTTCTATTGCATGGGGCATTGCTCAAGCCATGCATCGTGAAGGCGCTGAATTAGCCTTTACTTTTCAAAATGAAAAGCTGCAAAGTCGTGTCGAAGAAATGGCTGACCAGTGTAACTCCAAAATCGTCATTGAATGTGATGTCAGTATTGATGAACATATTAACAATGTGTTTACAAAACTTGGCGACTATTGGGATGGTTTGGATTGTATTGTGCATTCAGTGGCTTTTGCACCTAGAGATGCACTAAATGGCGACTATGTTGAGGTTACGACCCGAGAAAACTTTAATATTGCTCATGACGTAAGTTCTTACAGCTTTACAGCATTAGCAAAAGCAGGTCGAACAATGATGCAAGGTCGCAATGGCTCCTTACTGACTTTATCTTATTTGGGCGCTGAAAGAGCTATACCTAATTACAATGTAATGGGTGTTGCCAAAGCCAGCCTTGAGGCTAATGTTCGTTACATGGCTGTAGCATTGGGCGCAGAAGGCACCCGTGTTAATGCTATTTCAGCGGGCCCCATCAGAACACTGGCTGCCTCAGGCATTAATGATTTCAAAGCGATGCTAAATAAAGCGCAAGATACTTCACCGCTTAAAAGAAACATTACCATTGAAGAGGTAGGCAATGCTGCAGCATTTATGTGCTCGGATTTGGCCTCAGGCATCACAGGTGAAATTACCTATGTCGATTGTGGCTATAACATTGCCGGTTTAGCTGCATCGTAAAATTTCACGCTCATAAAAAAAGGGAGCTTCTTGCTCCCTTTTTTCTTCTATATTATCAGCTCTATTGAGCTTGAGGCTTTATGTTAACTTCTATATCAGCTTCAGCTTGCAAACTATTCAATACTTGATTGAACTCAGTTTGACCAAACGCATTAGCAATATTTTTCTTCGCCAACTCCAATTGCTTTTTGTCATCCTCACTCATAATGCCAGGCGTAACTCTTGAGAGACTTACCACGACTTGCTCACCCGAAGACAAGGGTGCCACAAAAATACTTGGCTTGCCTGCAACTGGCTTGGCTGCTTTAAAAATAGCATCACTTAACTGCTCGGGCAGTTTATTTTTACTACGCACAAGCCCTTTAACTGACTGTATTTCAAGCTTACTTGCCAATGCTACCGCTTGAATAGTTTCTCCAGCCTCTAATCGCAACTGTATTTGTTTGGCTTTTTCAACTGTTAACTGCTGCGCTTTTTCTTTCGTTAATACTTCTGCTATAACTTGCTTTACCTCGCTCAGATCTTGCTTGGTTGCTGGCTTATGCTCTAAAAGTCGAAGCACCACTAAACTCTCAACACCCTGTTCTATAGGCGTACTATTATTACCTTGTAATATTTCTTCAGAAAACGCTACGTTACGTATTTTTTCATCAGAAGCAACACCATCACCTTTTTCTTTAGTAAATAACGCTGATTTCTTAACCACTAAACCCAATGCATCAGCAACCGTTTGCAAATTATCAGGATTCTCATAACTCATGGAGGTTAATTTCTCACCTGCTTCATAAAAGGAGTTTTCTGCCTGCGTTTTTTGATAAGCTTTAGTTACTTCATCTTTAACACTATCAAAAGACTTGATAGTGCCTGGCACAAGTTCAGTCACTTTTATTAAGTGATAACCAAATGCTGATTTTACTGGTTTTGAAACTTCACCTAGCTTTAAAGAACTCGCTGTTTCTTCAAATGCTTTTTCCATACTACCCAAGTTAAACAAGCCTAAATCGCCACCTTTTTTTGCCGTCAATTTATCCTCTGAAACTTCGGCAGCCAATTCAGAAAAGTCTTTGTTAGCCAATTCCTGCTTTGCCTTCAACGCTTTTTCTAAAGCCACTTTTTCAGTAACCTTATCATTAACTAAAAACAGAATATGACTGATTTTTCTACGCTCTGGCGTAGTATATTGGGCTTTTTGATCATCATAAAATGTTTTTAACTTCTCATCAGTGACAACCACTTTATTTGCGATATCTGCCAGCAAGAGCTCAACATATTCAACAGAAACCTGTTCGGGCAGGCGATAATTATCTTGATGCTGTTGGTAATACGCTAAAACCTCTTCTGCGGTAGGCTTGTCAGTTGAAGACTGCAAGCCGACTGTGACATAATCTACATCACGCTGTTGGTTCTGGATTTTAAAGAAACTCTCCACATCATATTGCGTCGCAAAACTACTATCAACAATGCTATGCTGAAATTGCTCCATAGTCAGAGCATTTTTTATTCTACCCACAAATTCTTCAGAGGAAATTCTTTGCGAACTGAGCAATGATTTATATTGCTTATCACTGAATTTACCATCTATCTGGAAATAAGGTAGCGATTTGATAAAATCACGTGCTTCATTATCTGTTGCAACAAGACCTTCTGCATGAACGTATTGCAGTAAAACTTCATCTTTAATCAATTTTTGTAAAGCTTGTCTTTTTAATGACTGCTCATCAATACCCATTTCTTGGAGGTTCTGGCTAAATTGCTCATAGGCTTTATTGACATCACGTTGATAAAAATCCTTATCACCTACCGATGCAACTGGAGCTTCCCCACCAGTATCTAAGTAGTTGTTAATACCCCATAATGCAAAAGGTATACAAATTAACATCAAGATAACCCATGCAAGGGTGCCTTGTGATTTTTCTCTAATTTTTGTCAGCATAGCTCGGCCCTAATGAATCAATTTACGAAGCAAAAAAAAACCCCGAACCAGGTGGTTCGAGGTTTTAAATTTGGCGGAGTGGACGGGGCTCGAACCCGCGACCACCGGCGTGACAGGCCGGTATTCTAACCAACTGAACTACCACTCCAAAGTCTGGTGGGTGCTGAGGGGTTCGAACCCCCGACCCTCGCCTTGTAAGGGCGATGCTCTCCCAGCTGAGCTAAGCACCCGACTAAAATATTGTATTATTCAAACAAACTAAATAATATTTTCTTTTGAATTTAAACAACTCAACAAAGAAGAGCTAGTTTACAGCATCTTTTAACGATTTGCCAGCTTTAAATGAAGGAATTTTTGCAGCTTTAATAGTGATTTCTTCCCCAGATTGCGGATTACGTCCTTTACGTTCTGCTCTTTCTTTAACTGAGTAAGTACCAAAGCCAACCAAAGCAACTGAATCACCCTTGCTCAAAGCACTTGTTACCGCGCCAAGAAAACTATCCAAAGCACGCCCTGCATCTGCCTTAGTTAAACCAGATGAGTCTGCCATCGCATCAATAAGTTCCGATTTATTCATTATTCCCCCTAAGGAAGTTAATTTTTTAAAATTATAATAGCTCTATGCTTATTTTTTAACGTAAAAAAATTGCTAAAATTCAAAACACGGGTATTTATATCAATAGCTACAACATAGTGTCAAGCTTTAAAACCGCTGAAGACCATGTTTTTTAAGGTTTTACGCACAAAACATCAAAAAACCTTGTATAGTTAATGAGCCATAACTCCCTGCTGTATTTTTTTAACTGCGTCAGTCTCAATTTTACCTTGATCTTTATCAGTTTCTTTTTCAACAGGAATAGGCATATATTGCAAAGCCACTGCCAACACTTCATCTATCCAGTGAACAGGTCTAATATCAAGATTTTGCTTTATATTTTCCGGTATTTCTGCCAAGTCCTTCTCATTCTCAGCAGGAATCAAAACGATTGTGATACCGCCACGATGAGCTGCCAAGAGCTTTTCTTTTAGTCCACCTATTGGGAGCACTTCTCCACGCAAAGTGATCTCGCCAGTCATAGCAACATTCGCTCGCACAGGAATTTTAGTTAAAGCTGAGATAATAGCAGTACACATTCCGATCCCTGCACTAGGACCGTCTTTTGGCGTTGCTCCCTCAGGCACATGAATATGTATATCATTTTTTTGAAAAACTTCATTATCTATTCCCAATAACTCTGAACGACTTCTAACTACTGTCATCGCAGCCTCAATGGACTCTTTCATCACGTCACCAAGCTTTCCTGTTGCAGAATGCTTGCCTTTACCTGGAATCACCGCGGTTTCAATAGTTAATAATTCGCCACCTACTTCTGTCCAAGCCAGCCCAGTAACCTGACCAATTTGATCTTGTTCTTCAGCAAGTCCGTAACTAAAACGCCTAACACCTAAATAATCATTTAAATTCTCGGGACCAATCAATGTTTTAGTTTTCTCCGTTTTTAGCAACAGGCTTTTCACTACTTTACGACAAATTTTTGAAACATCTCTCTCAAGATTACGAACACCCGCTTCACGTGAGTAATATCGAATCATATCTCTAACTGCAGCTTCTGATATCTCTATTTCATGACTTTTAAGGCCATTATTTTTTATTTGCTTTGGAATTAAATAACGAATAGCAATATTTATTTTTTCATCTTCAGTGTAACCTGCAAGCCGAATAACCTCCATCCTATCCAGTAATGCAGAAGGAATATTCATGGTATTGGCAGTAGCGACAAACATTACATCAGACAGATCAAAGTCGACTTCAAGATAGTGATCTGAAAAAGTATGGTTCTGTTCAGGATCCAAGACTTCCAATAACGCTGATGCTGGATCACCACGAAAATCAGCGGCCATTTTATCGATCTCATCAAGTAAAAACATTGGATTTCTTGTTTTTACTTTAGCTAAGCTTTGCAGAATTTTACCAGGCATAGAGCCTATATAAGTGCGCCTATGGCCACGTATTTCTGCCTCATCCCTAACGCCACCTAAAGCCATGCGAACATAAATTCGATTAGTTGCTCTCGCAATAGATTCACCTAATGATGTTTTCCCAACACCCGGAGGTCCTACCAAGCATAAAATAGGCCCTTTTAGCTGCTTTACCCTTTGTTGTACAGCAAGATACTCAAGGATACGTTCCTTAACTTTCTCCAAACCATAATGTTCTGCTTCCAAGACTTGCTCGGCAATTTTCAGATCACGACTTACTTTTGTTTTCTTCTTCCAGGGTACATTAATCATCCAATCAATATAGTTACGCACCACTGTGGCTTCAGCCGACATTGCTGGCATTAACTTAAGTTTGTTGAGCTCAGCATCAGCTTTTTTCTTCGCTTCTTTTGACATGCCGGCATTAACAATCTTCTTTTCAAGTTCTTCAATTTCATTGGGCACATCATCCATATCTCCCAATTCTTTTTGAATTGCCTTCATTTGCTCATTTAGATAATATTCCCTTTGATTTTTCTCCATCTGTTGCTTAACACGAACACGAATCTTTTTCTCCATCTCCAGAAGGTCTACCTCCCCTTCCATTATTGCCATTAAATCTTCCAACCTTTTTTCAATATCAATAGTTTCAAGCACTGCTTGTTTATCGCTGACCTTTAAAGACATATGAGCTGCCATGGTATCTGCGAGTCGACTTGAATCTTCAATACCAGCCAATGCGTTAAGCACTTCTGGAGGAATTTTACTATTTAATTTAACGTATTGATCAAATGTATTTATCACGGTTCGCTGTAACACTTCTCGCTCTTTTACTGACAAACTGAAAATATCATCAATCTTTTCTACTGCTGCCGAAAAAAAACTGCCGGTATCTTTATAGAATAAAACCTTGGTTCGCTGACTTCCTTCAACAAGAACCTTGACAGTACCATCAGGCAATTTCAACAATTGTAAAATATTGGCCAATGTACCCATTTCATAAAGATCAGTAAACTCAGGTTCATCTACTTCAGCCTCTCTTTGTGCCACCAACAAAATTTGCTTATTGTCTTTCATGGCAACTTCAAGCGCATCAATAGAACGTTGTCTACCTACAAATAGGGGAATGACCATATGTGGATAGACGACGACATCCCTAAGTGGCAACACCGGAATCAAATTATCATTTTGATCTATATCATTCATTTCATACGTTTCCATCAACGGAACCTTTTAACTTTTTTGGATTTGGTAATTATGGGGGCGCTAATTAAAATAGCAAGAAGATATAATTCTGTAGAACTATAATGCCGAGCTAGAAAAGACCTATAAATTTACTAACATATTGTTTTTAAATACAATATCTAAAAACCTATCATTATACTTTCACAAAAAAAAGGAGCTTTAATAAAGCTCCTTTTTGCTAGCCCATCAAAAACTAAGACTCTGAAACAGCTTTCTTATTTTCGGTTTCGTAAATCAAAAGTGGCTCAGACTGCCCTAAAATAACACTCTCGTCGACTACCACTTTGGCAATATTATCGGCCGATGGCAGTTCATACATAGTGTTTAGCAAGACATTTTCTACGATAGTTCTCAGACCTCTGGCACCCGTTTTTCTTTCCATGGCTTTACGAGCAATTGCATTTAAGGAATCTTCTCGGAACTCAAGTTCAGCACCTTCCATCTCAAATAGATGCTTATATTGTTTGGTTAATGCATTTTTCGGCTCAGTCAATATCTGCACCAAAGCTTGCTCATCAAGCTCCTCCAACGTAGCTATGATAGGTAAACGTCCAACAAACTCAGGAATTAAACCATATTTTATTAAATCTTCAGACTCAACTTCCGCAAACAGTTGACCAATATTTTTAGATTCATCTTTAGTTTTTACATCTGCTGAAAATCCTATACCGCCTTTTTCTGAACGAGCTTTAATAACTCGATCAAGACCAGCAAAAGCACCACCAACTATAAACAGAATGTTAGCTGTATTAACCTGTAAAAACTCGCCTTGGGGATGTTTACGACCACCTTGGGGTGGGACTGAAGCAATAGTCCCTTCAATTAATTTTAATAAAGCTTGCTGAACACCCTCACCTGATACATCACGAGTAATCGAAGGATTATCAGATTTTCTGGAAATCTTATCAATTTCATCGATATAAACAATGCCGGTTTCAGCCTTTGCGACATCATAATCGCATTTTTGCAAAATTTTCTGAATGATGTTTTCTACATCTTCGCCCACATAACCAGCCTCAGTCAATGTAGTGGCATCAGCGATGGTAAATGGAACATCCAACAAACGTGCCAAGGTCTCAGCTAGCAACGTCTTACCTGAGCCCGTAGGTCCTATCAATAAAATATTACTTTTAGCCAATTCAACAGAATCTTTTTTCGACTTACTGCGCAACCTTTTATAATGATTATAAACAGCCACTGCCAATATTTTTTTTGCGCGACTCTGGCCAATCACATAACCGTCAAGCTCTTCTTTTATTTCTTTTGGCTTAGGCAGTTTATTACTACCAAAAGAAGAAGAATCATCCTGTAACTCATCTTTTATAATATCGTTACAAAGTTCTACACATTCATCACAAACATAAACTGAAGGTCCGGCAATAAGCTTTCTTACTTCATGCTGGCTCTTACCGCAAAAGGAACAATAAAGTAATTTATCTCCATCTTTGTCGTTTTTATCATTACTCATAACTCAGCTCCTGCATACATCAAAATGATATTTTAACTTTTAAATACCCAGCATATCGAAACACCAAAACAATACCAAGCCCTTATAGATCAGAGCCCGAAGCTCTGGACGTTAATACTTTATCGATCAATCCATAGCTTACAGCATCATCAGAACTTAAAAAATTATCTCTATCCGTATCTTGCTGAACTTTTTCTAAAGGTTGACCGGTATGAAAAGCTAACACTTTATTAAGCTTGTCTCTTATCAACAAAATTTCTTTGGCGTGAATATCAAAATCAGAAGCTTGCCCCTGAAATCCCCCTAAGGGTTGATGAATCATCATTCTTGAATGTGGTAAACAAAACCGTTTATCTTTCGCTCCACCCGTTAGCAATAAAGCACCCATACTAGCGGCCTGCCCTATACATAAGGTACTTACATCAGGCTTTATAAACTGCATGGTGTCATAAATTGACATACCTGCAGTAACCGACCCACCGGGGGAATTAATATACAAATGAATATCTTTATCTGGATTTTCTGATTCTAAAAAAAGCAACTGAGCGACTACTAAATTAGCCATGTAATCTTCAACTTGACCTACTAAAAAAATCACTCTTTCTTTTAATAATCTTGAATAGATATCAAAAGAACGTTCACCTCTTGCGGTTTGTTCGATGACAATAGGAACTAACCCACCAGCGGCTTCCAGAGCCCTTGCTTGATTCATTACATGCTGTTTATACATTTAAAAACCTATCGCTGTTGCTTATCCATAACATCATTAAAATTAACTGCCTCATCCGATACTTTTGCTTGCGCGACTAACCAGTCAACCACCTGATTTTCTAGAACCATTTGCTGAACTTCATTCAGACGACTCTCATCAGAATAATACCAAGAAATTACATCATCAGGCCGCTCATAACTTTTCGCCATTTCTTCAATGGTTGAACGTACTTTATCATTATCTAATTTAATGGACTCTTTTTGAATAACTTCACCTAAAATCAAACCCAAAGCAACACGACGCCTTGCCTGTTCTTCAAAAGAATCTCTAGGTAATTTTAGATCTTCCAGCTTCATTTTCTGTCTTTTAGCCGTTTCTATATAAGGCTTCATCAAATTTTCAACTTCCACATCAACCAATGTATTGGGGACTGTTAATTGAATTTTTTCATATAATGCATCCATTACTGAGCCTTTCAACTTGCTTCGCAATGCCTGCTCTAACTCTCGCTCCATATTATTCTTAACATCAGCGCGAAAAGACTCAACCGAGCCTTCCTCAATACCATAAGCTTTAATGAATGCCTCATCAACCTCAGCTAACACCGGCTCTTCAACTTTAACTACTTCAACTTCAAATTCAGCCGCTTTGCCTGCTAATTTTTCATTACCGTAATCTTCAGGGAAATTCAAAGTAAATGTTTTATTGGCACCTGCAGAAAGACCCAGTAGATTATCTTCAAACCCTGATATCATTTTTTTCTGACCACAAACGACCTGAAAATCATCAACTTTTCCATCTGTAAAGTTCTCGCCTTCAGATGTACCAGAAAAGCTGATAGTCACATTATCATTATTTTGAACGGGTCGATCAACAACAGACCAAGTTTGCTTTTGAACTCTTAATTTCTCAATCATATCGTCAACATCACTGTCACTGACAGTGGCAAGAGGACGAACTATTTCAAGCTCATCAAGACCTTTCAATGAAATTTCAGGGTAGACCTCAAATATTGCCGTATATTTAAATCCTTCGGATTCGTCTACCGGCTGAATATGTGGGTGTCCAGCAGGCTTTAAATCCTGACCTTCCAAGGCATCATAATAGGTATCTTTAATCAGGTCGCCGGCAATTTCACCACGCACTCGCTCGCCATACATTTTCTTAACAACTTCTTGTGGTACTTTACCAGGCCGAAAGCCATCAATTTTAATTTCGCGCGCTAACGATTTTAACCGCTCCGCCATTTTTTTCTGAACAACGGCTTCTGGGATACAAACAGTCATGGTTCTGCTTAATTCTGATGTCTTTTCGACAGAAACTTGCATTTCTTTACCTCACACATTTTATAGAAGAATTTATTATGAATACCGCTAGACGGTCTAATTTTAAAGCTGAAGATAGAGTAAATATAGCTCTATTAATAGAATTTGGTGGTGCGAATGGAGAGACTCGAACTCTCACAGGATAACCTACTGGAACCTAAATCCAGCGCGTCTACCAGTTCCGCCACATTCGCACGATAATGAACGGTGCATTATAGTTACTAGACACCTAGATAACAAGCTAAAAATGTAAATCCTATTAATAATTATAAGTTCACAACCACATCAAATCCTAAAAGCCGAATATCCTCAGCTAAATCATTTAATATATCACCCATTATGGGCTTCAACCTTATCGCCTCTGGCTGCTGAGAAGGTCTTGCTATGGTATACAACATAATTGCCTTTACATCACACCCACTTTTTTTTATATCTTTTAAATAATCAAGATAAGCCTGCCTTTCTTTTTCAGAAAAACCACGCCCATCATAATCAAATAAGCACGTTTGTAGCTTTGTTGCACATAATTTTGAGGAAATCATCAAGTTTTTAAAGCTTGACGCGCAACTTTGTGCCGTGTTGTTCACAAAAGCCCTGCCTTCTTTGCTGGCACTATCAAGCTTAAACCAGACCTCTCCACCATAAGCCTGTAAAATCTTTAATCCGGCCTGAACTCGAGTCTGGTGCAGCAAACTTCCATTAGTAATTAGAATGTAATTACTCCGAGGAAATACTCCCACTTCAGTAGCCACCTTCCCGATTAGCTCTACAGCGCCTGCAAACTCCTTTAAACTGGTCGGCTCACCATTACCTGCAATAGCAATATCTTTTATGGATCGTTTATCTTCATCAACTTCAAAACGCTCATAAAAATCACCTTTCAACACATCATCTAGAAAAAACCTCAACTCATCTTCCAATAATTTAAAGTCCATATCAGGTGGCACTCCAATCTTTAAATCCGTCACTTGACAATAAATACAACGCCAATTACAAGCATTATTGGTATTAAAATTTATACCAATTGACAACCCCCCCATCCGCCTTGATATGACAGGATAAACATACTTTAATCCAACAATATCAGAACAATGATTCGTGGTGGTTAATTTTGATGCCATATTTAAATGCCGGAATAATTTTAATAAACCTATTCTACTTAGTTACATCGCTTTTATTTAAGTTTTTTAAGCACAACTCTCAATTGGATAAATCCTCCATTTCAAATACTTTGACACAAAATCTCTGCCGATGAACAGTGCCCATAAAACGGCATATCCAAAACTTTACCTGCTCAGCTTTAAGGTATCCCTAAATCTAAAAACCGCCAGCTTCCTTGTCACACATTGACCTATCTACTAATCTTCATTTAACCGCCTACTTTACCAAAAAATTACTGGACACCACTTAAGGTGATGGCTTAAGCCAGCCTCCTTATTAAATCGGACCTAAGGAAATATACTATGTTAAAAAAATCCAGCCTCATTATCCCTCTATGCCTAATAACTTCATTATGTGGCTGCAGCTCGACTTTCCGCTTTATTAAAACTCAATCCTACCTGAATACAGATTTAATCGAAGCCAGCTATGATGCATCAGAGATACTTGAAGATGAGCTTTCTGAGAAAATACCTAAGGGCTCATTAATTGTCGTCAGCACCTTACTTAATGTCAAAAAGAATCCCAATGAAACCTCCTCATTTGGTCGCATAATTTCAGATCAAATAGCCACATCTTTGCATAAAGCCGGTTATCAAATTATTGCCCTAAACCTACCTATTGATCTTTTTGAAATGGAAGAGAAAGGCGAACTTGAGCTTTCTGACGAAAACAAAGCTTTACTCAAAAAGTATAAAGCTGCTGTCATGGTCGGCGGAGTATATGCACCAGGAAAACAAACTGCTTATGTTTCAATTCGTGCAGTGGACAGATTCAGCAAACATGTTATTGCATCAACAGACTTTTCAGTAACACTAGGACCCGATGTAAAAAATCTATTAAAAACCAAAGATAATGAATTAAGCCAAATACCTGTAGGGTCAGCTGGATCTGTCGCTGAACCGGTCGTCGAAGAAACAATGACCGAGACAAAAAATAACGACACAACAACTAGCGAACAAAACTTCCCTACTCAAATGCAATAAATATCCCTTTAAGCAAAGAGCTGCCTATTATCAAAATCAAACCACTCAATATAGATAACTTTTTACACCCACTCATCAGCGAGATAATCCTTGCGCTTGAGCAAATAGACTCTATAATTTCAAACAATTGTTTAATACAAGTGTTAGAATTATGCTAAAAACCAATATAGAGCCAGTAATTGACCGTATACTCCATGTTGCCATAGAGGTTTTTGCAGAATATGGTTTCCGTGACACAACCGTTCGAGAAATATGTAATCGAGCCAATGTCAATGTAGCCTCGGTGAATTACTATTTTCGCAGCAAAGAGGGACTTTATACACAAGCACTAGCTTTTGCATTTCATGAAGCTAATCAACTCTACCCACAAGATAGCATTCTTAATAAAACCTTAGCGCCTGAAAAAAGGCTTTCATTATTTATTGATAACTTTCTTCATAAATTAATGGATGATAGTCACTTAGGTCTCCACAGCAAACTGATTACTCGTGAAATTGCCGACCCCACGAATGCGTTAAATGGGATTATTGCAACAGCCATTGCGCCTCAGATTGCACTTCTTAAAGAAATCATTCAACCACTCTTAGGTACCATCACTGACGAAACAATAGCGCATCGCTGCCTGCTCAGTATTCTTGGCCAATGCTTAATGTTTAAACACTCTCGATCTATCATTGATCACTTATATCCCGAATTGATTGCTGATGATTTAGCCATAAAAAACTGCGCCGAACATATAACCCAATTTTCAATTATTGCGTTAACCCAAATAGCGCACCAACCTAAAAAAACCTCATGAATCATATTGCCTTAAAAATGCTAATGGGTGATAAAGGCAAATATATCGGCATTATAATGGGGCTAACTTTTGCCTCCTTAATCATGACGCAACAGCCTGCTATTTTCGTTGGATTAATGTCACGTTCTTATAGCTTTATTTCTGATGTCGGCTTACCCGATATTTGGGTAATGGATGCTAAAGTGCAATTCGTTGATGACATTAAACCCTTACAGGACACAGAACTTTATCGGGTACGAGGAATATCAGGTGTAGAATGGGCAACCCCCATGTATAAGGGCTTGTTGAAAGTAAGACTCACCGATGGCACCTTCCAGACCTGCATCGTTGTAGGTCTGGATGACTCTACCTTAATAGGCGGCCCGCCTGTTATGATAGAAGGGAAATTGGATAACTTACGTAATAGCGACAGTGTGGTCGTCGATATCGATGGTGCTCGAGACAAACTGGGCAAGCCTTCTCCAACACCCGGCGCCGCACCAATTCCCCTTAAAATAGGTGATACTCTAGAAATAAACGACCGGCGCGCAATTGTCGCAGGCATCGCCAAAGTGACTCGCACCTTTCAATCTCAACCCGTCATCTACACAACCTATTCTCGCGCCAAGAGTTATGCCCCTAAAGAACGCAAGCTTTTATCTTTTGTTTTAGTAAAAGCCAAAAAAGGTCAGGATATTGCTGAACTGACTCGCCGTATAACCAAAACAACCGGATTAGCTGCTTATTCTCAAGCGGAATTTCAAGAGCTTACCTATGAATATTTTATGCATAACACCGGCATACCGATTAACTTCGGCATTTCGGTTTTGCTTGGTTTTATTGTGGGCGCAGCAATAGCTGGCCAGACTTTTTACAACTTTACCCTCGAAAACCTACGGCAATTTGGCGTACTGAAAGCAATGGGTGCCAGTAACCTTATACTCCTCCGAATGATTTTATTACAGGCCGTCTTGGTTGGCAGTATCGGCTACGGCTTGGGAGTGGGTCTAACCGCATTATTCGGTTTCGCCATGCGTAATACCATATTGGCATTTAAATTTCCTTGGCAATTACTACTATTTAGCGGCACAGGCGTCAGTTTAATTTGCATCTTTGCCGCATTTATCAGCATTCTAAAAGTTATTCGTCTTGAACCTGCCATTGTTTTTAAAGGTTAAATCATGGAGCTAGCCGTAAGCTGCAAAAACGTCAGCAAAGTTTATGATACCGGCGGACAAAAAGTTACCGCACTTAACTGTATTGACCTAGACATTATTATCGGTGAATTAATGATGCTGGTTGGGCCATCGGGATGTGGCAAAACTACACTCATTTCAGTAGTGGCAGGTATTCTTGATCAGGATAATGGTAGCTGTGAATTATTTGGTGAAAATTTGCAAGACATGTCCAGCAAAGACAAATTAAATTTCAGAGCACGTAATATTGGTTTTGTGTTTCAGTCATTTAATCTACTCCCTTCTCTCAATGCCGCAGAAAATGTTTCCATTCCACTTATACTTAATGGCATGAAACGTTTTGAAGCTGAACGTAAAGCCGTAACCGTTCTTGAACAAGTCGGCCTAGGCGATCGCTGGAAGTTTTTACCTTCCCAACTTTCTGGCGGACAACAACAGCGGGTTGCCATTGCCAGAGCCTTAGTGCACAACCCCAGACTCATCGTCTGCGACGAGCCAACCAGTGCTCTCGATCATGTAACCGGACAAAATGTAATGACTATGCTTAAAGATGTAGCGATGCACAAAGAACGTACACTGGTCATTGTCACCCACGATGCCCGTATTTTTGATTTTGCCGATCGCATCGCAGAAATGGATGATGGCCATATTGTTACTGTGGGAGGGATTAAAGCCAAAAAACTGTCCCTAAATTCTGCTTCTTAATAATTGCACCTTTTACCCTAAAATTATGCAAATAAAATATACTCTACCTCTGCTTGCCGTTGCCGGAATTGCCTTTGCTATTTTCACAGTAATCAACAGCAATCAACCGACACCCATTGCCTCGGCAGTTACGGAACCGGCCTCCGCACCCTTTAAAACGTTTATTGCTGGCGCTGGGATAGTAGAGGCGCAGAGTCAAAATATTGCTATCGGCACACCTCTGCCCGGTATCATTAAGATAGTTACTGTCAGTGTGGGCGATAAAATCAAAAAGGGTAATCCACTTTTTTATATGGATGACCGAGAAACGCGTGCCACCCTCGCCATCAAACAGGCAGATCTCAGCAAAGCGAAAGCGGAAGTTGAAATTGCCAAAGCGACTTTCAACGATTCCAAATCCCTAAGCGATATGGCTGAAGCCGTTATAGATCGACGCGCTATCAGCGCCGAAGAATTACTCAGGCGCCACAACGCCATGCTCATTACCAAAGCCAGACTAGAAAGCTCACTTGCTTTAGTGCAACAAGCAGAAGCAAACGTGGCCGAAACTCAAACTACATTAAAGCGACTTGTTATTCTTGCTCCGGTTGATGGTGACGTTTTACAAGTCAACATCAGACCAGGAGAATTTGCCCAAGCCGGTTCTTTAAACACCCCGTTACTGGTAATAGGTAACTTGGAGCAAGTGCATGTCCGCGTTGACATAGATGAAAATGATGCTTGGCGATTCGGCAAAAAGAACAAAGCCGTTGCTTTTCTCCGTGGCAATCGAAACTTCAGTGTTAATCTGCAACTGGAGTATGTTGAACCCTATGTTGTGCCTAAAAAATCACTGACTGGTGACAGTAGCGAAAGAGTTGATACTCGGGTTCTACAAGCCTTATACAGTTTTGATCGCAAACAACTCCCTATATATGTAGGTCAACAGATGGACGTATTTATCGAAGCACCGGATTATTCAACACCTGGAACTTCCCAAGAACCCCAGCCGGCTCAAGGCTCATCCTCATGATGCGTTGCTTTATCGTCTTATTGATAACTTCCCTGCTATCAGGCTGTATCAATGTAGGCCCAGACTACAAAGCGCCGATTGTAAACGTTCCTAAAAAATGGACTGGCACACCAACTATTGAGCAAAAAAAATCACTGCAACCAGAGCAATGGTGGAAAGCCTTCAATGACCCCATACTCGACCAACTTATTACGGATGCCATCGCAGCCAATTTAGATTTAAAACAGGCTTTAGCAAGAGTCAGAGATGCACGAGCACAGCGCTGGATCACCATTACCGCCGGTTTACCGACGGTATCTGGCACATCTAATGCCACCAGACGTTTTAATAATTATTCCTCATCTAGTCAAGCAGGCCCTCAATCTACCGGTGGTGCTTTTGGTATCGGCGATCAAATTATCAATATTTTTCAACTTGGCTTTGATTCACAATGGGAAGTGGATATCTTTGGCGGTGAAAGACGCGCCATCGAAGCGGCTGATGCCAATATCGACAGTGAAATAGAAAACAGCCGTAACGTCCTCATTAGTCTGCTAGCCGAAGTTGCCGGTAATTACATCGAGTTACGTACCAATCAACAACTTATTGTCATCACCCGTAACAATGTAAACTCTCAACGGGATACTGTTAAACTTAACCAAATTCGGCAACAAGCCGGCTTTTCAAGCATGCTGGAAGTCGCCCAAGCAGAGTCTCAAGCTTCCACCACTGAAGCATTCATGCCAGTGTATGAAACCGTTGTTAAACAATCCATTCATGCACTCAGTATATTACTCAATCGAGAGCCCAATGCACTGGGCTCGCGACTTAACAACTTAGGTTCGATACCTGTGATGCCAACTGTAGCTATCACTGACTTGCCATCAGAACTACTGTTACGCAGACCCGATATTCGTCGGGCAGAACGTCAAATGGCCAAAGCCAACGCCGATATAGGTGTTGCAACAGCAGAGCTGTATCCTAGAGTCAACTTATCGGCTTTCGTCGGTTTACAGAATGCACAAATATCAGACTTCACACCCATGGGAAAGTCTTGGGATACTGCCTCATCATTAACCTTACCTATTTTTAATTGGGGACGCATTAAAGCCAACATAAAAAGTAAAAATGCGTTATTTGACCTAGCCTTCTTATCCTATCAGTCCGCTGTCTTAACCGCCTTTAAAGAAGTAGAAGATGCGCTGGTTGCTTATGCTAATGAACAACACCGCTACCGTTCCCTTGAGTTAGCTGTTAATGCCAGTCTACTATCAGTAAAAATGGCCAATGAACGTTATGACCACGGCTTAACTATGTTTCTTGACGTACTCCAAGCCCAAGAAAGTCTTTTTCAAGCACAACGTAATTTAGCAGACAGTAAAGCGCAACTTTCTACCGATCTGATTATTTTATACAAAGCGTTGGGTGGTGGTTGGCAAAACCAAGCCAGTGTGGCCGATGATACCAATATAAAACCACAAAGAGAGTTATGGCTGGATGGCGTCTTCACTGCGCCTAAACACAATGCGCCTTAAACAAAGGTCTTGTTAATAACAAACTTGCCTTGGCGAGACTACTTAGTATCCAAGCTAATATAAAAGCTTTATCATGTACTAAGATTATCTTCGCCAAGCGCAAAGAACCACTATTAATCATGACGCATCGCTACAACTTGTCCAATAGATATAACCCCATAAAATCCGGCAAACCCCAGTCATTATCCCTACGTGCCATACTGAGAAATAGCCTCCTTTTGTTTGCCGGACTTTCTGTTATAGCGGTCATGACCCTGCGTTTTTTGCCTGTGCCAACAACAAGCTTCATGTTATATCGGCATTATGAAGATCTGATCGAAGAGCAAACGTTCAAGTCAATTGACTATTCTTGGGTCAGCGCAAAGAATATTTCTTCAAATGCCTCTGCCGCAGTAATTGCTTCAGAAGACCAACAATTTTATCAGCACTTTGGTTTTGATTTACTCTCCATTCGCTCATCCATTACAGCCTACCTACAGGGAGGCCGCCGTTTGAGAGGCGCCAGTACCATTACCCAACAAGTCGCTAAAAATCTGTTCTTAACCCCTTCAAAAAGCTTTATTCGTAAAGGCTTGGAAGCTTGGTTTACTTTGCTTATCGAACTATTATGGAGCAAACAACGGATACTAACCGTTTACCTCAATGTTGCCGAATTTGGTGATCATTTATTTGGTATAGAGGCAGCAAGCCAACATTATTTTGGCATTCCTGCAAAAAACTTATCACGATCACAGTCTGCTATACTTGCTGCGACCCTCCCTAACCCACTTCGACTTAAGGCCGCCAGCCCTTCAAATTATGTTCTTAGAAGACAGAGCTGGATACTTCGGCAAATGCACAATAAAGGAAGCCCAACTGACTAATTAATCTCAAGATTTATGGCTCTAGGTATATATAAATTAAGCACTTAAATCATCGTTAAAGAAGGCGTAGCAATTAATTTAACTATTGTCTCGATGGTTTTTTTTATTATAATAATCAATTTTTTGGTGGGAAACTATGTGTTTTAGTGCTGATATGTCGCTGGGTCTTGGTGTGATAGGAATGGCGGCCTCAGGAGTAACTTTTCTGGACAAAACTGAAACTTTTTGGGTACGGTTTGCCAGAGCCTATGCTATCTTTCACTTTTCTCTTATGGAGTTTATTCAATATTTTGCTTATCCCGTCGCCGATCAATGCGGCTATGGGTTTAATCTTTATTTAAGTGAAATGTCAACTTATCACATTGCCTTGCAAGCATTGGCTATTATGCCAGCATTGGCTACTTATTCTCCTGACAAAACAGCCCTTAAACGAGCCACCCTCATCGGTGCTTCATTAAGCTTTACTTTCCTGATTTGCTCTTTTCTACCGAATACATGGCAATTATTCGGTGCTACACCCAATTTTATCGGCAATATGGTCTCTTGTTTGTTTATGGGCACTTACCATATCGGCTACCATATCTCCAGTGCCTTCGGAACTTATGTAACCCACGGCTCCTTATTTGCATTAGCATTAAGTGGATTTCTTTGGAAAAATAACTGGAAAATTGCCAGCTACCATTGCTTTATGGCGCTCATGACTTTATTCATGCCGCAATGGGTCTTAGGCGTATCGACAGGGGAAGCAGCGGCCATCTACTGTTTCTATTCCATACCCACCACGATCAGCTTTATGCCCTATTTTAAAAACTTTTTTACCGTACACAAATACGAGAACAATCAAAATATTCCGCTTAAAAATTAATAAGTTGCCCATAAAAAT
>CAIVQX010000107.1 GCA_903908165.1 uncultured Methylococcaceae bacterium | reverse complement strand
CACCTCAATGTGAAATTTAACCAGTTAATAATGAGGTGAATTTTTTGGAGATATATTATGGATAAACTAACAGCACTCTCTTTAAGTATTGGTGGATTAGCTGGCGTTGCGACATTTTTGGCAGTAGGGCCACTAAGTGGCTTATTTTTTATATGGGCAGCAACTATTGCTTGGGCAGCTTATTTCTTCTTGGGTGCCACTAAAGAAGCGCAGATAAATACCATAGTATGTGGAATTTTCGGTGTATTTATGGCATGGATCACTGCAATTTTGTTGACTAATATTCCGTCAACAGCGGCTCTTGGGTTTCCAGCTATGGCAGCAATTACCGTTGCGGTAGCTGTTGTAGTTATGTGCCTTGCAGCTAATATTCCTCAGCTTGCAACCATTCCCGCTAGTGTGCTTGGTTATTCGTCTACATTCGCCTATTTACTTCAAACACCTGATAAATTAAATCAAGATGTTTTGTTAGGTATTTCGTTGAGTAATCCATTATTAGTAATATCTATCTCTATTGTTGTAGGTGCATATTTTGGTCAATGGTCAGCACAATTAAGTGCAAAATTAACTAAATAAATGGCACTGATAGATTTTTGGAGTTGATGTTTTCTCAAAAGATCTAAGGGAATGGATGTGGTGGGTAATTTAGCTTTACCCACCCCTATTAAAAGAACCGCAACTTTATTACATTCTCTTGTAATGAGCCAAATTAAGGGGCTGTCATGGAAGTCCCCAGTTAAATTGATCAGTTTTTGGCTGCTAATAACGTCTTAAATGTAGATTGGTTTTCTTCGTGCTTGAAAGTTTCAAATTTTGATGAGAAAGCTTGGCGGGCTTGCTCTTTATACGTATCTAGGTTTTGTATCAAAACACCCATAGCCAATAACGTTTTGGCATCCACATTATTATTTAACATCTCTTCGCTATATTGCTTTAGTGTCTGCTCTTGAATGGCGTAATCCTGAAAATCACCTAAAACTTCTTGGAGATTTTTCAGATTTCTAATGAAGTGTTTTATCTGACTTTCGAGATATAAAGTTTGGAAAAACTCCATCAAATAGCGTAGTTTTTTACAGGATTTTCTTAAATCATGTAATGCCTCAGAAGGAGAAGTTTCATTAATTGCCGAACCTTCCTTCAAAACGCGTTTATAATTTTTTAAGATTCTCCTGTCCGCTAATTCTTTTATAGTGAGCTTTGCATTTGGCTCTGTTGGATTAATAGGTGCTTGTTGTTTTAGAAATTGCTCCCATTCAGACAGGGTAACTAAATATTTGTTTGAACTAAGTTTTTTTGCAAGTTCCTTTTGTGCGATTTTTTGTTTAGTGAGTAGAAGTGCTTGAAGTGGATCAATATCATTACGAATTGAAGCAGGTAAGCTATCTTTAAATTTTTCAAAACTTAACAAGTACACATCAATATCTCGGGTAAGACTGGTTATTTGTCCTAGCCAGGAAAAAAAATCAGTATAACGAGTAGTAATGCTGTCGGGTAAAACACCTTTAAGTTGACTGAGTCCGGCCCGTGTTCTTCGTACTGCAACTCTGAAATCATGCAAAAATTCACTGTCGGTATCAGCAATTGTCCCTTGTTCGTTATCTTTTATGGCTTTTAATAGGTGGCTATAAATATACTTGGAGGCAATGTCTGCACGGATATCAGCAGCCAACTGGATAGTTATTTTTGATGAATAATCGTTAGGTTTTCGTCCTTGTAGCCGTAATGCGATAACGAGTAATGGTTTGGTGATGGGTGTCAAGCCCAGTTTTGTAGTAACGGCCTTACTGATAGCTTTTGTTACTTTGTCGTAACCTTTAATGGGTAATAAGATAAGTCGATTTTTAAAAAAAACATGTTCTTCTATGATCATACGAAGTACGATTTTTTTATCATTGTTAGTAATGTTTAAATTAAAAATCTCATACTCAAGATTACACAATGGTAAAAGTGCACGCATCTCCAGTAAGGGAGTTAAGGTATTGCAAACTGCTTCTGATAGGATTTGTTGGCTAAATGAAGGGACATCTTTGATGTCTGTGCTGGCGATTACGAGGTCAGTTTCTAAGTATTTGACCAGTAGGGTTGATGCGGTTTTTGATCGTATAAGCTCACAACTGATGCCGTTTTTATAGAGCCGCCAATCAAAACTGTCGTAATAAGTTTTCAGGGAGTAATGCCTAGATATAATTTCTACATTAGTCTTATCGCTCAAATTAGCAATAAATTTCTCAATGCTTAAATTCGTCGGAAAATCAAATTCTAAGGGCATATAGCTTGTTATAAGAGATTGTGGTCAAACATAATTAGGTTATAGATAAAGTATGAATATTTAATGACAATGTAATATTTAGAAGTTATTTTAACGTATTGTAGTTTATACTTTTTTCACAAAAACAACAGGTTAATAATGAAATGAGCAGACAATTGTGGTTGCTTCGGCATGGAAAATCTGATCGTAATCTTGCTGTAGATGATTACGACAGACCTTTGAAAAAACGCGGTAAAATTGCCGTTGAACGATTGGGGGCTTGGTTAAAAAAAGAAAATTTGATACCAGATTATCTAATTTCATCGCCAGCTAAAAGAGCTTATATAACTGCAAAGCTAGTGCATAAAGCATATGCGGAAGAATCTCTGGATATTTTGCAAGATAAGCGTTTATATCAAGAAGGTTTTGAGCGGTTAAAAACAGTATTGACAGAATGCCCGCCACAAGCAAAACAGGTTTTGATGGTCGGGCATAATCCTGAGTTGGAGGATTTGCTGGTGTATTTAGTGGGTGAAAATAATTTGCCCGATGTTGAGCGTCTGTTAACGACTGCGACGCTGGTCAGATTAAGTATGCCTGATGAATGGTCGCATCTGGAGCCTGGCTGTGCAACCCTGATAGGCATAACTCGGGCAAAATTCTTACCCGAAGAAAGTCTATAAAAGGACTTATGGTCTGATGAATTAATCAATGTTAATCAATTTTAGATTATGTTGCTGTCATACTACTGTCATATAATATTAATATTCTTGTTATGTTCTACGTTCATAATGGTTCCACAATAATTAACTTGAGACTTGATAATGAAATTTTCTTTTAAAACAAAATCGTTAATGGCAGCAATGAGTTTTGCTTCTTTAGCATTGGTTACAGGTGCTTCAACTGCTGCAACTGCTGTGCAAAAAGTTGATGCAGGTATACCTGATTATCAAAAAGCCAGCGGCATTGCAGGAAATTTGTCTAGTGTTGGTTCAGATACATTGGCAAATTTAATGACACTTTGGGCTGAAGAGTTTAGTCGTCTATACCCAACTGTTAATGTGCAAATACAAGCAGCGGGTTCATCTACTGCACCACCGGCTTTAACAGAAGGTACATCAAATCTTGGACCTATGAGTCGTGAGATGAAAGATGAAGAGCTTGAAGCTTTTGAAGACAAACATGGTTACAAGCCAACGGCTGTGCCAGTTGCTATTGATGCTTTAGCAGTAATGGTTAATAAAGATAACCCTATTAAAGGTTTGACCATACCTCAAGTTGATGCAATTTTCTCATCAACGTTAAATTGCGGTTATGCAAATGATATCGAAACATGGGGTGATGCAGGTGTTTCAGTATGGGGTACGAAAAGTATTCAATTGTACGGACGTAATTCAGTTTCTGGTACTTATGGCTATTTCAAAGAAAACGCTTTATGTAAAGGTGATTTCAAAAGTAATGTGAATGAGCAGCCAGGATCAGCATCAGTAGTACAGTCGGTAACAACATCAAAGAATGGTATTGGTTATTCTGGTATGGGTTATACTACATCAGGTGTTCGTATGGTGCCTTTGGCTAAAAAAGAAGGCGAACCTTTTGTTGAGCCAACACCTGCCAATGCAATTAGCGGTACATATCCGTTAACACGTTATTTATATGTTTATGTCAATAAAAAACCAAATGCACCTTTACCGCCATTAGAAAATGAGTTTATGAAAATGGTGTTATCAAAAGCTGGTCAAGAAGTTGTAATAAAAGATGGTTATATTCCATTGCCTGCAGGTGTTGTTCAACGCGTATTGGGTACACTTAAATAGTTGATTGACTATAGGTGCTTTAAAAGCTTTATTTGTTGTGCAAGGACGCACAGACAGGGATGTTGTCCTGAATTAATTGTATAATCTCGCTCTTGTATAGGTTAATTCAAAAAAAATGCGGCTAAGATCTTAAAAATCTTGGCCAATTTTTTTTATATTGTCTTATCATGGTAACATTTCAACTGTAGAATTCCTGCATGTCAAAAATAAACGTACCAACTAATTCTTCTTCATCCTTACAACTATCAACTGGTGGCGTTCATGAGCGTTGGCGTCTTTTTAAAGATGCAACGGCCCGTTATGGGGTAGTTATTGGTGGACTTGGTGTGATCTTTGCGATCGCATTGATTTTTTTCTATTTGCTTTATGTAGTTTACCCCCTCTTTATTTCGGCGACAGCACAATCGGTTAACCAATACGACGTACCAGAATTAGCTTTGGGTAAAACGTTAATGTTAGAGATTGAGGAGCAAAATGAAGTAGCGGCTCGGTTTACTGATAGTGGTGAAGTTATATTTTTTTCCGTTGCTACGGGAAAAGTTATTCTAAAAGAAAGTATCAAAATACCTGAAGGCTCAAAAATCGTGAGCTTTTCTCAGGGTAGCCCTGTCAGTGAAGGCGCTGTAATTTATGGCTTGTCTGATGGGAAAGCTGTTATTGTTAAATATCAATATAAAATCACTTATCCGAATAATATTCGTCTTATCACGCCATTACTAACCTATCCGATGGGTGAAGCGCCTTTGGTTATTAATGAGGCAGGAGATGCTCTAGAGAAAATTGCCGTTACTTTGGGTAATGACGCGAGTACGTTCGTTTCAAAAACGGCCAATAAAATACATATCAGTCACTTTGAAAAAGAAAAGACGTTGTTCTCTGAAGAAGGGACTATGACACGCACAGATGCAGTTATAGACTATTCTGCTGCCGATGTTAATCATATTTTAATTGATAAAAAAGAAAAAAATCTCTATTTATTAAGCACTAATGGACAGTTAGCTTTGTTTAATATTAGTAATAAAACGACGCCTAGCCTTACTCAAGAGCAAACTATTATTCAGTCAGGGCAAACAATTACCAGTGTAAGTTTTTTAACGGCTGATCTTTCTTTGTTGGTCGGCGATTCTAGTGGTTTAGTGTCCCAATGGAGCAAGGTTAGAGGAAAAACTAACGGCTTCACTATGCAGAAAATTAGAGCTTTTAAAGTCTCGAATAAGCCTGTAGTTTCAATTAATGCTGAGCAACGCCGAAAAGGTTTTATGACGGTTGATGCCGATGGCGCTCTAGGTATTTACCATTCGACGTCAGAAAGAGAAATGATTAAAGAACAGGGAGATGGGTCAGGTGTTATAGCAGCAACGCTATCTCCTCGTGCTGATGTGGCAATAGTACAGTCTGCGAATAATAAAATAAGTTACTGGCAAGTAGATAATGAACATCCAGAAGTTTCGTTACGATCGATTTGGCAAGAAGTATGGTATGAGAGTTATCCAAAACCTGATTATATCTGGCAGTCATCGTCAGCAAACAGTGATTTTGAGCCCAAATACAGTTTAACCCCTTTAGTCTTTGGAACGCTAAAAGCTGCCTTTTATGCAATGTTAGTAGCAATGCCATTGGCACTGATGGGCGCTATTTATACCGCTTATTTTATGACGCCAAAAATGCGTCAATACGTTAAGCCATCAATTGAATTAATGGGTGCATTACCTACAGTAATTTTGGGATTCCTGGCAGGATTATGGTTGGCACCCCTTATTGAGGAATATTTAGCGGGTTTATTTGCTTTACTTATGTTGGTTCCGTTAAGTGTTATGCTGTTTTCCTATGCTTGGCAATATTTACCAGCATCGGTTAAACAATCGATTCCCGATGGTTGGGAGTCGGCTATATTGATTCCGGTTATTATATTAAGTGCATGGTTAGCTATTAAAGTCAGTATTCCTTTGGAATCTCTCTTGTTTCATGGCACGTTACGTGACTGGTTTAAAACAGAATTTGGAATTGGCTATGATCAACGTAATGCGTTGGTTGTGGGAATAGCTATGGGTTTTGCGGTAATACCTACTATTTTCTCTATTGCGGAAGATGCTGTTTTTAGTGTGCCTAAACATTTAACAGTCGGTTCGCTAGCTTTGGGTGCTACATCCTGGCAAACAATGACTAAAGTCGTGTTGTTAACAGCCAGTCCGGGTATTTTTTCGGCGGTTATGATTGGTCTGGGACGCGCAGTAGGGGAGACCATGATTGTTTTAATGGCAACAGGTAATACACCGGTAATGGACTTGAGTGTTTTTCAAGGCCTTCGTACTTTGGCTGCAAATATTGCTGTTGAAATGCCTGAATCTGCAGTTGATAGTACTCATTATCGGGTTTTGTTTTTAGCTGCGCTGGTGTTGTTTATGTTTACCTTTATTTTTAATACCTTGGCTGAGATTATTCGTCAGCGCTTACGTGAAAAATATAGCTCCTTATGATTAAATTATGGTTTAAAAGTGGTGCCCCTTGGATATGGCTGAATGCAGCAGCAGTCAGCACTTGTATGATCATGGTAATAGGTGTTTTAGGGTTGATTACTGTTCGTGGAGTCGGACATTTTTGGCCATCGCAAGTGACACAATATACTTATCAAGAGGAAGATAATACATCTAAGATAATTATTGGAGAACAAGTTGAGAAGAGCGTAACACCTGCCCAGATGGCGAAAGCAACGGGCCATAAAATGGCAGATAATGAAGATACGTTGGTTCAGTATTTAATTAAAACCGGTAACCGTGACTTGACCGGTACTGATTTTATATGGATAGAAGAACGCAATGTAAAGGCAGTTAGCGAACCGATCGATATGATGGTCGTAGAGCGTCGTGAATGGGGTAACTTTTATGGTCGATTGGTCGAAGTTAAGGAAGATGGAAAATCTATTGCCATTGAAAACGAGGCTTGGCCAGTGCTTCAGGAAAAGATAACTAAAACACTCCTTCTTTTTAAAGAAATAGCGCATTTAGAGAAAAAAGAAATTGCAGGTGTCAATTATGGCCTGGAGCGTTTAAGACTTAAAGAACGAAAATTAGAGCTGGAAAATCATTTGGATGCTGCTGCCAAGCAGCAGATTGCCGTAGAAAAGTCAGCTTATGATGTTGCATATAAACAGTATCAAAGTCAGTTAGCTAACTTATATCAAAATATTAGACGCGATAGTTTGTTAGCCAAGACAGAAAGTGGGGATACGCTGGAAATTCCCTTATTTAAAATAGTTAGAGCATTTCAGCCTAATGCCATGAGTTTATTGGACAAAATTGTTCACTATGGTGTTAAGGTCGTTGAATTTTTAAGCGATGATCCACGCGAAGCTAATACGGAGGGTGGGATCTTTCCAGCTATATTTGGCACGGTTATGATGGTGATGATGATGTCGGTGATTGTTACCCCCTTTGGAGTTATTGCTGCTGTATATTTACGTGAATACGCCAAACAAGGTTTTACCACACGGTTGATCAGAATTGCCGTTAATAACCTTGCTGGTGTTCCTTCAGTTGTTTATGGGGTATTTGGTTTAGGCTTCTTTGTATATATATTAGGGGGTAATATTGACCAATTATTTTTCCCAGAATCCGCACCAGCTCCGGTTTATGGTACACCTGGTTTGTTATGGGCTTCCATTACCTTGGCTTTATTAACCTTACCGGTTGTTATTGTATCAACAGAAGAAGGTTTAGCACGTATTCCAAGTTCAATACGTGAAGGTAGTTTGGCTTTAGGTGCTACTAAACTTGAGACTTTATGGCTAACTGTTTTGCCCATGGCCAGTCCAGCCATGATGACTGGTTTGATCTTGGCGGTCGCAAGGGCTGCAGGAGAGGTGGCGCCGTTAATGTTGGTAGGTGTTGTGAAACTGGCCCCCACTTTACCTTTGGATGGAAATTTCCCGTTCTTGCATTTAGATAGAAAGTTTATGCATTTGGGTTTTCATATTTATGACGTTGGTTTTCAAAGTCCCAACGTTGAGGCAGCTAGACCTTTAGTTTATGCGACAGCTTTATTACTGGTTTTGGTCATTATAGGTCTAAATTTGGCCGCAATTGTCATAAGAAATAATTTGCGTGAAAAATATCGCGCACTGGAAGGTTAGATAAATGTCAGAACAACAAGTACGTTCACACGCAATCGATATGAGTTCTGTTTTGCGTGGTAAGGGTAGTCGAAATGAATCAAATGAAACTTGTATTAAGGTAGAAAACCTCAATCTTTTCTACGGTGAGAAGCAAGCTTTACATGGCATAAATATGGAAATGCCTAAGAAAAAAGTAACTGCCTATATTGGTCCGAGTGGTTGTGGAAAATCAACGTTATTACGTTGCATTAATCGCATGAATGATCTTGTTGACAGTGCAAAAATTGATGGCAAAATTTTACTGAATGGCGAAAATATCTATGATAAAGCCGTTAATGTAGCAGCTTTACGAAGACGTGTAGGTATGGTATTTCAAAAGCCTAATCCTTTTCCTAAATCAATATTTGAAAATGTTGCTTATGGTCTACGAATTCAAGGTATTAATGATAAGCAGATATTGGAAGAAACGGTTGAAAATTCCTTACGTGGGGCTGCGCTTTGGGATGAAATGAAAGATAGATTGAATGATAATGCACTTGGTATGTCAGGCGGACAACAACAAAGACTGGTTATTGCTCGTGCGATTGCGATTGAACCGGAAGTGTTATTGTTGGATGAGCCGGCTTCTGCTTTAGATCCAATTTCAACTTTAAAAATTGAAGAGCTCATTAATGAGCTTAAAGAGAAATACACTATCGTTATCGTTACTCATAATATGCAACAAGCTGCGCGTGTTTCCGATTATACGGCTTTTATGTATATGGGGGAATTGATTGAAATGGGTACTACCAGTGAATTATTCACCAATCCTGTAAAAAAACAAACAGAAGATTACATTACCGGTCGGTATGGATAATCAGGAGTAGACAATGGACAATAGCAAAATTGGGCATCACATATCTGAACAGTTTAATAAAGAATTGGAAGATATCCGTAATAAAGTTTTGATTATGGGTGGTTTGGTTGAACGCCAAATAGAACAGGCAATTGAAGCCTATACCACCAATAATATGGAATTGGCTGAACAGGTTATCAAGCAAGATAACGATGTTGATATACTTGAAGTAGCTATTGATAACGAATGTTCTCAAATTTTGGCTTTAAGGCAACCAACAGCTTTTGATTTAAGGTTATTAATTGCCGTTATCAAAATTATTCATGAAATTGAGAGAGTGGGTGATAAGGCTGAACATATTGCTGAAATGGCTATTAAGTTATCAGGTACTGAAAAATCTGTTCCTCATCATGAATTAGAGCATTTATCTAATTTAGTTAAGGGCATGCTACACGATGCATTGGATGCTTTTGCAAGAATGAGTTTAGAGAAAGTGCCAGAAATTACGTCACTGGACGATAAAGTTGATCGTGAATATGACAGTATTCTTAGGCAATTGATTACTCGTATGATGGAAGATCCAAGAAATATAACTAGGACGTTAGATGTGCTTTGGACAGTACGTGCCTTGGAAAGAATTGGAGACCATGCTTGTTATATCTGCGAACATCTGGTTTACATGATACAAGGAGAAAATGTTCGCCATTTGAGCCAGGAAGAATTGGAAAAAATTGTTAATTTTAAAAGATAGTTTTAAATAAGCGTTCTTTTATACATAAAGTTTCTCACTTTGGTTTTTGGTATTTAATCCAGGCAAGACTGAAAAAAATCTATTTACTAAATACTGCTTTTTTGTTTTATCATTAACTATTATCCAATTTAGATGGTAAGCTTGAAAAAGTATTTAGTAAGATTGTTCTCGGTCTCTTGGTGCAGAGAAAATTGAAAAGAAAAGGTAATGAACTTATGTCAAATAACATCAAAACCATATTATGGGTTATTTCTGGCCTGCTGATATGGATTGTGCTTCAGTCCTTTACTGGCGTTCCAATGAAGATGTAAGCAGGTTGATTTAAGGAGAAAAGCCCTAAATAACGGGTCGTTAAATCAATAATCCCTCTTTTAAAATGGTTTTTACTGAGATGATATAATTTAGTCAAATAAATTAAGTGTGAACTTATTTTTTTTAGGTTACTGATTTTTAATTATTGTCAGCATTTCTTCTCTGTTAATAACTTCTTTTTCTTGCAACAAGGTTGCGAGCTTTTCTAATGCCGCTTTATTCGTATTTATGATTTCTTGAGCGCGGTTTTCACACTCTTTAACCAGTGTCATTATTTCTGTATCAATGATGCGAGCCGTTTCATCACTATAATTACGATATTCAGAGGTTTCAGCATCTAAAAATTGAAGTTGATGGCGCTTACCATAAGTTAAGGCCCCTAGCTTTTTACTCATTCCCCAATTGCAAACCATACTACGAGCGATATCACTGGCCTTTTCTAGGTCATTTTGAGCTCCTGTTGAAACACTGCCCAATATTATTTCTTCAGCCATGCGTCCACCCAGTAAAATAGCTATTTGGTCTTTTAATTCATATTCGGTAGACAGGAAGCTTTCCTCTACAGGTAGTTGTAGGGTAAACCCCAAGGCAGAGACACCTCGTGGAATGATGGATATTTTATGTACTGGTTGCCCTGTCGGTACATTTTCAGCAACCATGGCGTGTCCTGCTTCATGATAAGCAACCCGTTTTTTTTCATTTGGGTTTAATACACGACTTTTCTTTTCCGGGCCGGCAAGTATACGATCAATAGCGGCTTCAAAATCTTCCATCTCAACTTTTTTGTGACCGGCACGTACCGCCATAATAGCGGCTTCATTTGCAATATTAGCCAAATCGGCACCAACCAGCCCAGGTGTGCGTTTTGCTATGATTTCTATGTTTATGTCTGGGTTTAATGTCATTGTTTTGATGTGCAATTTTAGTATTTCCATTCGGTCCTGCAAATCCGGCTTATCCACAACAATTTGGCGATCAAAACGACCTGAACGAAGTAGTGCTTTATCAAGTACTTCAGGACGATTGGTTGCAGCCATAACCACCACGCCGACTGATGTATCAAAGCCATCCATTTCAGTTAATAACTGATTCAATGTTTGTTCTCTTTCATCATGTCCTCCAATCATCATTGCTCCCCCACGAGAACGACCGATGGCATCGAGTTCATCAATGAAAATAATACAAGGTGCTTTGCTACGAGCTTGTTCGAATAATTCACGAACACGGGCGGCACCTACGCCAACAAAGAGTTCTATAAATTCAGATCCACTGATATTGAAGAACGGTACTTTAGCTTCTCCTGAAACAGCCCGAGCTAACAAGGTTTTACCGGTTCCAGGAGATCCAACAAGTAAGACACCCTTAGGCATGCGTCCACCTAGGCTTTGAATTTTTTCAGGAGCTTTTAGAAAATCGATAGACTCTTTTAATTCTTGTTTTGCACTCTCAGTTCCTGCCACATCAGCAAAAGTAATGTTGGTTTGTGTATCTTGATGGATGTGAACCTTATTTCCTAAATTAAGAAAAGATTGTGCCCCAGCAGTGGCTTTTCGCATAATCCAAGACCAAATTAATATAAATAGCAATATCGGTATGATCCAGTTAAAAAACAAATTAGCTAGCCAGTTCTCGCCGCTTCTGACCACAAAATCAACTTTATTCTTCGTTAACATTTGTGCAAGATCATTTTGCCATAAGGGAACCGTCACGAAATACGTGCTTGGCTCTTTAGAATCGTTTGGTTTGATAATGCCGGTGATAAGGCGTTCAGTCACAATGGCATTCTCTATTCGGGATTCTTGAGCCAACGAAAGAAATTTGCTGTAGGGAATTTCATCATGTTTTACTTCATTAATAGTGTTGAATAGTAAGATCAAGATAACTGAAGCCAATGTAAAATAGATTAATTTTTTTTTCTTTCCAGTGTAGATCTCAATATCCGAAGGTTTATTAAGTTCAAGCTTCGGTTTTTTTTTGAAGAGGAAATCAAATGCTGTGTTAACTATTTTTTTTAAAAAGTCGAATAAAGTATTTATTGAAGTGAACACAAACTGAGTAAAAGATTTTGATGGTTTGTCCATTGGATCACTTCCTTTTTTGTTAAATTATTAGATTACAGAACATAGTTTTTTGGTTGGGAAAGTACCGACACAACTTCGTCGTAACCAATAATATTTTCACTACTTTCACTTAGATAATTGGCAAGTTTGGTAATGATTTTCCAATTAGCATCATCATTGATAAAATTAAAAGCCATAGTAAATAACTCGTTTAATTTTTCATTTTGTTGTTGCTTGTTTGTACAAAAGGATTCTATATATTCACCAACCAATTTAAGGTCAGAAATGCCCCCATAGTTTTTTAGGGCTTTAAAGCTTATCAGTTGATGGTTAAATAATTCATTATCTCTTTGATGAATAAATTTAGCTTCAGCCAAAGGGCCGGCAAGGATATTAATAATGTCTGTTTCAAAAGCAATTTTATACTCTATTGCTGGTGGAGTGTTTGCTTGACTAATGTCAATAGGGAGGATATCGTCAAGATTTTCGCTTAAATAGGGTAACGTATGGATTAAGCGGCCACCCTCAATGCTGGCAATGCTATCATCGTGGATAGTCTGGAAAATTGATTCATCATAATTTGGGGCCTCTTCTGTTTCTTTGAAGACAATTTGGAAAAAAATAGGTGGTAACATCCTTGCTTTGTTATTTAAATAAATTGCAGCGGCATGGCCCGCTTCATGAAAAGTAATGGCGATTTTATGTTGATTTTTTATATGGGATTTATAATTGTCAATTATTTTATTACGTTTCATCTTATAAAGTTATGTTGCGGTCATTAATCGTCTCGTCAGCGAACTGATTTTTTTGGATTTTTTTAAGAAACTAGTTCTTTATTATGTAAAAAATACAGATGGCGTTTACGCTTTGATTAAGGTTATTAAAATGGTTGTATAAAGTAAGAACTCATATCAGTTACTTATCTCAGCCAATATCGTCTTTGATTATTTATTTCACGTTCCGCTGCTAACCAATCATCCAATTCAAACCCACATTTGAATCCTCTTTTTTCGGCTCTGTAATAGGCGTTTTTAGCTACCATTTCTCTAAACTCATCCAAATCTATGCTGCCTTTATAACTATTATGTGTAGAGGTATAGTCATTGTTCATTTTTTTTCCTTACGCTTAATTATGCGAAGAGATTATCTTCGGAATTTTTAAAAATAGAGGCTATTGGTGACAATTCATATAACGCCCAACGTGGAAGAGTACACATATTTATTATTGATGTTTACTAAAGCCCACATTTTATCTATTGAATGATAGTTATGAAATTCATATTTACAAGCTTATAGCGAATCATATTAATTTAAATTTGAATTTGGTTTTTTTGAAGAAATAGTAGGTATTTGTACGTATATTTTTTCTTGCTAGATAGTGAAACAATGTTGTGGTGATTTAAACCATGTTCGTGGTTTAAGCAAATGGAGAGATGGTAACAATGTCCTTGATGCAAGGTGTATCGAATACGTTTGTCTATTTTTTTGCCAGCATTATCGGTCACGTAATTGATAGGGTTATTTATTCAAAATGAAATAGGGCATGGTGTAGGATATTTTATCACCGAAGTCATTGCACAAATTGCTTTGGGATTTTTAGCCTCTCTTTTGGTGATGTGGTTCTCACGTTATCGCGAGTTTAAAGCCGATGCTGGAGGTGCCATTATGGCAGGAAGAGATAATATGATTAATATCTTTCGTGAATTGAAGCTTGTTTATGAGTCATCCGCCTTTGGAAGTGCGTATTATTACATTACATAATAGGCGTTGAGCTAAGACGGTTTTGTTTTGGAGATGCTAACTGTATTGTGTTGATCTAATTGTGGGTTAGCATTTAATGGTAACTCGTTGATATTTTTCGATAGATAAAATAAACAAGGTTATCGTTTATGCAACAGCCTTATTTACCTAGGATTATTCCTTCAGAGTTGCAAATTCTAGCAGAGCTGGCACTTGATTTAAGATGGACTTGGAGTCATGCCAGCGATATCTTGTGGCAAGCTATTGATCCTGTTATTTGGGAGCGAACTCAGAATCCTTGGATGCTCTTGCAAAATATCAGTAAAGAACGTTTGGAAACTCTGGTTCATGATCAAATATTTCTGGATCAACTGGAGGAATTAAAGCAGGAGCGGGCACAATACTACAGCCAAGATGGTTGGTTTCAGTGTGAATATCCGCAGTCTGAAATAGGTACTGTTGCCTACTTCAGTATGGAATATGGGCTCGGTGAAGCCTTACCGATCTACGCAGGTGGGTTGGGCATACTGGCAGGCGATTTATTAAAATCTGCCAGTGACTTAAATTTGCCATTAGTTGGGGTAGGTCTGTTGTATCAGCAAGGTTATTTTCGGCAAATGATTGATGCGCAGGGCGCTCAACAAGCATTTTACCCTTACAATGAACCTGCCAGTTTACCTATCCGACCGGCATTAGACAAACAAGGTAATCGTTTGACTATTGTTGTGGAGTTGCCTGCGCGTGATCTGTTTTTGCGCGTTTGGGAAGTTCAGGTAGGGCGTGTTTCTTTATATTTATTGGATAGTAATGACCTGATGAACAGCCCAGTTGATCAGGCTATTACTTCAGAATTGTATGGAGGTGCTTATGAAATGCGTTTATTACAGGAAATTGTCTTGGGTATTGGTGGGTGGCGAATGCTTGAGGCTCTGGAAATAATTCCAGAAATTTGTCACTTAAATGAAGGTCATGCTGCTTTTGTGACGTTGGCACGTATTAGTTCTTTTCAGAAAAAATATTGCGTCTCTTTTGAAGAGGCTCTTTGGGCTACGAGAGCGGGTAATATATTTACTACTCATACTCCTGTCAGTGCCGGTTTTGATTGTTTCAGTTCAAAATTAATTCAACAATATTTGAATGTTTTTGTACAGGCGTTGGGAATTTCCTTTAATCAGTTTTTGGCGATGGGGCAAGCATCTGCAGACCCTACAGATGAATTATTTAATTTGACCTATTTTGCTTTGCGAACTTGTGCGACGGTAAATGGTGTTAGTCGTTTACACTGCCAAGTCAGTAGACAATTGTTTTATCAACTCTTTCCTCATTGGCCCATTGAGGAAATTCCGGTGGGGTATGTGACCAATGGTGTCCATGTGCCAACTTGGGATTCCAGTTTTACCGATGCCTTATGGACTTCGGTTTGTGGTAAAGGGCGTTGGGCAGGCAAAATAAATACGCTACGCAGGAAAATAGAAACCATTGATGATGATGTTTTATGGAGCTTCCGAGGAGAAAGTCGTGAAAAACTGGTTCGTTATATTCGACAACGCACTATCGAACAATTAAGGTTAAGACAAGCGCCGGAAGAAGAGCAATTATTAGTACAGAATATTTTCGACCCGAATATCCTCACATTAGGTTTTGCTCGCCGTTTTGTAGAATATAAACGGCCTAACTTATTACTCCAAGATCCTGATCGTTTAATACGGTTACTAACGAGTAATCACTATCCCGTACAATTGATTATTGCCGGAAAAGCGCATCCAGCTGATAAAGAAGGGTGTGAACTTGTTCAGGAAGTCAATAATTTTGTCCGCAGGCCTGAAGTTCGAAAACATATGGTATTTCTTGCTGATTACGATATGGCAATGGCTCAGCACTTTGTTCAAGGCGTTGATGTTTGGATTAACACACCAAGAAGATCTTGGGAAGCTTGTGGGACTAGTGGTATGAAATTGTTGGCTAATGGTGGTCTTAATCTTTCCGAGTTAGACGGTTGGTGGGAAGAGGCTTATTCACCGGAAGTTGGCTGGGCTTTAGGTGACGGAAAGGCACATGCTGAATCAGGATGGGATGCCGTTGAAGCAGATGAACTTTATTGTTTGCTCGAACAACAGATTATTCCAGAATTTTATCAACGTGATGAGCGGGGCATTCCTTTACAATGGGTCTCTCGTATTCGCAAAAGTATGTCAATCTTGGCGCCAGAATTTAGTAGTAATCGAATGCTGCGTGATTACGTTGAAAATTATTATACACCAGCACTCAAGCAATATAGACAACGCATTGATAACAATGCACAGATTGCCAAAGAATTGGTTGAATGGCAAAAACAGTTAACTCTTCATTGGTCAGGCATTTATATGCAAAATTTTCAGATTGAATTATCTGAAGCGGGATTTTATGCAACGCTGCATGTCTATCTGGATGAATTAGCGATTGACTTCGTGAAAGTGGAGATCTTTGCAAATGGCCAAGACAGTGATGATTTTTTTTTACAACCCATGATGCGTAAAATGGCCTTGTCGGGAGCGGTTAATGGCTATATCTATGAGGCCATAGTCCCGGAAAATCGTCCATTTGAACATTACACACCACGGATTGTTCCTCATCATGTGTATGCCAATATTCCTAGTGAAGAAATACATATTAAGTGGTATCGCTAAAACGTATTAAAAATATTAAGATTCTGCTTGGTGGATAAAAATCGAAAAACATATCAAATCGCAGCTTATCCAATACTGTGAAACAATATAACAGTTAGTCTGTTTCTGGTGGTTTGTCTATTAAACTCTCCAAAATAAAGCGAAAAAGTTCATCTCTTTTTGGGTGAGTAATAGCTTAATGCGCTAAATGTTAAAGAAAAAATCAATGTTGCTTACTGTAGATATTTCTTTAGGTTTTAGTGGTTTGTCGGGATTGAAAAAGCTGATGGTATTGCGGCCTTCGGCTTTAGAGCTGTACATGGCAGTGTCTGCCTGATGTAGGATAGCTTCAGAGCTTTTATTGTGATCCGGAAACAAGGTTATTCCTATGCTGGATGAAATTTTATGTCTGCACTGTTCAATTATAAATGGTTCATTGAGTGCATCTTTTATTTTATTGGCGACAGTCCACGCTTGGTTTTTAGCTATGTTAGGATGCTCTTTATTGGCATGTAGTAAGATGACAAATTCATCCCCCCCAAGACGGGCGGGGGTATCTTCCTTTCTAAGAACTGAAAGAAGGCGAGCGCCGACCTCCTTAAGTAATTGATCGCCAATTAAATGACCTTGTGTGTCGTTTAAGTGTTTAAAATGATCTAAGTCCAAAAATATAACAGCACCGAATTGGTTGTGTCTTTTTGATGTCGCAAGTTCTTGATCAAATCTGTTAATGAATAGGTGTCTATTAGGTATTTTGGTTAATGGGTCATAATAAGCCATTTCATACATTATATTTTCTGCATGTTTTTTTTCAGTAATATCTGAGAATACACAGACAAAATGGCTCACTTCATCCTTACCTTGTCTAATTGCCGTAATCGTTTGCCACTCTGGATAAATATCACCATTTTTCTTTTGATTCCACACTTCACCTTCATAGCGTCCATTTTCTTTTAACTGCTGTTTTATATCGTTATTAAACAAAGGATCATAACGGTTGAAGTAGTTTATTGGGGTACTTTTACTTATGATTTGCTCCTCTGAATAGCCGGTAATATCAGTAAAGGCTTTGTTGATTTGAAGCACATTAAAATTTTTGTCTGTAATCATGATGCCTTTATGGCTTTCAAATGAGATTGCTGCCAAACGTAATTGTTCTGCCGCTTTTTTTTTCTGATTAATAGTCGTTCTAACATATTGTTTGAGTTTTATAAATGCTAACGTCAAAGCAATAAGGGTTATATACTCAATGGCCCAAAGGGTGAAAAAAGAACGGGTAAGGTTTTCGTTTAAAATTATCTCAGCCAAAAACAGCAAGTAAAGATGGAATGTAGATGCTAACAAAGCTATTACGGGAACTAATAGAACGCATAAATAAAGGAGTAAATGTTTATGGTTAATGTGGTTTTTGGAGCATGGAAAGTGTTTTATGAACAAGACGTGACCCAGTAACGTACTTATGGCGACATTAATTCCAACAAGAAATAACGACATAAAAAATCCAGTTCAGATGTCAATAAAGTTTAAGAGTTAAGGATTTCATAGAAAAATCCAACGTTACAAGAAAAATATAAAGGTAGCTTCTTTTTAATATTTATTTTAAATAGTGTTCCATTGAGAGGTATTTTAGATTGGTGTATCTACTATTTAAAACTAAAGTTTCGGAGTTCGTTTTTAGCCGCATAGCAGTCGTTCATTCCTAGTTTCCAGGGCTTCTAGCCTTAGCGTCCTAGTGTCAAGTTGGAGAACTTGCAAAAACCAGCATTCTATGTGGGCATCAATGACATCCATTG
>CAIVQX010000106.1 GCA_903908165.1 uncultured Methylococcaceae bacterium | reverse complement strand
CATGATCATGTTATTTATACTGAACTTGTGAGTGAATTGGCTAACGAACCTAATTACGAAAGTGCCTATGCAGCTCTTCAAATATAGAAGTAATATCTACTCTTGATGGGGGTAGACGGTGGGTTTTTTATCAAATTATTACAATATTTTTAGTTCTTTTTAGTTTAACTAGCCATTGACATAGATAAACTCATTAAGATATTGTTTTTAAAATTATCGAATTAGACCAATTTTTTTGTTATCAATATTGCTAAAGCTGGTATCCTCTAATTATGTTTAGAGAGAAAACGATGTCAACTAAAGCAAATTAAAACTAAGGTCTTTGATATCTTTAGATTGTTTGGTTCTTGGTTTATGGATAATTTATTAGAAGTTTCATGAGTTATGATAACTAAAGGTTTTGTGATATGACAGAAATGATGAGTAATGGTGTTGAATTAATGTTTGCTGGCATGGGCATCGTTTTTTTGTTTTTAACTATGCTCGTAGGCGCTATCAATCTAATGTCATCATTAGTTCAGCGGTTTTTTCCAGATATGCCTGTAATGGGAGCAATACCTACGGTATCTAGCGGCATTGATAAAAGTATTATTGCTGCTATTGCAGCGGCAATCCATCAACATAGACATAAGCATAAATAAAGGCAATAGTTTTAGTTTTCTGCCTTTACTATTTAACCGATATTGGTTGTATAAGACTAAATTAGTTAATGTGAAAAGTAACTGATTAAAAATGTAAAAAGAGTCCTGGAGAAAAATTTAGAATGGCCAAAGATAAAAAAAAGCCTTTAAGCATCACTGAAGTAGTGTTAAGAGATGCTCATCAATCAATCTTAGCCACTCGTTTACGAATAGAAGATATGTTACCTATTTGTGAAAAAATTGACCAGATAGGTTACTGGTCAATTGAGTCATGGGGTGGTGCTACTTTTGATGCCTGTATTCGTTATTTAGGTGAAGATCCTTGGGATAGATTACGCTCGTTAAAAGCTGCAATGCCCAAGACCCCTCAGCAAATGCTTCTCAGAGGGCAAAATATTCTAGGCTATCGACATTATGCTGATGATGTTGTTGATAAGTTTGTTGAACGTTGCGTCGTTAATGGTATTGATGTTTTCCGTATATTCGATGCTATGAATGACATGCGTAATATTGAGCACGCTGTAAAAGCAGTACTCAATACAGATGCTCACGCTCAAGGAACTATCTCTTATACTACCAGTCCCGTTCATAATCTAGATTCATGGGTCAATCTTGGTAAACAGATTGAAGATATGGGTGCTCATTCTATTTGTATTAAAGATATGGCTGGTTTGCTTAAGCCTTATGATGCTTTTGAGTTAATAGGGCGTTTGAAAAAAAGCACTAAAATACCTGTTCATTTGCATTGCCATGCGACAACTGGTTTAAGTGTTGGAACGATTATTAAAGCAGCTGAGGCAGGCGTTGATAATGTTGATACTGCTATATCATCATTAAGTATGACATATGGACATAGCGCTACTGAGACGATTGTTGCTAGTCTCGAAGGAACTGAAAGAGCGACTGGTTTGGATTTGGTTAAACTAGAAGAAATCGCCCATTACTTTAGAGATATTCGTAAAAAATACGCTCAATATGAAGGTAGTCTAAAAGGTGTTGATGGACGTATTCTAGTTTCTCAAGTGCCTGGAGGCATGTTGACTAATATGGAAAGTCAGTTGAAAGAGCAGGGAGCTTCCGAGAAATTTGATGAAGTAATGCAAGAAATTCCTCGTGTACGTGAGGATTTGGGATTTATTCCATTGGTTACCCCAACCTCGCAAATTGTAGGAACTCAAGCGGTTATGAATGTACTGAGTGGCGAGCGATATAAAACCATAGCCAAGGAAACGGCAGGGGTATTAAAAGGTGAATACGGTGCAACGCCTGCGCCTGTAAATAAACAATTGCAAGATAGGGTTCTTGCTGGTGCACAACAAATCACTTGTCGTCCGGCTGATTTAATAGAACCCGAAATGGATAAATTAATCTTAGATGTAAAGGAAAAGGCAAAGGTTGAAGGCGTAAAGTTAGTCAAGAATATTGAAGAAGATGCCTTGATTAATGGTATGTTTGCCCAAGTTGGCTGGAAGTTTCTGGTTAATCGTGGAAATCCTGCGGCATTTGAAGCTGTTCCTGATGCAAGCGCCTTTATCGCGGCAAACAATACAACTAAAACAACGGTTATTGATGGAGCGCCTGAAACATATACTGTCAATGTCGATGGTAGGAACTTTAATGTCACAGTTGGCCCCGTGGGTGCGGCATTGGCTATCGAGCCAGTTGTTATGGAGCAAAGTCATGTTGTAGCTGAAAGTAGTGGTTCAGTTGTTTATGCGCCAATGGCAGGGAATATATTAAAAATACTTGTTGATGTCGGAAGTGCTGTTGAAGAAGGGGAGGTTGTCGTTATTATGGAGGCCATGAAAATGGAAACGGAAGTGCGATCTAAATTTGCGGGTATTGTTACTACCGTTCATATAAAAGAAGGTGGGGCAGTGGCCGGCGGTAATGCTCTTATTTCTTTGTAATAACGGATAATACAAGAGATATTTTATGGAAAATCTGCTTTCACTTTGGCAAAGTACTGGATTATATAACTTCACCGGTGGTCAGGCCTTTATGATGCTGGTTGGATTTTTACTACTATTTCTGGCCATTAAAAAAGGTTTTGAGCCCTTACTATTATTACCGATAGGTTTTGGTGCTGTTCTTAGTAACATACCTGTCGCAGGAATCGCTGAAGAAGGTGGGCTTTTATATTACCTTTATTTTGGCATTAAGACAGGGATGTTTCCGTTACTTATTTTTATGGGTGTTGGTGCCATGACCGATTTTGGCCCTATGCTAGCAAATCCAAAAACATTACTTTTAGGTGCGGCAGCACAATTTGGTATCTTTGCCTCATTACTGGGTGCTCTGGCTCTTAATGTTATACCTGGCTTGGAATTTAGTTTAAAAGATGCAGCTGCGATTGGTATTATCGGCGGTGCCGATGGACCTACTGCTATTTATGTGGCATCAAAATTGGCGCCGGATTTACTTGGAGCTATTGCTGTAGCGGCTTATTCCTATATGGCGTTAGTGCCTTTAATTCAGCCGCCTATTATGCGGGCATTAACCACTGAAGACGAACGTAAAATTGAAATGCAACAGATGCGTCCTGTCAGCAGAGCTGAAAAAATAATATTTCCTTTGATGTTATTGTTATTGTCAATTTTGTTATTACCTTCTGCTACGCCTTTGATAGGGATGTTTGCGCTGGGTAATTTGATGAATGCGTGTGGTGTTGTTGATCGATTGAGTCAAACGGCACAAAATGAACTTATCAATATTGTTACGATTTTCTTAGGCTTATCAGTAGGTTCAAAACTAAGTGCTCATGCTTTTTTGCAAATAGAAACGCTTGGAATTCTAGCGCTTGGAGCCGTTGCCTTTGCTATTGGAACAGCTTCTGGTGTTCTTATGGCAAAAGTTATGAATAGGTTTAGTGATACGCCGATCAATCCCTTGATAGGTGCGGCGGGTGTTTCTGCGGTACCAATGGCCGCAAGAGTTGCTAATAAAATAGGACTGGAAAGCAACCCGCATAATTTTCTGTTAATGCATGCTATGGGTCCAAATGTGGCTGGTGTAATTGGCTCTGCCGTAGCTGCGGGGGTGTTGTTGAGTTTGGTTAAATAGTCGATGAGTAAACTATAAATTGATAATTAATTATCGATTCCAATTAAAATAAATTTTCTTTGACTTTGAGGCTTATTTCATCTATTTAGTAGGTTTAAAATTCCTGTAAAAGTGTTTCATAGGTAAGTAATTTCTCTGAATAAGTTGAAGATTTGCTTAATAAGTGATGTGCTGATTTTGTAGTAACTTCATGCTTAAACTGGAATTAATACAATATGTTGAACATTATACAAATCCCCGTTTTAACCGATAACTATATTTATCTGCTTCATGATTCGGTATCAGGAGAAACAGCAGTCGTTGATCCAGCCTTGGCACAACCGGTTTTGGAGATACTAGATATTAACGGTTGGCAATTGACTTATATTTTAAATACTCACCATCATTGGGATCATGTTGGGGGTAATTTGGAATTAAAGCAAAAAACAAGGTGTAGGATTATTGCTGCAAATTCGGATAGTGAACGGATTCCGGGTATCGATAGAGGTGTGTTTGAGGGTGATGTTATTGCTTTGGGTTCGCATCAGGCCACCATTATTGAAACGCCTGGCCATACCAGTGGACATATTGTGTATTATTTTGCCAAAGATGAGGCTTTGTTTTGTGGAGATACTTTGTTTGCTATGGGGTGTGGCAGGTTGTTTGAGGGGTCAGCAGAGCAAATGTGGACATCATTGCAAAAATTAAAAGTATTACCAAGTTTAACGAGAGTTTATTGTACGCATGAATATACCCAGGCTAATGGTCGATTTGCATTGAGCGTAGAGCCTGATAATGTTCAATTGCAACAGAGAATGATTGAAGTAGCGAAATTGAGATTGCTAAATAAATCGACTTTGCCTTCGACTATCGAAGTAGAAAAGGCTACTAATCCATTTTTTAGGGAAGACAATAGTCGTCTCCAAAAAAAACTGGGGCTGGAGGATCAGTCGGCAGTGATAGTCTTTACAGAACTCCGAAAACGTAAAGATTCGTTTTGATTGGTTTCAGTTATCACCTCTACCCATCATATCGTTAACGCGAAAAATTCAGCTTTTGGGACGCATATGTGGAAACAGTAATACATCACGAATTGACGGCGCATCGGTAAATAACATAACCAAGCGATCAATACCAATACCTTCTCCAGCAGTCGGGGGCATTCCATGTTCCAAGGCAGTTATGTAATCGGCGTCAAAATGCATGGCCTCATCATCGCCGGCTTCTTTTTCTTCCACTTGTTTTTGAAAGCGAGATGCTTGATCTTCAGCATCATTAAGCTCGGTAAAGCCATTGGCAATTTCTCTACCACCAACAAAAAACTCAAAGCGATCAGTCACATGGGGATTGTGATCGTTACGTCGTGCTAAAGGGGATACTTCAACCGGATAGGCTGTAATGAAGGTTGGATTCATTAAGCGACTTTCGACTGTTTTTTCAAAAATTTCAATTTGTATTTTGCCCAGACCGTAGTTTTCTTTAACAGGAATATGTAAGTTTTCGGCGATTTTGATAGCCGCTTCCCGAGTTTCAAGATCATTGATAGTCAAGTTTGGATTAAAGTGCAGGATAGACTCAATCACTGTCATTCTATCAAACGGTTTGCCGAAATCGTATTGGTCACCTTGATAAGTGACTTCAGTTTGCCCAAGAACTTCGAGTGCAATACCTCGCAACATCGCTTCTGTTAAATCCATTAAGTCTGTATATTCAGCATAAGCTTGATAAAACTCCAGCATAGTGAACTCAGGGTTATGCCGTGTCGATAACCCCTCATTTCGGAAGTTACGGTTAACTTCAAATACCCGTTCAAAACCACCTACAACTAGGCGCTTTAAGTATAATTCAGGGGCGATTCGTAAAAACATATCCATATCTAAAGCATTATGAAATGTTGTAAAAGGTCTTGCCGTAGCCCCTCCTGGGATTACTTGCATCATGGGTGTTTCAACTTCCAAAAACTGACGTTCAATTAAAAACTGGCGTATGTATGCAACTATTTTTGAACGTATTAAGAACGTATTGCGAGATTGTTCGCTCATAATCAAATCCAGATAACGTTGCCTGTATTTGATTTCCTGATCGGCAATGCCGTGAAACTTTTCTGGGAGTGGACGTAAGGCTTTGGTTAATAAACGAATATCGTCAACTTTGACACTAAGTTCACCTGTCTGAGTTATAAATAATACGCCTTCGGCACCAATGATATCGCCAATATCCCATTTCTTAAATTGTTCGTTATAGAAGCCTTCTGGCAAAGTGTCTCTGGTGACATAAAGCTGAATTTTGCCTGACATGTCCTGAATATGTGCAAAACTGGCTTTGCCCATTACTCGACGGGTCATAATTCTACCCGCCAACTTTACCCTGACAGGTAAAGCCTCTAGTTCTTCTTTAGTTTTTTCGCCATATTCAGCTAAAAGTTCACCAGCAACCACATTACGGCGAAAGTCAGTAGGAAAAGCAATCTCGCCACTTTCGCGTAATTCATTTAATTTATTGCGGCGTTGTTTGATTTGTTCTTGTTCGTCTTGCTGTATTTCTGACATGATTTTATTAAGTTAAATTTAAAGTAACGTGGCTTAAAGTTTTCTGGATGGCATGGTTGATATTAAAAGATTGTATTTAACCTACAAGCCACTTTTCAAACTAGCTTCAATAAACTGATCCAGATCGCCATCTAAAACGGCTTGGGTATTACCTGTTTCGACTCCTGTCCGTAAGTCTTTAATACGTGATTGATCAAGTACATAAGACCGAATTTGACTTCCCCAACCAATATCTGATTTGGTATCTTCCAAAGCTTGAGCTGATTCGCTCCGTTTGCGCATTTCTAGTTCGTACAATTTAGCTTTTAATTGCTTCATTGCAGTGTCTCGGTTTTTATGTTGTGAACGATCACTTTGACACTGTACTACAATACCGGTTGGGTTGTGTGTCATGCGCACGGCGGACTCTGTTTTATTAATATGCTGACCACCTGCACCACTGGCTCGGTAAACATCTACGCGGACATCGGCAGGGTTAATGTCTATGTCAATATCATCATCAATTTCAGGTGAAACAAATACAGAGGCAAACGAAGTGTGGCGGCGATTTCCGGAATCGAATGGTGATTTTCTGACCAGACGATGGACACCGGTTTCTGTGCGTAACCAGCCAAAAGCGTATTCACCTTCAAATTTGATAGTCGCGCTTTTAATGCCGGCTACATCACCTTGTGATTCTTCAATAAGTTCTGTTTTAAAGCCCTTACGTTCACCCCAGCGTAAAAACATGCGTTCAATGATAGAAGCCCAATCTTGTGCCTCGGTGCCACCTGAACCAGATTGTATATCTAAAAATGCATTATTGGCATCCATTTCACCTGAAAACATTCGTCTAAATTCAAGTGCAGCCACTCTTTTTTCTAAATAAGCCAAATCATCAATAACAGTATCAACGGTTTCTTCATCATTTTCGTCAATCGCCATCAAAAGTAATTCTTCGGCGTCTGTGAGTCCACGATCTAACTCATTTATGGTGTTAACAATAACTTCAAGTTGCCCACGTTCTTTCCCCAAAGCTTGTGCGACCTCAGGATTATCCCAAATCTTTGGGTTTTCGAGTTCCAATAAAACTTCGACTAAACGTTCACTCTTAATATCGAAGTCAAAGATACCTCCTAAGGGCATCACCACGGCTTTTTAAATCAGTTATTTTATTTTTAATTGGGTTTATTTCTTGCATGTGGGGTTTTAACCAATCATAGTCGACAGCAAGCGGTATTAAGGTACGCTGTTCAATGAAAATTAATAAGATGGATAATTATAAACTATAAGCAAATTCTGTTCATGCAGAACTTGGACAAAGCTAATTCTTTATAGAATTTCTGAAGAGTTTTCGCCCTATTTATTGATTTGAGAAACTGTCTCTTTAAGTGCTAATTTAAGATAGAATAATCTATAAAGTCGACCAGCATACTAACTTCATAATTTACCTGAGCGATGATGTTATTTATGTCAATAAACAGATTCTTGGATAAAAGGGTTAGCCGATGAAAGTAGTAGCGTTGTACAGCATTAAAGGGGGTGTTGGAAAAACCTCTAGTGCAGTTAATTTAGCGTTTATATCTGCTTGCAAAGGTTTCCGGACTTTGATTTGGGATTTGGATCCGCAAGGTGCCAGTAGTTATTATTTTCGAATCAAACCAAAGGTTAAGGGTGGAAGTAAAGATTTAATTGCCGGAAAACGAGAGCTGGAAGGATTGATTAAGGGTACTGATTTTGAAAAGCTGGATTTATTGCCAGCTGATTTTTCATTTAGAAATCTGGATCTTATTTTAGACAGTAAAAAAAAACCAACACAGCAAATTAAGAAATTACTTAAGCCTTTGGCAGAAAACTACGATTTTATTTTTTTGGATTGTCCTCCGAACATTTCATTACTTTCTGAGGCAGTATTTGAAGCCGCTGATATTCTGTTGTCGCCTATAATTCCAACTACCTTATCATTAAGGACGTTAGAGCAATTAATGTTATTTATCGAAGATAATAAGCTACACAATCTAAAACTTATACCCTTTTTTTCGATGGCTGATCGACGAAAAAAAATGCATAAGGATATTATGGTTGATTTGATTAAGATTTATCCTGAGATTCTAACTGTCGCGATTCCTTACGCTAGTGATATTGAACGCATGGGTTTGGAGCGCAAGCCTCTAGGCGGATTTATTAATAAAAGTAGTTCCATGGATGCATATAATAAGTTGTGGGTAGAACTAATGGAGCAATTCAAGAATGAATAATTGCATTAACTGCCAGATACTTATTAAATTGAATTGACCCAGAAGACCTCAAGTTTTTTAAGTACAATGATCTCAATAATTCAACGGGTAAGTACGGCAAAAGTGACAGTCGGTAGTCAGGATATTGGTGCTATTGATATGGGGATAGTGGCCTTGGTTGCCATAGAAAAAGAAGATAGTGAGAAAGAAGCTGAACGGTTGTTGGAACGTATACTCAATTACAGAATTTTTGCTGACGAGCATGATCGTATGAACTTGAGTTTACGTGATATTGATGGAGGTTTGTTACTTATTCCACAATTTACTTTAGCCGCGGATACCAACAAAGGTAATCGCCCGAGCTTTATATCAGCGGCATCTCCGGAAAAAGGGCGACAATTATTTGTTTATTTGCAAGATAGGGCATTGACAACTTATGCCAATGTTCAATTTGGTCAGTTTGGAGCAGATATGCAAGTCTCCTTGATTAACAATGGCCCAGTAACATTCACTCTTAGAGCATCAACTTATGGATCCTGATGCTTAGATAATTTATGCCGAATTATTCTCGTTAATACTATCGTTGTTGTGTTTGGCCTTTTTATATCGGTTACAATGAATTTATTTACGAATAAATACGGTTATGATCAGGATGAATAGATTTCTTTGTTAGGAAGTACTTTTTTCCTGCCACCTTATTGTTTCAAATTATGTTATGTATAAACCCATTACGCCTTTACTCGCAGCTGATATTATTATTGAGTTAATTGATTTCCCCGGTCGTCCTATTGTATTAATAGAAAGAGCCAATCCGCCTTACGGTTGGGCTATTCCTGGTGGATTTGTGGATGTTGGGGAAATTATTGAATGTGCTGCTAAACGTGAGGCTCATGAAGAGGTCGGGTTGGATGTGCATTTGACCGCTTTGCTAGGGATTTATTCCGATCCTGTTCGTGATTCCCGTGGCCATACGGTGACAGCGGTTTATGTAGCTGAGGCCTCAGGAAAACCTGTGGCAGCGGATGATGCTAAAAATTGTCGTATTTTTGATTTTGAGGCGTTGCCTGATCGTTTGGCCTTTGATCATGACCAAGTATTGGCTGATTATAGAAGGTATCGAGAAACTGGACAGGTGGCGCCTCTCCGCGATAAATCAATGAGTGATTAGAGGTTTGAAAAAATTGGCTATATATCCATAAAGATTTTTATCATTAATATTTTGATAGGATCCAAGACAAATTATAGTAATGTGAAGCAAGTATTTTTTAGTATGTTGTTTATTAAATGAAGATTTTAGGTGCAAAGGAGTAGTTGGTTTTGACTAAAGTGCAAGATATTACCAGTCCGATGACGTTATCGGAAAAGAAAGCCACGTGGTCTTTGGCAAGTATTTATGCGTTGCGAATGTTGGGCTTATTTTTGATTATGCCCGTATTATCTTTATTTGCTGAACAGCTTGAGGGGTCTACGCCTTCATTAATTGGGTTGGCTATTGGTATATATGGTATTAGTCAAGCGATATTGCAAATACCTTTTGGTTTGATGTCAGATCGCTATGGCAGAAAAAAAATTATTATTCTTGGTTTAATTTTATTTCTTATTGGTAGCATTATTGCTGCTGTTTCAAGCAGTATTTACGGTGTTTTATTGGGACGCGCTATTCAGGGTTCTGGCGCCATAGCTGCTCCTATTATGGCTTTAGTTGCAGATTTGACTCAGGAAGTCCATCGAACCAAAGCGATGGCATTAATTGGACTTAGTATTGGTGTCTCTTTTGGTATTGCTATAGTTGCGGGACCAATTGTTGCAGGGTTTATAGGTGTTCATGGGATATTCTGGCTTATTGCGGTATTATCATTGATTGCTATTTGGGTGGTGCGTTATCAGGTTCCTGATCCTCAACAATCAAAAAAACATCGTGATGCAGAGCTTATTCCGAGTGAGTTTTTTCATATATTAACAAACAAAGAATTATTCCGACTTAATTATGGCATTTTCATTTTACATGCCATATTAACGGCAAGTTTTGTTGTTGTTCCTTTGGTTATGCGTGATGCTGGTTTATTGCCTGCAGAACACTGGAAGGTTTATTTACCAGTTTTTGTCATATCCATGGCGGCTATTATTCCATTTGTAATTTTGGCAGAAAAAAAACGCAAGATGAAGTCAGTTTTTATTGGTGCAATTGTCGCGTTAGTGTTTGCTGATCTTGGACTAATGCAGTTCAATGCGACTCTAGCAGGAATAATTGGCTTTCTCTGGTTGTTTTTTACTGGGTTTAATTTATTAGAGGCAACTTTGCCTTCATTAATCTCGAAAACAGCTCCCGGAGATTTGAGAGGTACGGCAATGGGCATTTATTCAACCAGTCAATTTTTGGGGGCGGGAATTGGTGGGAGTGTTGGTGGTTGGTGTTATGGTGAATATGGTGCATCGGGGGTGTTTTTATTTTGCTCCGTTGCATCATTAACATGGTTGCTGTTTTCGATTAGCATGAAGCCGCCAAGATATTGGGCAAATTTACTTATTTCATTGGAAAAAATTAACCAGCATGATGCGAATCAATTTGTTGCTGATATGTTAAAAATAAATGGTGTTGAAGATATTACCTTACATTACGATGAAGGAGTCGTTTATCTTAAGGTCGATAATAAGGCATTGGACAGAGCTCAATTACAAATGCTGATTACAAAATATGTCCATGATTAATATGAGAGTATTATGTTTAGAGCATGGAAGGTAATCCGGTTTTTATTGCTTTAAATTAATATTTGTCCGATTGAGAAAGCGCCTAAATAAGTAATTGTGTAATAAAGAACCGAGAACGCTAAGCTGGCGGCGTAGTTAATAGCAAGCACTTTTTTGAAAATATAGGCCATCACCACAAATTCCCAAATCAACAGTAGGATCAAGCAATAGTAACTTAGAATATCTTCATTGACAGTTAGCCATATCAAAACGGGGATAATAAAAAAAGAGATAATATTGGCGCAGACTAGAATAGAAGAGGTTATTTCGATAAAGGCATATAATGTTTTGTTTAATTGAAGTATAAAGCTAATAAATATAAGTGTTAAGAATATTTGTATAGTAACTTCAGTAAATGATTCAAATGGATCATCTGTCATATTGGTCTGCATAAAATACTCAACAATAAAATAGACCAATAGGTTTTTTTTGAAAAAACTCATTGATCTAGTTAGCTTAAGTGGGTCTTGTTTAAACCAGCACAAAGGCAAATATTGTTTTAGAATTTCAATAGTTGACATGTTGAATTCTTAAGAACTAGGTTTTTTTTATTTAGTGTAATTAGTCATGAAGTTTTGATAAGTCTAAATAATTTTCGTGACCGTCTGTTTTATTAAGGATATTAGATTGTTCATGGTAAGTACTAAAATCGTCATTTAGTAATTGCACTAAGTCTTTTGTTTTCTCGGTTAATTGAAGTAGCCGATTTTTGATTTTCTTATTCCACCCAAATGGTTCGTTAATCGGCAATAACATACGAGTGAAAGTTATGTTTTTTTCGAATAGATTTGCCAAGTTTTCCATTAAATGAAGTTCTCGTTGTCTCTCATTGAGTTTTTTAATGATGAGTCTTGCGTGTAACTTACTGATAAGTAAATGTATAGGCACCATAATGCCAATTAGAATTAGTAGTATGATAGGGCCCATGATAGGGTCAATTAAGAATTCTAAAATGCCCATTTGTATTTCAGCAAATACTGCCATAGTGGCAAACATAGAAAGTACAATTAAACTGCTTACGTTGACTCGTTCTTTCCAAAGAGTTATTGCTTTTCTAACCTCAGGGATTACAACGTCTTCGATATGATGTATGTTCTTTTCAAGTGAGTCGAGTATTCGATAGGATCTATCATGTTCGACATTAGTCATCCGTTGATTTATTTCAGAGAAGTCAATTTTATTTTGTGGGTTAATGTTATTTTGTGCGCTAGGTACAATTATAAATTGTCCAGTATGTAGCCCCATTCTGGCTAATTTTTTTTGCCAGGAAATAACCACTTCACTAGCTTTGGTTGGATTAAGGGAGGCAATAGGATCGTCAATTAAATAGACAAATTTGTTAGTATCTTGTTGTAAAACCATCAGTTTTACTAACTCATCTAGCATGGGTGATACGGATTCAAATAAATCGGTAAAAACTAAAACTAGGTCAGAATTCTCTATCCCATATTCCATTAACATTAAATTGATTGGACTGGTCTGGGTAGTAATCATGTTGGGCGAATCAATAAATAACTTGCCCTTTAAATGATTGTTAGGAATAGTCTTTAGTTCTAGATATGAATTAATGCGACTGCTTTCATTTGGTTGAAGTTGTTCAATTTTTGTACTGATTTGATAGAAGGGATATCGGGGGTCAACATCCAGAGCAGTACCTGGTAAAGTGGCTGAGTTTGTTTGGCTATTGGGCAATAATACTGTATATTTTTGGCTTGAAACTTGGATTCCAGAAAGACTTTGTTGTGTGCCTAGATAGTTATTTATAAATCGGGATTTAGCAGATGAGTTGCCACCAATTAAATTAATAATGGGCCACCATGATTTTTTACAGGCTGTCGTTTCATCTATTTCGATAAGTCCGAGTTCATGTTCAATTTGATCAAGATCATGAAAAATTTTTAATGATTTTAGTAATGCTGGGCTGTTATTTGCGAAGTTTTTTTCAAGATTAATCAGGTATTTACTTGTTGTTTTTTCAGTCATAAAATCGCTCCCATGGTTACTAAGTTTTGATAATAAAAACGTCCTGAGTATACACCTAATAACACTTTGATAGTAGAAAAATAGGATTAACTTCAAGGTGTGACATTAATATATTTAAAGAAATATTTTTCGGTATTTGGGGTGTTTTTTTACTTTAGATGAATTAGATATATAATTTATCGAATATGCTTAAACAAGAAAGTTTTAAGTAAAGTAGATGAAAAAGGAATGTAATTTGTTTAATTTTTTAAGTGCTTCATATATATTCATTGTTCTATTACTATCAGGGTGCTCAACCCCTCTTCTTGGAACTTATGGGGAAAATGGTCAATCCAGAGAAGAATTTTCGCGTTACGTGGAAAGTGTGTTTCGGTTGCAAAATGCTATGACGAGTGAAATTATGGCTTTGCAAGGAATTGATGACGTAAGTGACCACACAGCTTTGTTTCAAGCTGATCAGGCTATGCAGAAAGCATGTGGCCCACTTAATGAGTTCGTTTCTCGTCAAACTGAAGGTTTAGATACAGGGCTTTTTTTGAGTCACCAAGTTGAAAAATCAGCTATTGACTGCGAGCAGGCAGCTCAGAAGGTCAAGTTATTGTTGGATCGTTGATTGTATTTCCACCATGGTTTTGGTTTTTAATCTCATATTGAGAATTAAAAAAGTCATAAATTTTGAAGTTTATTAGGGCATGAATTAAATAATCCGTTCACCTTTAGCCAGTTTAGGCAAATTACCTTCCAAGCCCATTGCATTGCGCATGACTTTGTTTTTGGCGGGCAAAATACGTTCAGCTAGCCCTAGCCCTAGGTTGCGTATAAATTTTATGGGGAACACATCATTACTGAATACTTGATAAAAAACATCCATAACGGTCATCATTTTCAGGTTTTCATTGCGACGCATATTTTCATAATTTTTTAGGACTTTCAAATCAGCGATTTCGAGTCCTTTTTTTGTTGCATCTATTAAAACTTCACCTAAGGCGGCTGCATCTAAGAGTCCTATATTAACCCCTTGACCAGCAAGAGGATTAATCATGTGCGCAGCATCGCCAATGAGAACAACTCCGGCTTTTACATAATTCTGAGCATGTTGCCGTTTTAGCGGAAAGCTGGCAACGCCTAGTACTTTGTTGACTTTTCCCAGGCAATCGGGAAATGCAGCAACTAGCTCATCTTTTAACTCATCATAGGATAATGTTTTTAAGCGATTAACTTCATCCGGCGAGTTATACCAGACAATAGAGCCATAATTTCCGGTCAGTGGTAAGAAAGCTTGTGGGCCACTGGCTAAAAAGCGTTGCCAAGTTATGTCTTGTTGTTCGTAAGCTGTTTCAATATAAATAACGAGAGCCTGTTGCTTATAATCCCAGCTGGTTACACCGAGACCTACCGCTTGTCTAACTTTGGATTGACCACCATCTGCTGCAACCAAAACTTTCGCAGATAATACTCTTCCATTTTCGAGTTCGATCTCGCTACATTGATCAGCACTGTATTTTATTTTTTTAATGCCGACTGGGCATATTAAATCTATATTTTCGAATGTCTTCAGGCGTTCTAATAAGGCTAATTGAGTAACCCTATTTTCAACAATATATCCTAAAGCAGAGTGACCAATATCATTACTACAAAACTCCGTGTCGCCAGTAGTTTCCCAGACACGCATTCTGCGAAATGGACAGAAACGTCGGTTAATAACTCCTTCCCAAGCACCTATTGTTTCAAGAATATTCTTGGAGGCAATGCTTAGCGCAGAAACTCGTAAGTCATGGGGTTGATCTTTAGTAAAAGGTGGTGGTAGTGAATTTTCGATAACAGCAATCTTTAAGGAGCTTCCACCTAGGCTACATGCGGCAGCAGCTCCAACCATTCCGCCGCCTACGATAATAACGTCAAAATTTTCTTTCATAATTAGGTAATAAAAAATTAAAGCACCTTATAGTTTTTAGAAAGATATCATACTTATTCGGTGATTAAGAAAATACATCTCACAAAAGGTTATTTAATTAAATTATAGGGATAGATTTTGTTGTGAATAGATTTGTTATTGCTACCACATAGAATACTTGCGATTGTTGGTTAAGTGTTGTAAAACAATACTGTTATAGATAGTTACCGAGAATATAAATTATAGTTCTGTTTAATTTTTATAGGTTTATTTCTTTAGTAATTATAAAAGTAACAAGTGAAGATAGGTAAAGGAATAATAGAAACGCTTTTGTAATATTTTTAGAGGTCATAATGAATCAAAGTATGCTTCCAGCCAGACAAGGTTTATATGATCCGCGCCATGAACATGATGCGTGCGGTGTGGGATTTATAGTTCATATAAAAGGACATAAAAGCCATGCAATTGTTGATCAAGGTTTGGAGCTCCTTAGAAACTTGACGCATCGAGGTGCCGTGGGTGCAGACCGATTTGCAGGTGATGGCGCAGGAATTTTGATTCAAATACCTGATGTTTTCTTACGCGCAGAATGTGCCAAACAGCATTTGTTTTTACCAAAAGAAGGTGATTATGCGGTAGGAATGGTGTTTTTGCCCCGAGAAATATCTGCTCGATTGAGTTGCGAAAAGTTGTTTACAGATATTATTTTACGAGAAAATGGCGTTCTTTTGGGTTGGCGTGATGTTCCGGTTAACAATCAAGAGCTGGGTGATTCTGCAAAAAAGGTAGAACCCTTTATCAGGCAGGTTTTTTTAGGGCGGGGAGCTGATTGCGCTGATCAAGACGCTTTTGAGCGTAAATTGTTTGTCATTCGTAAGCAAGTTGAAAATGCTGTTCGTGATTTAAATTTAGATAATGGACATGAGTTTTATGTGCCTTCGTTATCGACACGTACTTTAGTCTATAAGGGTATGTTGTTGGCAGATCAAGTAGGTTCGTTTTACCCTGATCTTAACGACGAGCTTATGGAGAGTGCGCTAGCTCTAGTGCATCAACGATTTTCTACAAATACTTTTCCAACTTGGGATCGGGCGCATCCATTCCGTATGATCGCTCATAATGGAGAAATCAATACCCTGCGAGGAAATTTGAATGGTATGGCTGCTCGTCGGCATTCAATAGCTTCAAAAATTTTGGGTAAAGATGTTCATAAATTGTGGCCATTAATCGCAGAGGGTCAATCGGATTCAGCTTGTTTTGATAATGCTCTGGAGTTGTTGGTAGCAGGTGGATATTCATTGGCACATGCAATGATGTTACTTATTCCTGAGGCATGGACTGGTAACGTTTTGATGAATGAGAAGTTGCGTGCTTTTTATGAATATAATGCAGCTCTTATGGAGCCCTGGGATGGACCTGCTGCGATTGCTTTTACTGACGGGCGGCAGATCGGTGCAACACTTGATAGAAATGGCTTGCGTCCAGCAAGGTATTTGGTGACTGATGATGATTTTGTGATCATGGCATCGGAAATGGGCGTACTGGATGTACCGCAACATAAAATCATCAAAAAATGGCGTTTGCAACCGGGAAAAATGCTGATGATTGATACGCTCCAAGGACGTATTGTTGATGATACAGAGTTAAAAACAGACTTATCGACTCGCTCGCCTTATTCTGAATGGCTCGACAAAACGCGAATTTGCATTTCAAAGCTACCTCCCGAAGTTTCAGCTATGGCTCCTGATGTAGGGACGCTTTTGGATAGGCAGCAAGCCTTTGGGTATACCCGCGAGGACATAGAATTTATTTTAAAGCCGATGGCACAATCCGGTCAGGAAGCTATTGGTTCAATGGGTATTGATGCCGCTTTGGCGGTTTTATCGCAACGTTCACGCCTTTTGTATGATTATTTCAAGCAAGGTTTTGCCCAGGTAACAAATCCGGCTATCGATCCGATTCGTGAAGAATTGGTAATGTCTTTGGTGGCTCTTATCGGTCCACGCCCTAACTTATTGGGGCTAGATGAAGGTGGAACGCATATGCGCTTAGAAGCTGAGCAGCCTATTCTAACTAATCAGGATCTGGAAAAAATACGCAGGATTGAGGCACGTTCTGGCGGTGCGTTCAAGACGAAAACATTTACTCTTTGTTATCCTTGTGATTTAGGGGTTAATGGAATGGAATCAGCCCTTAATAAACTTTGTTTGGCGGTAAAGCAGGCAGTTGAAGAGGGTAATAATATCTTGGTACTTTCTGATCGTGATTTAGACGCATCCCACGTTGCTATCCCCGCTTTATTGGCGACATCTGCAGTTCACCATTATCTCACTATTGAAGGCTTACGAACTAAAGTGGGTTTGGTTGTCGAAACAGGTGAAGCGCGTGAAGTTCATCATTTTGCCTTATTGGCGGGGTATGGTGCAGAAGCGGTAAATCCTTATTTGGCATTTGATACGCTTTCCGTGCTTTGTAAGGATATGACTGATCTTTCAGAATATGAGGCCCATAAGCGTTATGTTAAAGCAATTTCTAAAGGATTGTTGAAAGTAATGTCCAAAATGGGTATTTCAACTTATCAATCATACTGTGGCGCACAAATATTTAATGCTATCGGTTTGTCTGAATTATTTTTAGAGCGCTATTTTACCGGAACAACCAGTACAATTGAAGGTGCAGGCCTACAAGAAATAAGTGAAGAAACCATACTCCGTCATCGCTTGGCTTTCGGTAATGCCCCGTTATATAAAAATGCGTTGGATATTGGTGGTGAATACGCTTATCGAATTCGTGGTGAAGCTCACACCTGGACACCAGCAACCATAAGTACTTTGCAACATGCTACACGGAATAATAGCGCAGAAGGTTATGCGGATTTTTGTCGTTTAATTGATGAGCAGAACGAAGGATTACTTACTTTACGGGGCTTAATGACTTTTGAAGAAGCTATTTCTGTACCTTTGGATGAAGTAGAGCCGGTTACGCAAATTCTGAGACGTTTTGCGACTGGAGCGATGTCGTTTGGTTCGATTTCATACGAAGCTCATACAACTTTGGCAATTGCAATGAATAGGATAGGTGGGAAATCTAATACTGGTGAGGGTGGTGAGTTGCCAGAGCGCTTTAAGCCTCTACCAAATGGGGACTCTATGCGCTCTGCTATTAAACAGGTTGCTTCAGGTCGATTTGGTGTGACTACAGAATATTTGGTTAATGCGGATGATATTCAAATTAAGATTAGTCAAGGTGCCAAGCCTGGTGAAGGAGGACAATTACCCGGCCACAAAGTGGATGCTGTTATAGCCAAAGTCCGTCATGCAACTCAAGGTGTAGGTTTGATATCACCACCGCCGCATCATGATATATATTCGATTGAGGATATTGCACAATTAATCCATGATTTAAAAAACGTCAATCCTCAAGCCCGAATCAGTGTTAAGTTGGTTTCAGAAGTGGGTGTGGGTACTGTAGCAGCGGGTGTGTCAAAAGCTCATGCGGATCATGTAACGATAGCAGGTTATGATGGGGGCACAGGCGCGAGTCCAATGAGTTCGATTAAACATGCGGGATTGCCTTGGGAAATTGGTTTGGCAGAAACACATCAAACTTTGGTATTGAATAAATTACGTGGACGAATCGCTGTGCAGGTAGATGGAGGATTGCGCACTGGGCGAGACGTTATTATCGGTGCCTTGTTAGGCGCTGATGAGTTTGGCTTCGCTACTGCACCTTTAATAGTTTCTGGCTGTTTGATGATGCGGAAATGTCATTTAAATACCTGTCCGGTCGGTGTGGCCACGCAAGATCCAGAGCTACGAAAGCGTTTTTCAGGGCAACCCGAACATGTTGTGAATTATTTTTTTATGGTTGCTGAGGATGTGCGTCGCTGGATGGCAAAATTAGGTTTTCGTAGTTTTGACGAAATGGTCGGTCGTTCTGATCTATTGAATATGCAACGAGCACTTTCACATTGGAAAACAGAAGGCTTAGATTTTAGCCGGATTTTCTATAAACCAAAGGTGGACAGTTCAACGGCCGTTTATCATTGCGAACAGCAAGATCATGGGCTAGAAAACGCTCTAGATCATGTGTTAATTACACAGGCCCAGCCAGCTTTGAAGAATGCGCAGGCTGTTGTTATCAATACATCTATTCGAAGTGTTAATCGTACCTTTGGTGCTATGTTATCTGGTGAAGTTGCTAAGCGTTATGGGCATAAAGGTTTGCCGGAAGATACTATTGCAATTCATGTTAAAGGGACGGCTGGTCAAAGTTTTGGTGCATTTCTGGCACAGGGTATCAGTATAGAGCTTGAAGGTGAGGGTAATGATTATGTAGGTAAGGGTATGAGTGGTGGGCGTATCGCTATTTATCCACCTAAAGATTGTCCTATTGATCCGGCAGAAAATATTATTGTTGGTAATACTGTGCTTTATGGTGCAATCAGTGGTGAATGCTATTTTAATGGCGTTGCAGGTGAGCGTTTTGCTGTTCGAAATTCAGGTGCTATTGCTGTTGTTGAAGGTGTTGGCGATCATGGTTGTGAATATATGACGGGTGGAGTTGTGGTGGTGCTCGGGAAGACCGGGCGTAATTTTGCTGCTGGCATGTCTGGTGGGGTTGCGTACGTACTGGATGAAGAAGATAACTTTGATCAATTATGTAATTTAGCCATGGTTGAACTTGAACCGATTCTTGCAGAAGATGCATTATTGGAGGCTTATGCTCATCAAGGTGGTGACATGGAAATGCATGGTCGTGTTCATATTATGACTGACATGACGCGTCATGATGCGCAGCGCTTAAATCATTTAATACAAAATCATAAGCATTATACGGGTAGTCGACGAGCTCAACATATTTTGGAAAATTGGCATGATTATTTGCCCCATTTTATTAAAGTGATGCCGGTTGATTATCGAGAAGCGCTTAAACAAATTCAGGCGGAACAAATATCCGTAACTGTGTAAATTTTTAAGAAGGTACTGAAGATGGGCAAACCAACTGGATTTATGGAGTTACCAAGAACTGAGAGGCGCTATGAAAAACCTGGTGATCGTATTCAGCATTATCGAGAGTTTATTTTAGCCCCTAGTGACGCTGAAATGGCTCAACAGGGTTCAAGATGTATGGATTGTGGCATTCCTTTTTGTCATCGAGGTTGTCCAGTGAATAATATCATTCCGGAATGGAATGATGGTGTTTTTCGTGGTGATTGGGAAGAAGCTTTAGCTGTTTTACATAGTACCAACAATTTCCCTGAGTTTACCGGTAGTATTTGTCCTGCACCTTGTGAAGCGGCGTGTACACTTAATTTAATCGATCAACCGGTGACAATTAAATCAATTGAACGAGCCATTATTGATAAAGCGTGGGAGATGGGTTGGGTAAAGCCATTAATTCCAGCGCAACGAACAGGAAAGCGGGTTGCGGTAATTGGTTCAGGACCTGCTGGTATGGCTTGTGCGCAACAGCTAGCAAGAGCTGGGCATGAGGTTTTTGTCTATGAGAAAAATGATCGTATTGGCGGTTTGTTGCGTTATGGTATCCCTGATTTTAAGATGGAAAAAAAACATATTGATCGACGAATGGCCCAAATGCAAGCTGAAGGCGTCCGATTTAGACCTAACAGCAATATAGGTGAAGACGTTTCTGTGCAAAAAATTCTCAATGAGTATGACGCGGTGGTGTTAGCTGTTGGTTCCGAGAAGCCTCGTGATTTGGAGGTTGCAGGTCGTAACGATTACCGAGGAATTCATTTTGCAATGGATTTTTTACGTCAGCAAAATAAACGTGTTGCGGGTGATAATATTGCTGATGATGTCGCTATTTCAGCGAAAGGTAAACGGGTTGTGGTTATTGGTGGAGGTGATACTGGCTCAGATTGTATTGGTACGTCAATAAGGCAAGGAGCAGTTTCAGTTGTCCAACTTGAAATTATGCCTAAACCTCCTGAAAAAGAAAATAAAGCATTGACTTGGCCTAACTGGCCCAACAAACTCCGAACGACTACGTCACATGATGAAGGAATAAAGCATCGTTATTGGAGCACTAATACCCAAAGTGTCATAGGCAAGGATGGAGTCATTACTCAT
>CAIVQX010000105.1 GCA_903908165.1 uncultured Methylococcaceae bacterium | reverse complement strand
GTATTTTAATGAAAAGAAAAAACAACAAACACTTAACTGCCATGAGGGCTTATCGCCTCTCCCCTACTTTGGCTCATTCACTTCATGCAACTGCCAGAGGTTTAAACCTCAGTGAAAGTGAATTCGTAAGAATTGTATTATTAGATGCGGTTGACCGATTAAATTAAGTTATTATCTTGGCAACAGTTATAATTTGCACAATTCATTTAATTTGTTATTATATATGCACAACTCTTCCTATGGGGCTGTCATTAGATTGGCTTCACTGTAGGACGAAAAGACCGCCTTCGGGCGGTTTTTTCATTTCTAGGATATGGTATGAAAACTATAGTTTATGTCGATGGATATAATTTTTATTTTGGTGTACTAAGAAGTACTCCATATAAATGGTTAGACATCGTCGATATTATGAAGCACATTTGTCATGTCCAAAATCCTCATATTGAAGTTACACAAGTTAAATTCTTTACAGCTCCTGTTATTACTCGTCTAGCCACGCAAGGTGAAAAAGCACAGCAGTCGCAAGACTTATACCATAAAGCTTTAAAAAACAAGCACGGCGAAACCATTGAAATTATCAATGGTTATTACCACATGGAAAAAGGCACGCCTCCAAAATATAAAAACCCGGTGGATAAAAAAGATCGTGTAGACATTTGGAGACTTGAAGAAAAACAAACTGATGTAAATATTGCATTACATTTATATCGTGATGCTGTTCACGGAAACTGTGAACAAGCAGTGTTGGTATCTAGTGACTCCGATCTTGAATCTGCATTGAAATTTATTAGTTCTGACTTCCCGCAGCATAAAATTGGACTAATTCTGCCAAGAAGACAATCATTGATAGATAAACAACGCCCGGCTAATAAAAGTTTATCAAGTTATTCAGATTGGACTCGCCAATATGTTCTTGACGAAGAGCTATTAAAATTCCAATTACCACTTAAGGTTCCTACAAAGAAAAAACCAGCTATTAAACCGGATTACTGGTAATTTAAAATCATATTTATATTCAAATTCAGAATAACTTCTTTACATCACTTATAATGGTTCTCGTCGATTCCAAATCTGTTGATCATATTTACAAAAACAGATTGCAGTAACTTTTACAGTAACTTAAATTTTAAAAATAACAATAAGTCATATTTAAAAGGACTTACAGAGTGTATTTAGGCAGTGCCCGCAGCCTCCATGGGTAGATTTAATAAGATTCAAATATATCCAAAACCCTCAGGTTACATGGCCTAGAGGGTTTTTTTATGCCTATCGTTTTGTAAAAAATGTCCAGTTTAATTGATAAGCCTTATTTGAATATCGCTCTGATAAAACCAGTATTGTTTACGTCGCCTTAAATTAAGGCGCAAAAAAATTACAAATTAAGCATAAAATAGACACAATAAAACTATAATTTTTTCTGGATAATATAAATGAAAGATATATTCTGGTTACCCTCGACTGTTCTGTTTTTTATCGGTGGAGTAGATGTGTTACGTGGGTTTATGCACACATTCCTGCTCACTTGGTCAGCTACTAATGTTGCAAAATTGAATATGGCACTAGAATCAAGCGATCAGGTTTTTCTATTAGGGGTTTTTGGTATTTCTAATTTTCTAACGGGGTTTATATTTTTGCTTATTAGTAAAAAAGCCAGAGAACTTTCTCCTTATATATTAATTATGATTCCATTGACTTACCTCCTAGGCTTGCTCGGAATTTGGTCAGGAAATGTTTTCGGACAAGCTGCATTCCAAGGTAAGTATTTCCTGTTGGTTTATTTTGGCATCTGTATTATTACGTTTATTATCTTTCAATTCCAAAAAATGAATCAACAACAGGTTTAAAAACCTATGAAATAGATCAAAAAGAACAGATGGATAGGGTTTGTTTGATAATGATCTGAAATGTTGGAACGTTGCTGAGTAGAGGGTTGATTTGCCTAATGGGGCATTAGTGCGGTTAGACAGAATAGATAAAACTTAAAGACTGAATTAATTTACCTATACTGAGAGGGAGTAAGGTTTTTTATTTTTAGTCGGTATTAAACACAAAGGTTGGATATTAGAAAATATCGAAATTAGATAGTGTCAGGCGATGTTATAATTATCTGAAAATTATTATTCAGAAGCACCTTGATAACAATAAGCGCGTCAGCTTTATATTGGATAGGGTCGTGGGTTTTGAAAAATTATATAGGTTCCCTATGCTGAAGGTTAATGCAAGAATTTGGTTTTTATTAGGCTCCTTAGCATGCATGGTTTTACTGGCTATAGCTGCTTATTTTCAATTGGTAGATGGGTTGGAGCCCTGCCCTCTATGTATCTCGCAGCGACTCGCAGTTTTGTTAACAGGATTAGTTTTTTTGGTTGCTGGCATACATAATCCCAAGCAAACCGGAGTTAAGAGATATGCTGTGCTGGGGACGATTGCCGCATTGCTGGGTGCTTCGATCTCAAGTAGACATGTTTGGCTACAACACTTGCCTCCTAATGAGGTGCCTGAATGTGGGCCTGGATTAGCCTATATGTTTCAATATTTTCCGTTGTTTGATACCCTTAAATTAATGCTAAGTGGGACAGGTGATTGCGCCAAAGTCGATTGGACAATGCTCGGCTTTAGTATGCCTTCTTGGACTTTATTGGCGTTTTTGCTGTTGGCAACATTAAGTTTTTTACAGATTTGGAATAGCAAATAAGCATGATAATCACGCATCGGTAATGGCGTCATCTCAAGATGAATGGGTTTAAGAAAAGGGTTGTTCCAGATGCTTAAATTTATCGATAGTGAGTTGAGAAATAATATTTTAATTGAGACGTTTGAATGATAAAAATTTTAGGGATATTGGTGTTTTTGTTAAATGTCACTTCAGTCGGTGCTAATAACGATTCTGTCTCTTTACAACAAGTAATATCGGGAAAGCAGCGTTCTTCAGAACATAAAGCGCGGGATAAATATAGGCATCCCCAGCAAACACTAGAGTTTTTTGAGGTTAGAGAAAATATGACAGTGGTTGAAATTTGGCCTGGAGAGGGATGGTATACCGAAATATTAGCGCCTTTTTTAAGAAATAAAGGAAAGTTGATTGCCGCACATTTCTCCCCTGATTCCAGCCAACCTTATTATAAAAAGGGTGTGGAAAATTTTATTAAAAAACTTCATAAGCAACCAAAAGTATTTGATAAGGTAGAATTAACCATCCTTCAGCCAACCGATTTAATGGCTATTGCACCTGCTGAATCAGTTGATAGAGTGCTGACGTTTCGTAATGTTCATAATTGGATGAAAAACGATCAGGCCTATTTAGTATTTAAAGCCATGTATAACGCATTAAAACCGGGTGGTATTCTGGGGGTTGAAGAACATAGAAACAATTCGTTGAAGTCACAGGATGTTAATGGAGAATCGGGCTACCTCAGTGAAGATTATGTTATCGCCTTGGCAAGAAATGTTGGTTTCGAATTCCTAGGTAAGTCTGAAATTAATAGTAATAGTAAGGATACTAAAGATTACCCCGAAGGTGTCTGGACATTACCCCCAACTTTGGCACTGGGAGATAAAAGTCGTAATAAATACCTAGAGATTGGTGAGAGCGACAGAATGACAATAAAATTTATTAAGCCTGCTAACAGTCTATTTATTGGTAATAATTTAAGTCATTAATGAGTAAGGTTTCTGCTGCTTATTTAAATTACTTGGTAGCAATGGTTTGGCGTAAACGGCTATTCAGTCAGTTTTTCTTAATAACACATTTCATATAAATCAATGTCTATGACCACGGTGAGTATGGGAGAGGCTTTGATTTTCAGAGTTGCCATTCCGGTACCTGTTTATAGTTTATTTGATTACCTAGCTCCGGATAATGTTGAGTTGGATAATATTAAACCGGGTATGCGCTTGGAAGTGCCATTTGGAAAGGCTAAAAAAATAGCATTTCTGATTGAAATTTCACAAAAAAGTGAGCTGGAGGTCAGTAAATTAAAGCGGGTTTTCAGGATACTCGATCAGAAGTCATTATTGTCGTCAAAAGATTTGCAATTATTAATGTGGGCCGCTAATTATTACCATCATCCGTTGGGAGAGGTTATCAGTACGGCTTTTCCGGTGCCTTTGCGACAAGGTAAATCGATTGTCGTTAAAACACCAAAATCTTTTGCGTTAAGTCCTTTGGGTCAAGTAACTCTTAGCACTGACTTGCAAAAGAGTCCAAAACAAAAAAGTTTGTTGGAGAAGTTTCAATCGTCTTTATTGAATCTCTCAGAAACAGAGCTTTCAGATTGGAATATTAATTGGAAGTCCTCAGTTAATCTGTTAATTGAAAAGCGATTAATAGAAATTATTACGCCCAAAACTGTCAAAGTAGAACCTGCGGATTCCATAATCAGAAGTGATGCCTTGCAATGTAATTTACAGCAGCAAGATGCTATTGATCGAGTGTGTGGTGCATTGGATCGTTTTGGAGTTTTTTTGCTGGAGGGCGTTACTGGCAGTGGAAAAACGGAAGTTTATTTGCAGATTATCCATGCGGTATTAGCACGAGGTCAGCAAGTTTTGGTTCTGGTGCCGGAAATAACGTTGACCCCCCAACTTGAAGATCGATTTAGAAATCGTTTTGCGGTAAGTATTGCTTTATTCCATTCTAAGTTAACTGACAATCAGCGGCAAGCAGGTTGGCTTAGCATGCAGCAAGGCGAGTCTTCTATTATGTTGGGTACACGTTCTGCATTGTTTACGCCATTAATGAATCCTGGATTGATCATACTTGATGAGGAGCATGATGCCTCATTCAAACAACAAGAAGGTTTTCGGTTTTCTGCCAGGGACACTGCTGTTTATCGTGCGAAGTTATTGGATATTCCAGTTTTATTAGGTTCGGCAACACCGTCTTTGGAAAGCTTGTACAACGTTGATAAACAGCGCTATCAATTGATGCATTTACCGGAGCGTGCAGGTAAAGCGACAGAGCCTATGATGCAGTTAATGGATATTAGAAATAAAAGAATCCATGAGGGTTTGTCTGATGTTTTGGTTGAAGAAATACATCGAACGTTGGCAAAGAATGAACAAGTATTACTATTTTTGAATCGTCGTGGTTTCGCTCCAACATTGATCTGCCATGGTTGTGGATGGGTGGCGCGTTGTAAGCGTTGTGATGCTAATCTAGTTATTCATTTTGATGAGCAAAGATTGCGTTGCCATCATTGCGCTCAGGAACAAAAACTTATAAGACAGTGTGCTGCGTGTGACTCCTCTGAGTTGACACCGCTGGGTTTGGGTACAGAGCGTGTTGAAAAAGTAGTGACTGAGCTTTTTAAAGATAAGATAACGGTGCGTCTGGATAGGGATTCAACACAGCGAAAAGGGACATTAGAAAACTATTTACAGCAAATAAATGATGGTGAGGTAGATATTATTTTGGGTACGCAAATGTTAGCTAAAGGACATCATTTTCCTAATGTGACACTGGTTGCCATTCTTGATGTTGATAGTGGATTATTTAGCATTGATTTTCATGCTGCAGAAAAATTAGCACAAATGATTGTTCAGGTCTCTGGACGTGCAGGACGCGCAGAAAAACCGGGTAAAGTCATCATGCAAACTCGACAACCTGAACATCTTTTATTAACAACGTTAATAAAAGATGGCTATCGGAGTTTTGCAAAAACAGCCTTGGCTGAACGACAAGAAGCATTATTGCCACCTTTTAGTTATCAAGCTTTATTACGAGTTCAAGCAGCAGATGCAAACACACCGCAATTATTTTTTCAGGCAATTATTGCAGCGCTCAAAAAATTAGATGTTGGACGCACTCAGATTTTGGGGCCAGTGTCCGCTCCAATGGCCAAGCGAGCAGGATATTTCCGTTATCAATTATTATTTCAAAATGCCAATCGGCAAGAGTTACATGGTTTACTTGATGCATTGATACCAAAAATTTCCAAACTTAAACAGACTAACAAAGTGCGTTGGTCGTTGGATGTTGATCCTGTAGATTTGTATTGATATCGATTGAATGGATAATCAGTTTATTTTCAGGGATAATGTACTTCACTTTATCTGATCTAACTACGCAATGAAACAACAAATAGAAGAACTGATTCTGCAAGCTCTTGAAACGCTTAAGGCAGAGGGTGTTCTTGAGTTGGAAATTACTCCGCATATATCAATTGAACGAACCCGTGATGCACAACATGGTGATTTTGCTTCGAATTTGGCTTTAATATTGGCAAAGTCGGCAAAAGTAAATCCGCGTGAGTTGGCAACTATAATTATCGCAGTATTGCCACAGCATGACGCTGTTATGAAAGTTGAATTAGCAGGACCGGGATTTATTAATTTCTTTATTAATCCAAATTCTCAGTACCAGATTGTCAATCGTATACATACGCAGGGACGAAGTTTTGGTTTGAGTAAGATAGGTGCTGGTAAAAAAGTTCAGGTGGAGTTTGTTTCAGCTAATCCTACAGGACCTCTACATGTAGGGCATGGTCGTGGGGCTGCTTATGGGTCGGCTGTGGCTGATTTATTAACTGCAGTTGGTTTTGATGTGCATCGTGAATATTATGTTAATGATGCCGGTCGTCAGATGGATATATTAGCTACCAGTATTTGGTTAAGATATTTAGAAGAATGCGGTGAGTCAGTGGTATTCCCCAGTAATGCTTATCGTGGCGATTATGTGCGTGAAATTGCTAAGGATATATATATCAATGCCAGCAATGACTATCGTAGACCCATTGAGTTGGTATTAGAGAGTATACCTGCAGATGAGCCTCAGGGTGGTGATAAGGACATACATATCGATGCGCTTATTGACAGAACAAAAACTCTTCTGGGAACCACCCTTTACAGGGACTTTTTTCAAATTGGCTTGAATAGCATCCTTGATGATATAAAAGTTGATTTGCAAGAGTTTGGTGTTGATTATCAGCAATGGTTTTCAGAGCGTGATTTGATGGATGATGGCTCCGTAGATAAAGCACTTGAGCGTCTCCGCTTAGGCGGGCATCTTTATGAGCAGAACGGTGCGACTTGGTTCGCATCCAGTAAGTTAGGTGATGAAAAAGATCGTGTAGTGGTTAGAGAAAATGGCCAGTATACTTATTTTGCTTCGGATATTGCCTACCATATGAATAAACTTGATCGTGGTTTCGATCAGATAATTGATATTTGGGGTGCTGACCACCATGGTTACGTTCCCAGAGTTAAAGCGGCAATTCAGGCATTGGGTGCTGATGAGTCCAAACTAAAAGTATTATTAGTGCAATTTGCGGTTTTGTATCGTGGTGAAGAACGTGTACAAATGTCGACTCGTTCAGGTGAATTTGTTACGTTACGGGAATTGCGTAATGAGGTAGGCAAGGATGCAGCGCGCTTTTTTTATGTGATGCGACGATCGGAACAGCACATGGATTTTGATTTGAAATTGGCAACCTCAAAATCCAATGAAAATCCGGTATTCTACGTTCAGTATGCTTATGCAAGGGTTTGTAGTGTTTTACGTCAACTGGATGAAAAAGGCTTTGAAAGAAGCTTGTTGCGAGGCATGGAAAATCTCAATAGATTGATTGAAGAACATGAAATTTCATTACTGGGAACATTGGCACGTTATCCTGAAGTAATTGAGCGTGCGGCTTTACAGTATGAGCCACATCAATTGGTTCATTATCTACGAGATCTGGCACACGAATTACACACTTATTACAATGCCCATCAGTTTCTTGTTGAAGATGCTTGTCTTCGTGATGCCAGATTAAATTTGGTGTGTGCGGTTAAACAAGTATTGGCAAACGGTTTGGAATTGTTAAATATTAACGCACCTGAATCTATGTGATGTCTAGAGATTATAAGCCAAGAAACCGGGATAAAAAAAACGGGCTGGGTAGGCAAAAATTTGGCGCACAGCAACCCAAAATTGCTTTGTGGAAATGGATGCTGATAGTTGCAATCATAATTACTTTTGCGGTTTTTTTGTTTTATTTGAAGACCTCAGCGACTCGGCAATTAAATTTACAGCAGTCTCCACAAACAACGGAGAAAAAATCGGGGTCAGAAAATAAAGTTTCAGTTGATCAAGAGAAAAAACTGGAAGTTAAAGTGGAACCTAAAGGTCCTCAATTTGATTTTTATACTATTTTGCCTGATAAAGAAGTTGTCGTTCCGGAGTATGAAATTAAAACTCGCGCCCGAGAAGAGCGGGTAGGAAAAGCTAAAGAGGCTCACTATATAATGCAGGCAGGCTCTTTTAAAACAGCTAAAGAAGCAGATAAGTTAAGGGATAAGCTAGCTTCGATGGGGATAGAGTCAAAAGTCCAGAAAGGCAAGGTTGGTAGCGTAAATTGGTATAGAGTTAAATTAGGGCCTTTTGCTCAAGCTGATAGTATTAATGCTATCAGGGGTCGACTAAGACAAAATAATATTGATGTAGTTATTACAGAAATTAGCGAATAGCTTCCCGAAGTAAGGTTAAATAGATCGGACAATAAACCATTTATTTAACCTTCCGCTTCTTCTTTCTCGTCATCGGATGACAAATCAGAAATTTCTTTTAATCGAGAAATAGCTTTAAAATTAATGCTGTTTTCAGGGTATAGGCCTTCTTCATTCACCTCGCCTGCAACTTGCCCCGTTAATAATTCTAGAGTTTCATCAACACTTGCTACTGCGTAAATAGCAAATAGTCCCTTTGCAACTGCATCAATGACCTCTTGTTTTAACATAAGGTTGCGTTTATTTGCAGCAGGAATAATAGCTGCATGCTCACCATTAAGTCCACGAGCTTGACAAAGTCTAAAGTAGCCTTCAATTTTTTCATTGACACCACCTACAGCCTGTACCTCACCGTATTGATTAATTGAACCGGTAACCGCAAAAGATTGCTTAATGGGTATACGGGTAAGCGCGGAGATAAGGCAGCAGAGTTCAGCCAACGATGCACTGTCACCATCAATATAGCCATAAGATTGTTCAATCGCAATACTGGCGGAAATTGCCAAAGGAAATTGTTGTGCATAGGAATGCCCTAGGTAACCCGTTAAAATCATTACACCTTTTGAATGGATGGCCTGACCTAATTCGGCTTCTCGTTCAATATCAACAATGCCTCTGGAGCCAGGATAAACTGTAGTGGTAATGCGGGCCGGAGCGCCAAAACTACTGCCGCCAATTTCTAAAACAGTTAAGCCGTTAATTTTTCCGATAGCTTCGCCTTGGGTATCAATCAAAATCGTGCCATCAAGCATTTCTTCGAGTATAGCTTGAGATAGTCTACCATTACGATGTTCTCGGGCAGTTAAGGCTTGATCAATATGTGTTCTGTCAATTTTATGCTGTGAACTTAGTTTACAAAAGAGATTGGCTTCAGCAATAATGTCTAGCGAGTCTTTGATGTGAGCAGAAAAATGATGCTGATTCTCTGAGAGTCGGCAGCTATGTTCAACTAAGCCCTCAATAGCGGAACGAGTTAAAGGCTTGGCGCCAGAATCAGCAGCCTGATTAAGCATTAAGCGAGCAAATCTTTGTATGGATTCATTGTTAAGTGGAATGTAATTATCAAAATCGGCAAGAATTCTGAACATTTCATTAAACTCACTATCCATTTCTTCAAGTAGATAATAAATATCCCGAGAACCAACTAGAATTACTTTAACATTAAGAGAAATGACTTCTGGCTTTAATGTGATCGTATTAATGCCCAGTTCTGAATAAGGCGATTCAATTTCAATACGACCTGATTGCAAGGCACGTTTTAAACCTTCCCATACAAAGGGATAGGTCAATAGTTTTTCGGCGTCGAGAATTAAATAGCCACCATTAGCTTTATGGAGTGAGCCCGCGCAAATTTTTCTATAATTAGTAACTAAGGCGCCTTGCTCACTGACGTATTCAATACGACCAAATAGGTTTTGATAGATCGGATGGGGTTCATAAATGACTGGCGCTCCACCTTCTTGTTTGTTATCTACAATAATGTTGGGTGCATATAGTTCCGTTAACGCCACACGTTTTGTAGCAGTTTCTCGTGGTTCGATCGAACGCGCTGGCATTAAATAATCGGCTATCGTTTGATCCAAACTTTTCTTGATTTCTTCTAAATAAGTAACTGCATCATCAATATTTTGATATTTATTATTTAGCTCGGAAAACAAAGGATCAATAGCTAAGCTAATGGTTTCATTATCAAGTTGTTTTATTTTTTCAACCATTGTTCTGCGCCACTGGGGTAGTTCCAGCAACACATCACTTAGATATTCTTCCAGAGTTTCAACATGCGCATGAAATTCCTCTCGCTCTGATTGAGGTAATTGCGTGAACTGTTCTTCATTAAGGGATTTGTTTTCCCGGATAGGTGCAAACGTAATGGATTCGCTTTCTCTAAACAAGGCAATTCTATGTTCTTGGGCTTTATGATCAACAAGGTCAATAGCCGTATTATAATGCTGGCTAAACTGGCGTTCGATGGCGGATTTTTTTTGTTGATAGGCGGGGCTTTCAAAAGCGGCTGGAAAGGTTGCTAACAAATCATCCAGTAATTTTTCTATATCTTTGCAAAAAATTTGCCCATATTCCGCAGGTAATTCTATGGCGACAGGTTCTCTAGTATTTTCAAAATTATCTACATACACATACGAGGAAGGTGACGGCAGGGTCTGAGAGACCACATCCAAATGGTTTGTGACCATAGTTAATCGGCCCAAGCCTGTTTCGCCCATCACAAAAATATTGTAGCCGGGATTGGGCATAGCAATACCAAACTCCAATGCAGACTGAGCTCTCGATTGACCTAAGATACCACTTTGCAAGCGGGTTGCTTCCGGTAAATCTATGCCGGTTAAATCGACATTTAGTTTCAGTGACTCAAGTGGAAGCTTTAAAGTAGTAGACATGGATAATTGTGAAGATACTAGGAGTGTAAATAATCGACCATTCTATCATTTTTATGCATTGGTTCGATAAGAAGTCTGTGGAATTTAATAAAGGTCCCAAAATATCAAAACCCCATTTGCTTAATGTGTTTTAAAAGCAAAAGCAAAAAACAAGATTGGTAATACGATGAGAGAAGGGAGATCACCAAGCTTAGCATAAGGTGTCATGCCCCCCATAGGTATTATGGTTTCGTTAAGTACCGAAGTTTTAAATAAGGGGGCTTGCTTGATAATTTTACCCTCCGATCCGATAACCGCAGTTACTCCGGTATTGGTAGTTCGTAACATAAAACGCCCAGTTTCCAATGCACGCATTCTGGCCATCTGTAGATGTTGATACGGCTCGATTGAATGACCAAACCAACCATCATTGGTTACGTTAACTAGATAAGCAGCCTCAGGTAAACCTATGATGCCCAAAGCACCAAAGACATCTTCATAGCAAATAGAGGTTTTAAAGGAATAACCGCCTGCTTTTAATAATACTTGGTTTTTTTTGCCAGGTGTAAAGTTCCCCAGCTTCATGCCCAGTTTATTTAATATGAATCCTGATAGAGGTTGCCAAGGTAAATATTCACCAAAAGGGAGTAAATGTATCTTCTGATACAGCGCGCTGTCTTTACCCAGTGTCAATACAGCATTGTATTTCTCTTTTGTTAAGTCGTTATACGTGGGCAGGCTAACAATTAAATCTGCCTTATGCTGCTCTGCAGATTTACTTAAAGGGCGCAAAAACCATTCTTGTACATCTGCTAAATAAGCGGGAATCGAGGTTTCAGGCCAGACAATAATAGATGAATTCCAATTTGCTTCTGTTAGTTCTTTATAAAGCATTAACGTTTTAAGTTTATTTTCTGGAAGCCATTTTTGGTCTTGACTGATATTGCCTTGAATTAAAGATACGCTGATTGGATTGCCAAGGGCATGAGTCCATTTTACCGTTTTTAGAAAGCTACCACCTATCCATAAGGCAATAAGCAGAAGATATAAAGACGGCCAATGTTTTTTGTTTTGAAAAATAAAAACGACAGTGGACGCGGTTAAAGCCACCAAAAAACCTGTGCCACAGGCGCCCAAGATTGGTATATAGCCCGCTAGAGGAGTATCCAGTTGGGAGTAGGCACTTTGTAACCAGGGAAAGCCATCAAGCATCCAATTGCCTCGAAAATATTCGATTAACTGCCAGATAACAGGTATTACTAAAATTGCTTTGAGTCCTTGGTCGCCGTTGCGAATCGAGACAGATATATAGCCGGCCAACGCTGGAAACAGGGCCCAAAAACCGAAAAACAGACAAGTCATCAAGCCTGAGCTTAATGGGTTGGCACCGCCAAATTCATGAATGCTGACATAAACCCAAGAGACGCCTATGCCAAATGAACCAAGGCCAAATAAATAGCCTCTTAAGAAGGCTTGCTTTGGCGTTGTCTTATGCCAGCAGCCAAAAAGTACGCAAAGACTAATCGGTGCCAGATAGGGCTGATCGAAAGGTGCGAAGGCTAAGGTAAAAAAAATACCTGCAAATGCTGCCAGTAGATTCCAAGATTTGTTTGATGAAATTAGCATCGATTGTAGCTAATTGGTTTGAGATACCATTAAAAAATAAGATTACTTTGTCTTAAGCGGTTTTGATAACTTGATTTTTATTCAATATTTTGTATTTGTTCACGCATTTGTTCAATTAGTACTTTTAGCTCAATGGCTATTTGGGTCATTTCTTTATCGGTTGATTTAGAGCCTAGAGTATTGGCTTCACGGTTGAGTTCTTGCATTAAAAAATCCAAGCGCCTACCAATCGGTTCTTTTTCCTTCAAGACTCGCAATACCTCAGTGATATGGGTGTCCAGTCGATCTAGTTCTTCGGTAATGTCCAGTTTTTGCGCCATATAAACCAATTCTTGTTCCAAGCGATCAAAATCTGGTTGCGCAACCAGTTCAACAATTTTATCGGTTACTTTATTACGAATTAATAATAAAACGTCTGGCATACGTTTGCTGGCCAAGGTAATAAAGCTTTGCATTTTCACACAACGTTCTTCTAATAAAACTTTAAGTTGAGCGCCTTCACGTTCTCGAGCTTCTAGAAATTCAGTAAGTGTTTGTTTGACTAGATGGATGATGGTTTCGTTAAGGTGAGTTTTGTCGGTAACCGGTTCTTGTTGAATGCCTGGAAATGCTAAAATATCCAAAGCTGAAAAGGATAAAGAGGCTTGCATTTGTTTTTCAATTTGTTGTGTTGCGGCAAGTAAGGCTTTAACCGCATCAATATTGATATTAAAGCTTTGTACGTTTTGCGACTGTTTCTTAATACTTAAGGCACACTCAATCTTACCGCGATTGATTTTTGTACCAATAATTGAACGAAGGTCGGCTTCAAGGAAGCGTAAGTGATCGGGTAATTTTAAGCTGATGTCGCAGTAGCGGTGATTGACAGAACGTAACTCGCAATTTAGGGTTAAATCTTCGATACGTGCTTCATTACCGGCATAAGCAGTCATACTTTTAATCATTTTTCACCCGTATTTTTAGAGAATTAGTTATTAGGTAACATCCTGTGATTATGTCCATTACAACCAATATTGATTTATTTTTAAGCAAGCATTTATAAAATTGGGGGAAGTATAGCTTATAAGTCAGGTATACTGTCAGGTTTGATTTTACCGGAACACATATGAGACCAAGTGGACGAAATCCAGATCAACTCAGAGATATAAAATTTACCTGTGGTTATACTAAGCATGCAGAGGGCTCTGTGTTAGTTGAGTTTGGCGACACTCGTGTGCTTTGTACAGCTAGTGTTGACAAAAGTGTTCCTCGTTTCCTTAAAGGTAAGGGTGAAGGCTGGGTGACTGCTGAATATGGCATGTTGCCTCGATCAACCCATAGTCGTATGGGACGTGAAGCCGCCCATGGTAAGCAGGGTGGACGTACCTTGGAAATTCAGCGTTTGATTGGTCGGTCTTTAAGAGCTGCTGTAGATTTAAAAGCACTGGGTGAGCATACAATAACCATTGATTGTGATGTGCTTCAGGCTGATGGCGGTACACGGACTGCTTCAATTACCGGTGGTTTTGTGGCTTTGTCGATAGCAATAGAAAAAATGCTTAAGAGCAAATTGATCAAGACTAACCCTTTGCATGGTCAGGTTGCCTCCGTATCTGTTGGTATTTATAACGGTGAACCTGTATTGGATCTGGATTATGCTGAAGACAGTAACGCTGAAACTGATATGAATGTGGTGATGAACGATGCTGCAGCATTCATTGAGGTACAGGGTACTGCTGAGGGGCATGCCTTTAGAAAAGAAGAGATGGACGCTATGTTGGAACTGGCCAGTCGTGGTATTAAGTATTTACTTGAAAAACAACAACAAGCTTTGGGAAACGATTGATAAAATTTAAAGTTTTTACCTTGAGCCTAAATTATGACTATTTTATCAACGCAACAAATCGTTTTAGCCAGTAGCAATATAGGTAAAATTAAAGAAATTCAGGCTATTCTTCCCGAGCATCCAATTGTTCCTCAGTCCTTGTTTAATGTAACAGATGTTGATGAAACGGGCTCTACCTTTGTAGAAAACGCCATTATAAAAGCCAGACATGCAGCCTTGTATTCTAAGTTACCTGCAATAGCAGATGATTCCGGTTTAGTTGTTGATGCTTTAAACGGAGCGCCGGGTGTAATTTCTGCTCGTTATGCTGGTTTTGGTTCGTCTGATCACGATAATGTGCAGAAGTTACTAAAGGAATTGGAGGGTGTTTCAGAGGAGCAGCGTAGTGCCCGTTTTATCTGCGTTATGGTTTTTATGGCGCATGCTGAAGATCCTCTTCCGGTGATTGCGCAAGGAGTTTGGGAAGGGCGGATTTTACATCAACCCATTGGTTCTAATGGGTTTGGTTATGATCCTGTTTTTTGGGTGCCTGAGTTGCAGTGTTCATCCGCTGAATTATCTGCCATCGTAAAAAATTCGTTAAGCCATAGAGGCATCGCTTTACGAAATTTGACAGATTTGATTAAAGCAAGAACATATCTTAAAAATTATTAATGAACGAATTGCGCCTTATTGCTCAGCAGTTTGCTAAAATCATTATTAATATTTCTCCGCTTGGCAACGGTCTAATTAATGACACTTTTTTGGTTACAACGGAAAGTACATATTTTGTTCTGCAACGAATAAATCCCAAGGTTTTTCGCAAGCCTGAACAGATTATGGATAATCTGATCAAGATTAATTGGCATATAAGACAAAAAACGAATACAGCGTTAGAACTCAAAATACCTGAGCTATTAAAGACGATAACTAATCACGCTTATTATTTGGATGATCAAGGTGATTGTTGGCGAGCTCTTGATTATATTGAAGATTCTGTCAGTCTCGATGTGCTTGCTAGTGTAAGGCAAGCTGAACAAACAGGTTTTGCCTTGGGTTATTTTCATCGTTTGGTAAATAATCTTGATCCTTTGTTTTTGCATGATACGTTGCCTGGCTTTCACATTGCACCAGCTTATTTAAGTCATTATCAGCATATCATCGCACAAGCGCCTGAACAAATTGACTCGCAAAGTCTTTATTGTGTTAATTTCATTTCTAAATTTCAGCATCTGGCTAGTGCTTTGGAAACTGCAAAAGAGAAAGGATTGTTGCCTTTAAGGGTTATTCATGGTGATCCTAAACTTAATAATTTTCTCTTTGATCAATACGGTAAAAAGATTATTGGTCTTATTGATTTGGATACTGTTAAGCCAGGTTTGGTACATTACGATATTGGAGACTGTTTACGTTCTTGTTGTCACAAATTGGACACCAATAAATTTGATCTTGAATTGTGTTCGGCTATATTAAAAAGCTATTTATCTGAAGTTAGCCCGTTTTTTTCAGAAGATGATTATCAATTTTTGTTTGCGGCCATACAATTAATTCCCTTTGAATTAGGTCTGCGGTTTTATACGGATTATCTGGAAGGTAATTCGTATTTTAAAGTAACTGATCCAAAAGAAAATTTACGGCGTGCGGTTAATCAATTTGAACTTTGTCAAAACATTACGGAGCAAGAAGCTACCATTAATGTATTGATAGATAAAATAAAAATAGAATGCAAAAGTTAACTGTCAACGAGTTGATACAGGTGTTTCCAAGCAATGGAGAATTAGTTTGGATAGGAGTAAGGCCGGCGCACGGTAAACCAATGATTGCCTTGACTGAAGTTCTTGTTACTCAACACTCGGGCTTAGTTGGTGATCGTTATAACGGCACTAGTGGTAAACGACACGTCACATTAATTCAATATGAACATTTAGCGGTGCTTGAGTCACTCATGGGTAAAGCGGTTTCCCCTGAATTCTTGCGCCGCAATCTGGTCATTAAGGGCATTAATTTGTTGGCGTTAAAAAATGCCAAATTTAGGATTGGTGATGTTGTTTTACAGGCAACCGGATTTTGTCATCCCTGCGCTAAAATGGAGCTAACATTAGGGGTCGGAGGTTATAACGCAATGCGAGGCCATGGTGGCTTAACGGCTCAGGTTTTACATCAAGGTTTACTGCAATTAGGGGATAAGTTGACAGTATTGTTGTGAGATAGTGAGACGGTATTGTAAGCCTCAAAAAAAATGGCGGAAACGAATTTCGCTCCGCCATAATAACACTTACATGAGGGTGTAATGCTAACTAGAAACTGCTAAGTTAAAGTTAATGATACCTTTAAGTTATTACACTATTGTGACAAAACTGAAAAAAGTCAGTTTTATTAATAAAGTTTCTAAAATGGCCTTATCGAAAGGCCTATTGGTTCATAAATAAAAACCCAGGTCACTTGGATAGTACCTCGTCGTTGAAGCTACCCCTTAGCAGTTAGGTGTAGCTTTATTTTGTAGGTGGTATATAGCCTTCCGGCATTTCATTATTACCTTCAAACAGAAATTTGGTTCTTTCTTCTGCCAAGTAAGCTCGGGCTTTTGGGTCAAAACTGGCTAATTTATTTTCATTAATCAGCATGGTTTGTTTAGATAGCCATTCTTTCCAAGCTGATTTAGATATTTTTTCATAAATTTCCTGGCCTTTAGGTCCTGGAAAAGGTGGTTCATCAAAGCCTTCGGCTTCTATACCCAATTTTACGCACTTAACCATTCTAGTCATTGTTATCCTCTTGCGTGTTGTTTTAACAGTAATTTAATAGGTGCCGGTAATCCGAGCGTTTTAATCTGCTGAGTGTTATACCAGACAGTGTGATCGGCTTCCATCACAAAATTTATAGGGTTATCTGTTTGAATAAGCACAGTCGTGTAATCTAAGTGATAATGCGAGAATGTGTGGCGCTGAGTAGGTAGGGTTCTTGAAATAATGATGGGTGTATTTGTTGTCAAGCACCAATCATATACAGAATGAATGTTGGGAAATTCTGGCAGGCTCCATAAGCCCCCCCAGATTCCAGTTGGCGGTCTTTTTTCGAGTAATATCTTCTTGTTATTGCTCAGTAACAAGAAAACAAGTTGTTTAATCGGTAAGGTTTTTGAAGCTTTAGGCGTTGGCAATAATGAAACTGTATTGGTCATTTTTGCTTTGCAATAACTATTAAGCGGGCAAGCATTACAGGCCGGTTTACTTCGCCTGCAAATGGTTGCACCTAAATCCATTATGGCTTGAGTGTAGTCAGCTACTCGATCTACCGGTGTCAAGTCTGCACTAATAGCCCACAATTGTTTGCTAACCTGACTGTCTCCCGGCCAACCAGAAACACCTTTAAATCGACTTAGTACTCTCTTGACATTACCATCTAAGATTGGGTGGCTTTTTTTAAATGCAATGCTTAAGATAGCACCGGCTGTTGATAAGCCAATGCCAGGTAATTCTATTAATTTATCTAGCGTATCGGGAAAGTACGATTGCTCTACTATGAGTTGTGCGGTTTTGTGCAGATTTCGAGCGCGTGCGTAGTATCCAAGACCTGACCAACGATGTAAAACCTCATCCACAGGTGCTTTTGCCAAGCATTCTATTGTAGGAAACTGTTCTATAAAGGCATTAAAGTAAGGAATAACAGTAGTAACCTGTGTTTGTTGCAGCATGGTTTCAGAAAGCCACACCCGATAGGGTGAAAGATCTTGTTGCCAAGGGAGATCTTTACGGCCATTTTGATCAAACCAAGCGAGTATTTTTTTTTGGAAGTCTGACGAATTCATAAGGAATTAACAAAGATGTATTTGTAGATTAAGCCCCTGTGATATTTCTGGCAAAAGTGATAGCTCATTCTTTGGTTTTTTTTAAAAGACCTTTTAAAAAATCACCTAACCCAGGGCCTATTTTTTTATCAATTTTATGGGTTATGTCGTTAATCTTATTTTGGTTCTTATCAATAAATCGTTCTATTTTGGCTTTATTTTTGTCGTTTAGGATAGCTGCTAAATCAACCGAATAATTTGGCTCGGCAAAAGTGCCTGCAATATTGATATTAATAGGTGTGTCAGTTAGTTGTTCTGGCTCTGTGGCGGTAGCTTTTGTCTTAATGTATCGGGCGTTAAGTTTATAATCCAGTTTTTCGGTGTTTAAATCCGCAGTGCCTTTGCCATTTAAATGTACCTTGGTGGCATTGCCAACCAAATCATCGTTCAGCATCAATCCATTGTTTATCGTTACTGTTCCTGAAAGTTTAGAGAATAACATTTGATCATTTTTGTTATTGGTGGGTAAAGTGGACTCTTTAATTAATGTTTTGGCATCATCAATTATTTTTTGCAGATTAAAGCCTTTTATTGCACTATCAGTAAGTGAAAATCTTAAGTTGCCTTTGAGTGAAGATTTTAGTTCATTTGCATTATTACCTTGACCTTCCAGTTCTGTAGAAAGATCAAGTAAGCCACTTAATTTGGCGACACCATTAAAGTCATTAAGTAGGTGGGCAATTTGAACATTAACTATTTTTTCGCTTATTGCCAGAGCCGGTTTGTTGTTGCGTATATCGGCACTGAAATTGCCATCATATGAGCCGTTATAAAACCCTTTAGCGGATTGTTGTGTTTTAATTAAGCCTTCTTTTACCGCCAGCTTTAGCTGAACATCTTGCATGCTCATTTTGTTAACTTTAAGATTCTTCAGTGATAATTGACCATTAATGTTTAATTTTTTTAATGGCTCCACTGGTAGAGCAAAAGTACCTAGCGCCAAGGTAATGGCAGGACTGGTTAAAAATATGGAATGGTTATCCTTATCCAGAGCTAAATAAGGATCTAAATTTATGCTGTTAGCGTCTAAATTGAAAGTGATAACAGGCTGAGAAAAGTCTGTAATGTTGGTTGATCCCTTGATTTGATTGTCATCTATGGTTACTGCCATATTTTGCAAGTCAATTGAGCTATCAGTTGCTAGGAAATTAAAGGTTCCTGCTACTTTACTTAAAGCTTTACTATCTGGCATGATAGAAGTTGTAATGTTCAGTTGATTTAAGATATTGCTCAAATTAAAGGGGCCAATGTTTATTGGGCCTTGAAAGGAAGATTTGCCGTTGATGGTGTTGCCACTAATTTCAGCCGTAAGAGATATATCTTGTGACGTTAGTTTTAGTCCAGAAACGTTAATTGACTGCTTAGTTCTATCCATTGCGACATTGTTAATAGTTAATGTCGCCAATATTGATTTATCCGAGTTGTTTTTAGTTGTTATGGTGGTTTTAAGTTTTAAATCGCTATGATTTAATAAAAGAGCAGTCTGTGCTTGGTTAATAATTAATTCTGTTTTTAGTTTAATATATTCTGTCCAATTATTTTCCGAACTTGTAGCCAGCATTGATAAATCTACAGTAACAGATTCATCATAAGAAAGCTTATTGGTAATAATGTTAATGTCTTTGATGGATAGAGTTTTTCCTGATTGCTGGTTTTTCCAGTTAAACAGGGCATTTTCAATGACAACACCATTGATAATCGAAAGCGTCAGCTGATTTTTTGCTGCTGGTTTGCTGTTGATTATACTAGGTGATAAATGTGTAACGTTTATAGTATTCGTTGTAGTTAAATCGTCCCAATTATTGATGCCCTGGGAGTTCTTTTCGAGATTTAGGGTCAAGCCTTTTATGAGAACTTGTTCTATTTCAATTTCGTTTAAAAAAAGCGGTAATAAATTAATTTTAATGATGCTTTCTTCTAGGGTTGCAAAGGTTTTATTTTCAAAGCCAGCAGCATTACTTAAAATCATTTTTCCTGTGGACACTCCTGACCAAGGAAAGAAAGATATTTTTATATCTCCAGTTAATATTAAATCTCTGCCGGTTTTGTGCTTTATGACAGCAATAATTTCGGGCTTAAAGTTATTTGGATTTATAAAAAAGGGCAGGGTAAAGATTATGATTGTTAACAGGAGGGTTATCGCAGCAATGACAGATAGTATTATTTTAATTGGTTTGCCCACAATTTATCTCGGATATAAAAAAGTGTAATGTTAGCCGTTATGGAATATCATGCTGCCCTGACACTAGTCATAATTAACGTATTGTATATATAAAATTTAAGAGGAGGGTAGAAGGATGTCATTTTTAGCTATATTGTCTGGAATTGCGATTCTTGTTTGGTTTTATTTAACCGCAAAAGAAAAGAGTGAACATCGTTTTAATTGGGCTATTGTTGGGTTTATTGGTTATTGGCTTGCTTGGGGTGGGGTTAAGCTTCTGTTGACTATTACCGGACTTGTGGCGAAGGGTACCATAATGTCGGTGATAGTTAATCAGATCCCGGTTATTTGTGCCATCGGAGCAGCTTTTATGATTCGTAGGAAATTATTGGCAGATGCTGCTGAAAAATAAAGAAACGCGCAGGTGCTAGCGTGGCACCTGCGCTTTAATGCCGTTACAGTTTACCTGCATTTTTATCAAGATATTCTGCAACACCTGCCGGACTTGCGTTCATGCCTGCATCACCTTTATTCCAACCAGCAGGGCAAACTTCGCCATGCTCTTCATGGAATTGAAGTGCATCAATTACTCTAATTAATTCATCCATATTGCGACCTAAAGGTAGATCGTTTACTACTTGATGACGCACGACACCACTGCGATCAATCAGGAAAGACCCTCTGTAAGCGACGGCGCCATTAGCTTCAACATCATAATCTTTAACAATAGAGTGAGTTAAATCAGCAGCCATTGTGTAACGAACCGGGCCTATGCCACCTTTGTTTATGGGTGTGTTACGCCAAGCATTGTGAGTGAAGTGAGAATCTATAGAAACAGCAATTACTTCAACACCGCGGCTTTTAAATTCATCCATACGGTGATCTAAGGCAATCAGTTCGCTAGGGCAAACGAAAGTAAAATCCAGAGGGTAGAAAAAAACTACCGCATATTTGCCACTGGTGGTTTCAGAAAAGCTGAATGAATCAACTATTTGACCATCACCTAGGACGGCAGGAACTGTAAAATCAGGTGCTTGTTTACCAACTAAAACGCTCATTGATGATCTCCAAAAATATCGAAAAAGCAAAAGGTTATGGACTTATTACCAGCCACTATTGTGACGGTATAACTATATTCTACACTGAAGTAGTTGGTAATTGTCTAGTGTTGTTAATTTTTACTTGCTTTAAAATATGCTTAAGCGATAATTTGCCACCCTTATACTAAAAATATTGCAACTTTGCTTTTTAAGGGTTGTTGCTGACTTAGGCTACTCAGCCTTGGTGTTACTAAAATGTATATGAATATGTAAAGGAGGAGGAGATTTTGTGGCAAAAAATAAGCATATAACCGAACCAGATGCATTTGGATTTCAAGTGCGTATTGTAAGGCGCGGTAAAGAGAGTAGTCGTTATTTCTCTCATAAGTTATGGGGCAGTAAAAATAAATCTTTAAAAGCAGCTATTACTTGGCGAGATCAGATGCTCGTGGTTTTAAAAGGTAGTAAAACACGTTTTCTCAAGCCGCCTAAAAATAAAACAACTACTGGTGTGACAGGCGTATCAAGAACCATTAAATATGACCATAGAAAAGATAAAAACTATTTATGTTATACGGTTTTTTGGGTCAGTAATGGAAAATCTAGAAATAAAACTTTTCAGGTTGGTAATGTTGAAAAAGTAACTGCTGATGATGAGTTGCACGCTTTTCGAACAGCAAAGTTGTTCAGAATTTGTTATGAAGTAGCAATTGACCATGATGTAGATTTTCGCGATGAGAAATTTGCCGGTTGGAAGAAGACGCGTCTTTATGATGATGAAAACTTAAATGCAGTTTGACATTATCGGCTATTGATTTGGAAGTTTAGACAAATGTTAAAATCTAAAAATGAGAATTGATTAGCGAGATTTAAGTCGTTCAATGATTCCATCCAATTCATCTAAGCTTGTATAGGCAATTACTAACTTACCTGAGCCATTTTCTTTGTGATCGATGGTAACTCTAGCGCCAAGCTTTGCTGTTAATTCGCCTTGCAATTGCAAAGTGTCGTTATCGATACGCTTGATTTTTTGAACTTTAGGATCAGCGTGACTTTCTTTAACTAATCGTTCAGTTATTCTTACTGTTAAGCCTTCTTTGATTACTTTATTGGCTAGCGCAACTTGTTTATTTCCGTCCAGTGACAATAGGGCACGTGCATGCCCCATTTCTAATTGGTTGCTAAGTAATAATTTTTTTACATCGGGATGTAGATCCATTAATCTTAATAGGTTTGTAACCGTGGTGCGAGATTTGCCAATGGCTTCAGCTATCAACTGATGAGTCATTTCAAATTCGTTTAGTAAGCGGTTTAATGCTTCTGCTTCCTCTAAGGGGTTAAGATCTTCTCGTTGGATATTTTCAATGAGTGCCATAGCCATTGCAGTACGATCATCAATTTTTTTTATGACTACAGGAATCTGAGTTAAGCCAGCAAGCTGGGAAGCTCTCCAGCGCCGCTCTCCAGCTACTATTTCATATTTTTCAACAGAGATTCTTCGAACAACAATTGGCTGTATAAGGCCTTGAGCTTTTATGGAATCAGCTAGTTCCTGCAGTTTTTCAGGATTGAGATCTTTTCGAGGCTGATATTTTCCGCGCTGCATATATTCTATTGGCAGCGATTGAAGGTGTTCTTTTTCTTCAGTTATAGAATTATCACCTAATAAGGCATCTAGACCACGACCCAGTCCGCGTTTGATTGAAGACATTTGTTCTCTTTATGTATTGTTTTATTGGCCACTAAAATGACTTTAGTAGTATTGTAATTTTTTGGAGAATATATTTTTTTTTTCGCTTGTTATAATTTAGTTGGTTATACCCTTAAAGATTACGTACTATAATTTCAAATTCATCAATTAGTTTTATTAAAGACTCTGCTTCAAATAAAAGATCAGCTTTTTCTTGATAGATTGATTCCAGTGAATTGTTTATAAATCTTTTGTCGGCTAAATTTTCGTTCGTTCGATGATCTTTGGCGATTGAATTCAAAGTATCGCTTGAAAAATTATTGTTATTTTGAAGAACTTCATTTTTTGGTGAGTACTTTAAATGTTGCGCTTCCTGAGGCATAACATTCGCCAGCAAAGCTTCAAGTCCTCTACCAAGACCTCGTTTATTCATCGTCATGCATTGTCTTTTCTGATCATTTCGCCAGCTAGGGCAATATAAGCTATTGTTCCTCTGGATGACTTGTCGAAGCTCAGGGCTGGTAAGCCATGGCTTGGTGCCTCTGCTAAACGAACATTTCTAGGGATACAGGTTCTAAAGACTTTATCACCAAAATACCTGATCAGTTGTTCAGATACATCTTTGGTTAGACGATTTCTATCGTCATACATTGTTCTTAAAATACCCTCCAAGTGCAGTTCTGGGTTAACAGAATTTTGAATGTTTTTGAGTGTACTCATCAGTGCTGATAGACCTTCAAGGGCATAGTACTCACATTGCATAGGAATTAACAAGCTATTGGCCGCTACCATTGCATTTAAAGTCAGCATATTTAAAGAAGGTGGGCAATCGATCAGGATGTAATCATATTGTGATTTAATTGGATTTAATGCATCTGCAAGTCGTAATTCTTTACGATCAGCGTGAATTAGTTTTACTTCAGCAGCTGTTAAGTCTGCATTGCCTGGTATTACCGAAAAGCCGATGTTTGGAAGATAAATAACAGTTTCTGTAGCAGGCACATCTTCAATTAACAAATCATAACTGGAGAATTTGACTTCCTGTTTATCAACGCCACAGCCCATTGCTGCATTGCCTTGTGGATCAAGATCCACTAACAATACTTTTCGCTTAGCCGCAGCCAAAGAAGCGGCCAAATTTACACAAGTTGTAGTTTTTCCAACCCCGCCTTTTTGGTTGGTAACGGCAATTATTTTACCCATTAAATTACCTCAGATTCTTTAAGTTAATTGCATTTTAACCAAGCATCTTTTTGCGGGTATCCCTGGAACATTGATAGGGATAAGCGTTGTTTTTGCTGAGTTTATATCTTGTTCATCAGGTAATTGTCCTTTCATGGCTAATATAACGCCACTTTGGCTAACTAAGTGTGAACTTAATTTTACTATATCAGATAAGCTGGCAAAAGCTCTGGTAATGACTGTGTCAAAACTAGTTTCAGGTAGATAGTTTTCTACACGACTATGACAGACGGTTACATTATTAAGCTTTAATTCCAATATGGCTTGTTGGACAAATCTTGTTTTTTTTGCATTACTATCTAATAAAGTAAAATCGATTCCGGGTAAATAAATGGCTAGTGGAATGCCAGGCAAACCTGCACCGGTGCCGATGTCGATAACGTATTTGCCTTCAATAAATGGAAGAACAGCTAAACTATCCAGTAAATGTAAGCTAACCATATCTTCTGTGTTACGGATAGACGTTAGGTTATAAGCTTTATTCCATTTCTCAAGAAGCTTAATAAAGCACATTAATTGTTCAATTTTTTCTTCATCAAAGGCCAGATTCAGCGATTCAAGTCCCGTAATGAGGATTTTATTACAGGCATCCATCAGGCGCTTTTGTTTTTCAAATAGACCAACAATAAAGAAATGGCTGCAGGGGTCATTCCAGGGATACGTGATGCTTGACCTAGAGTTTCTGGACGTTGTGCGGTGAGTTTTTGACTCACTTCATTTGATAGCCCTGGGACACCACAGTAATCAAGAGCTTCGGGTAGATGTAAATGATCATAGCGCAGCGCTTTATCAATGTCAGTTTGTTGTCTGACTATATAGCCTGCATATTTAGCCTGAATCTCAACCTGTTCACCAACCTGTTCTGTGATAGCTTCGCCTCCCTCTAGAAAGACTAGTAACCTTTCTATATCGACTTCCGGTCGTCTTAATAGCTCCATTAAATTAGCTTCTTTGAGTAAGGGGGTGCCCCAGATCTCTTCAACTCGACTGGCTTCTTTACTGTCAGTTCTAACCCATTTCTTTTTTAAATCATCTTGTAAGGCTGAAATAGCGGCTCGTTTAATCTGGAATGTTTGCCAACGTTCATCATCAACCAATCCGAGTTCGCGTCCTTTTTCCGTTAACCGCAAATCGGCATTATCTTCTCTCAATAGCAAACGGTACTCAGCGCGACTGGTAAACATGCGATATGGTTCTTGTGTTCCTCGTGTAATTAGGTCATCAATCATTACACCTATATAGGCTTCATCGCGCCTAGGGCACCAACTTTCAAGGCCCATAACGAGACGTGCCGCATTCAATCCTGCAATCAAGCCTTGTGCGGCGGCCTCTTCATAACCTGTCGTACCATTGATCTGTCCGGCAAAAAATAAGCCATCCATGTGCTTGGTTTCGAGTGACATTTTTAAATCACGGGGGTCAAAAAAGTCATATTCAATAGCATAACCTGGGCGAATTATCTCGGCATTTTCAAAACCAAGCATAGAACGGACAAACTCATACTGTACATCAAATGGTAAGCTGGTAGAAATGCCATTAGGATAGATTTCATGAGTATCCAAGCCTTCCGGTTCGACAAATATTTGATGCGTATCTCTATCAGCGAAGCGGACGATTTTATCTTCTATAGATGGGCAGTAACGTGGACCTATGCCTTCTATTATTCCAGAGTACAGTGGCGATCTATCTAAACCAGCGCGAATAATGTCATGAGTTTTATTGTTAGTGCGGGTAATATGACAAGGTATTTGTTTTGGATGCTGCTCACGCTTACCCATAAAAGAAAATACAGGTACAGGCGTATCACCATGTTGTTCTTCCAGTTTACTGAAATCAATAGTTCTGCCATCAATACGGGGAGGTGTCCCAGTTTTTAAGCGGTCAATACGAAAAGGTAGTTCACGTAAGCGATTGGCTAAGGCAATTGATGCTGGATCACCAGCGCGACCACCACTATAGTTCTCTAAGCCGATATGAATTTTTCCACCTAAAAAAGTACCTGTAGTTAGTACCACGGCTTTTGCCATGAAATCCAGGCCCATTTGAGTTTTAACACCGATGACTTTGTTCTCATGGACGATTAAATCAGCTACTGTTTGTTGAAACAATGCCAAGTTAGGCTGGTTTTCGAGTGTAAATCTAATTGCTTGTTTATAAAGGATACGATCTGCTTGAGCGCGAGTTGCCCTGACAGCAGGACCTTTGCTGGCATTTAGCGTACGAAACTGAATGCCGCCAAGATCAATAGCCTTCGCCATGATTCCGCCCAAAGCATCAATTTCTTTAACTAAATGACCTTTGCCTATCCCGCCAATAGCCGGATTGCAGCTCATCTGTCCTAGTGTTTCGATGTTTTGAGTTAATAATAATGTTTTTGCACCACATCGAGCAGCGGCCAATGCCGCTTCGGTGCCAGCATGACCACCACCCACCACAATCACGTCAAAATATTTTTTGAATTTCACAAGCTTTTTTTACTCTGAGTCGCTATATTAATGCCTGTCTGCTAAGACGAAGTTTTGGCTATTATAAGAGGTAATTCATGAAAAAACGTAATAATGCTAAAAAAATAGATTGTGCTCCTATCCAAAACCCTGTTGCAAAGTTTGCGCATCAGTTTAATAAAGCACATATTTTTTATGATAAGAATAAGTATTATCGAAATGCGAAGCACCGTGACCAAGAGTTTTCTCTAATAACGCTGGATGGGATTATTAGAAAAAACCCTTGTATTTTAGTAAGCGCATTGTAGTAAATTTAATGCTAGAAACAGTATCAATTTACTGATTTTAAGTAATTACTTTTTCTTAAAAAGCATAAAAATAGCCGATGAAAATCAACCTGCTTAATTTCATTAAAGAAGATATTTGGCTATTACACGAGCAAAAATTGCCATTATTCAAAGCAACAATAATTAAGTTGGTAAAAATTATTGTATTGTCCATACAAGGATTTTCTCGTGATCTTTGTCCACTTAGAGCCTCTGCTTTAACTCTTTATAGCATATTATCGATAGTGCCAGTGATTGCTATGTTGTTTGGCATCGCCAAAGGTTTTGGCTTTGAAAAAATGCTCGAACAACAATTGTTAGAGCATGCTCCCGACCAAGACACTTTGGTAGTGCAGTTAATTGGTTATGCACAAAACTTACTGGAGAGCACTAAAGGCGGGGTTGTCGCAGGCATTGGTATTGTTGTTTTATTTTGGACGATTATTAATGTCATTGGTAATATTGAGGAGTCTTTTAACTTTATTTGGAAAATAGGTAAAGGGCGATCAATTAGTCGTAAATTTAGTGACTACTTATCGTTAATGCTGTTGGCGCCTGTTTTATTGATTGCATCCAGTAGCATTACGGTTTTTCTGCAAACAAAAATAACATGGTTAATTACGGTTATTGAGTTACCGGAATTTGGCACTTGGCTGGTACTGAGAGCACTTGCCTTATTACCTTTAGTACTTATCATAGCGTTATTTGCCTTTACGTTTATTTTTATGCCCAATCATAAAATAAATTACAGGTCAGGCATCATCGCCGGTGTAATTGCCGGAATTATGTATCATTTATCACAGTGGGTTTATTTAACCTTGCAAATTGGTGTGTCCAGTTACAATGCAATTTATGGTAGTTTTGCTGCTTTACCTTTATTTGTGGTTTGGTTACAAACGGGGTGGATGATTGTTCTATTTGGTTGTGAAGTGGCCTTTTTTCTACAAAATTATGAGGTTTATCGAAACAATAATCGTTTTGCAGATTTAAGTTTTTCCCTTAAGAAAATCATTGCTCTTCAGGTAACACATTTAATTGTTAAGAATTTCATTAAATTGAATCACCCATTAACAGCTTCTGAAATTGCAACAATATTGGTCATACCGATAGCCGTTATTCAGTCTGTCTTATCCAGTTTAATAATAGGTCATATACTTGTTGAGTATAGAGATCAAGATGAAGTTGAATCAGAAGAGGTGTATCAGCCAGCAGTAGATATTAATTTACTTACTATTGCTTATGTTATTAATGTGCTAGAACATTGCGGTCAAAATCATTTACCTGATATAAATCAGGAGCGACTGTTTATGAGTGCCGTTAATGATTTTAAGAGTTTGATGGAGTCTTCTGAGAAAAATGCTTTGTTAAAGGATATTTAGATAGCGGTAAGGAGGGAGCAACACAATCGTTATGTGATAAAGGCTACATTAACGATTGTAAGTTTCTGAATATATAGGTATAGCGAATGATTTCCAAGTATTATTTATTCGGTGTGCTCTGAGGGACAGGAACAGGCACAGGTACGGGAGTTATCATGGTGCTTTCAGAAACAGATTGTTTAGCCGAATTTTGAACTTTTTCACGTTTTAAACCTTCACCATACAGAGTCGCTGTAATCATGAATAAAATTGTTGTAACCACAATGATGATGAATCTGTTGGGATCTTTCATAAAGAATAGTGGCCATTTTGGTTTGTACATTCCTACAAAGAAGAAAAGTAGTGTCCATATTAATAGATTGATAGCGCCGGTTATCATTATGTTTACCTGTTGAACTGATTAGTTTAAATGGGGTTGTTATTGTTAGCTGAATGACTAAATTTTTTATCTAACTTATTGTATTAACATTATTTATTAACGTATTTTTTATTTTATAAACGTTTTCATTTTAACAAGAAAATTTAAAATTAAAAGAGTAAACGTTATTTTAATTGTTGAAGCTTGCTTTTCAGTTAGGAGTCAGTTTCAGTACAGCAGGAATTTTAAACGTTCTTCCTGCCAAGCTATCTCATCATTACGTGTGATTTTTTCAAGGTCTTCTGGAAATGCTTGATCATTATCTACCCATTCCCGGAGAAGAGATGAGCCATTGATGATATCAATAGCCAAGCGATCGAGCTCATATTCATAAGGAAAGTCTCGCCATAACGGGTAGTTGGGGGATTGTAAACGCAACGCTTTAAATGCTAGTGTCTGTAGGCGCCATGGTCGGAAAGTTTCATGATTATAGCTTGGATCATCTGTGTGTATTTGCACACCAGAACAAAGTTGACCAGCATATTTATGAAAAGTGGGTTCAAACCAACACTCACGCAAACGACAGCCATGAAGCCATTGAGGTGCAATCTTATACATGGATTTGATCAAGGTTTTAGCATCAATATCTGGTGCGCCAAAAAGTTCTAATGGACGTGTTGTGCCACGACCTTCTGAAAGGGTTGTTCCTTCAAGCATTACGGTTCCCGCATAGCAGCGGGTCATTGATAGATTTGGTGCATTTGGGCTAGGGTTAATCCATGAGCGCTCCCCGAGCGGCCAGCCAAAGCCAAGAGCAGACTCGGGTTGCCAGCCTTGCATAGTGATAACTTTACAATCCACATCTAAAGCAAGAGTCTTAATGAACCAGCGCGCCATCTCAGCAATTGTCAAACCATGTCGCATAGGCATTGGACCTGCACCAACAAAACTTTCCCAACCTTGTTGAAGAGTCAATCCTTCTATTGGGCGGCCGGCCGGATTTGGGCGATCGAGAATCCATATTGATTTATGATGAGTTGCCGCAGCTTCCAATACATAACGCAAGGTGGTGATAAAAGTATAGATTCTACAGCCAAGGTCTTGTAAATCAATCAGCAATATATCGAATGTATCCATCATAGCAGCAGTAGGTCGACGTACATCACCGTAAAGGCTAAATACAGGAATGCCTAGCTGGGGGTCGATAAAGTCTGGGGACTCCACCATATTATCTTGTTTGTCTCCGCGAAGTCCATGTTGCGGACCAAATGCGGCACTAAGCGTCATATCTGGCATACTTGCCAGCGCATCCAATGTATGTGTTAAATCTTGGGTTACTGAGGCTGGATGTGCCAATAGTGCTAGGCGCTTTCCTACAAGGGGTCTCCGCAATACGCTATCTTCAAGTAATCGATCTATGCCAAATTTCATATTTTATTGAATTAATTTTGATGGATTAAGGGAGTAAATCCAGCGCGATTGTGAAAATCTGGGCATATATCGGGATGTTGCAGTGCCCAGTAAGAAAGGCTACCATTTTGCTCTTCGAGCACTGCTGTTAGACCAACCTGAAGTGATTTATTATTAATTTTAATTGATAAGTCAGTAGTTGTTATTTTAGCCTCTAAGAGAAAGTAGTTACTCGATTGATCAATACGAATGGTGGGGCTTTGAGTAGATATCCATTTATTGCGCAAACGATAGTTGCTAAAAGCATAGGCCGCCCATTGACCGGAGGGTGAAAAATTGAATTCATGATAGTTATCTTCAGAATCTACAGCAATAAACATTTCGAAGCAGGTATGTTTCCATAAGCCGTCAACACAAGAAGGTTGTTGTGGTGAAGGAATACGAATTTGTGTTATGTCTCCTGTCAACTGATAACAAATTTTTAATGTATCTGGGGCTTCTGAGATAACTTTAACATCCAGATTTCTTATGGCTGTGGTGATACTATCTTTATGAGCTATTAATTGTTCGTTAAGTATCACGTTTGTGTTGTTAAGTTGCACTGCGATCATTGCGTGGAAAAACCTTTAGTAATGCTTGATGAGTTGTTGGTAGTAATCGGCTTCATCTGTTTTTCCTCGTTTTAAGGCACCATTAATAAAAATGGTGGTTTTTTTTAATAATACATCAATGGCTGCTTGTTGATTTTCTTTTGATAGTAGGCCGGTTTCAATTATTTTTTGTAGTGCTTTTATTCTAAATCTATCCATACCCCATAGTTTTTGTGAAAGTTGGTCTTGATGTCCGCCGTATTTTTTTATTTGCGGTTCTTTAATTAATACAACAGGATATTTTGCACAGATTCTAAGCCATAAGTCATAGTCTTCACAGACTGGAAATTGAGTATCAAATAATCCAATATCAATAAATACCGACCGATGTATCATAACGGTTGAAGGTGAAATTGCGCATAATGATAAACAATCCGAGAAGATCCATCCGTTTTTTTTGGTATATTTTTTTGGGGGCATAATAGGAAGGCCATTACGTATCCAGATTTCCTCTGTGTGGCAAACTTTACTGTTTGGGTTAAGCGATAAAGCTACTGTTTGTTGACTAAGTTTTTCAGGTAACCATTGATCATCAGAGTCTATGAAAGCAAGCCAATCTCCAGTTGAGTGTTGTATGCCAAAATTTCGAGCGCTACTAACACCTTGGTTTAATTGCTTATAATAAATTATCTGTGGAAATTCTTTATCTATCATACTGGCGGTTTCGTCAGTTGAGCCATCATCAACGACTATAATCTCGATGGGCGATAAAGATTGTGAAATTACTGATAATAATGCGCGCCTTAATAATTCGCAGCGATTATAGGTAGGAATAATAACTGAAATATTTATAAGTTAGCCTATTTATCTAATATTCATAAGGTTTGAAATTGATGGCTCGAATCAATTTAGTAGGATGTGATGGTTAATTAGCCAGCGGAATAATGTCGCTGGCTTTAATATAAAGCTTTTATAGTTTAATTGGCCGATGAATTTAAAAGGGTTTCGGGAGTGATTTTCGCACCACTATTATTATTGGCATTTTTGATATGAATTTGTTTTAATCGGTTAAACGCAGACAATAAAGTTTTATCCATAACAACTACATTACCAATAGATACAATAACTCGTGCTAATTGAGGTATCTTTGGGGCTTGGCTAGACATCATGTAGACTGGCTGTACATAAAGTATTGAATGTCCGATTGGAAGTATAATCATGCGCCCCATTTTGACTTGTGAGCCTGTTTGATTCCACAAAGTAAATTGTTCGGAAATTATAGGATCTTGTTGAATCAATGCTTCAACCTGTGCAGGCCCATTTACTTGAGTATCTTTGCCAAATTTATAAACAGTAATGTTGGGCTTGTAATCAAGGCCACAACTGGCCTTGTCCATAATTCCCGCTATGCCTATTATGCTAAGATTATCCCTATTAAAAGGTGTCATAGGGTGAATCATTACAAATTCTTCAATGTCATTGCAGTTGCCAAAATCCATTGTTTGATAATAAGGCAATACTGGTTGCCCATGGACTTTGGCTTGCTCCCAGGTTTCGGCTTGTTCGTAGAATAACGCAGGGTTACTTTGATGGTATTTTGCATAAATTTTCATCTGCATAGAATACAGGTCACGCGGATAACGTAAATGTTTGCGTATTTCAAGTGGCATTTGGTTTAGATCTTTGAATAACCCTGGATAAGCGCTGGAGTAAGAACGAATAATAGGGTCTGATGGATCTGAAATATAATAATCGACATTGCCATCGTAGGCATCAACGACAACTTTAACGGAATTACGAATGTAATTGAAATTTTGATGACCTTCCAGAAAATCATCTCCAGCAGGTTTAGAAACCGGATAATGATTAGATAAAGTATAGGCATCCAGTATCCAGTAAAAACGGTCTTTGGTTATAACTAAATAAGGTGCTTTGTCGTGATGTAAGAAAGGTGTTAGTGTGTTAACACGTTTAGTAATGTTCCTGCGGATTTTTAATTTGCTTTGATTGGTGATGCTAGTTGAAAAAAATATTTTTTCGTCTTTTAAATAAAAGGCAAGTAGCGCTTTTTTGAATAATGATGTAATGGGTATTCCACCTTTGCCAGTGTAGTTTTTTTCAATGCTAATATCTGTATGTTCAAGTCCTATGACGCTGAGGTTATTTGGAACAATGGCGTAATCGTATTGTCCTTCCCCATAATAGATATCAGGTGTTTTTACACTGAAACCAACATCTGAGTAAAGGTTTAAGTCGCGTAAATACCAAATAAGAGGGTTTCCAGCATCTTGCGCAGCTGGCGTGATCACTGCTCCATAGCCATGAGTATAGCGTAAGTGGGTATTTTCCCAGTTTTGGGCTTCTGGAGGTAATTTTGAAGTATTGATTTCTCTTGCAGCAATATTAACTTGTCGTATATGACCTAGAATAAAGTAACGCTCTTCATCAACGGACAGAAATTTATAATAAGGTCTGATTTCCTGTAATTGCCTATAGCTATCAAGAATGTATTCTCTATCCCATACTGGGATGTTTTCAAAATGTTTTTGAGTGCCCCAGTTGTCAATGTCTTCAGTTGCATCCTGTTTTATTGACAGATCAATTGTGTGAATACGTTTTAAATCATAGGCATCCATTGTTCCATCAATGTTCTGCTGTATGTAGGGCCCATCAGATTTTACTGGATTTGGACTGACAATAAATTTCTGAATTAACTCGGGTATAAATTGAATTTGTGGAAGTCCTAAAGCGATTAGAAAAGTGATTAAAGATATAAAAAACGGTGTCTTGATGCGATGCTTTTCTGAAAAAATGAATAGGATAGCTGTTAACGCTGTAGCCAGAAAAGCAATAATGGCAAACCATAGGAGTGGAAGTTTATAACGTATTTCCACAAAACCGGGCCCATAAAAGATGGGCTCATGAGAGTCAGTATAGAGCAGTGAAAACCGCTGTAACATGAATCCCCATGTTACAAAAGCAACCACAAAACCGATCAAAATTGTTAAATGAATTTTAGCGCCTAAATGATATTCTTTTTTCTGGTGAGGTATAAAAATATGCTCTAACCAATAAAGAATTCCAACCAAAGAAAAAACTAGAGCTGCAGTTATTAACAGTTCTTTTTGGATTAGGGTGTAGATGGGATAAGACAGTAAATAAAAGCTGATGTCGCGCCCGTAAATTGATTCGGTTACACCTGAGTTACTTCCAAAAAAGAACAGTAATGATGCCTCCCACTGATTATAAAAAGGTATTGCAACAAATATAGCCAGTGCTAATGAAATGGGTGTGTATATCTTTACAGTGCCGCCCATAAATATATCGGCAACACGTTGAAATCGTATTCTTTTTTCTGAATTATTAACGATTTCATGGGGCGGATTTAAGCCTAAATAACGAGTCGCAATCCAGAAATGGAAAAAGAAAATAGCAAAAAAGGTTAGTGTTACACCACCAGAAAGAAAGTATTTATAAAGTAGTCGGAGCCAGAAATAAGATTCAAGATTGAGTGATTGAAACCACCAGTAATTAACAACATGTTCGAGAAATATAAAATGAAAGGCGACAAAAGCAATTATACCGATGACAAATATCGATCCAAATATAGCGGGTAAAAACTTCAGATTCCGCATAGTTTCCTCAAATAATTAATATTATTAACGATGTTGTGATTGTCTTTAAATTGATAGCTAATGTATAAGCTAATCCAAAATATTTATCTGCACTAGTATTCTAACACCCAATGTCTATTTAGTAATGATTTAGAGATTAAGCTGGCAAAATTTGGATTAGATTTAAGTTAGTCTTTTTTGGGGCGAGCAAAAATAATCTTGTTTATTAGATTTAGGGAAGTTAAGGGTTGTCATTGAGGCTGAAAGCGCACCAAAATGGTTATTTTATGACTTATTCGAGGGCAAAAGTGGGGCAAAATTACTAAGCCAAGATTAACAATCGCCTGGTTTTAGGAGGGTGTCCCATATTTTGTGTAAGTGACGGTTAATTACTTCGAAGGCATCTGTCTTCAAATTGAATAGTAAACCTATTTAATGCTGGTTTCCAATCCCGCAGTGGCATCGTCCATTTTTGATTGATATTGCGCAGCGCTAAATAAAATAATTTCATAACAGCTTCATCATGAGGAAAAGAACCTCGGCTCTTGGTGACTTTGCGTAAGCTCATATTGACGGACTCAATAGCATTAGTCGTATAAATAATCCGTCGTATTTCC
>CAIVQX010000104.1 GCA_903908165.1 uncultured Methylococcaceae bacterium | reverse complement strand
ATGTTACTGGCTGATCCTAGAGGAATCTTATCAACGGCGGGATATGATGTTCCCGATGGGCAGTCGATAACCGTTCTACAAAGTAACTTAGAAGATGAGCATATTTTTTATATTCCTTATGACAAATCTAAGCCTCAGTTATTAAAACCATCAGACCCTATTGCGGGAGATGGGTATGAGTACTTAGGCTGGAGTTGATACTGAGGTCACATTATTCTTAGTTCAATAGACTGAAATTAGTCAGTACTGAACAATTTTGAAACAACTTTAAGCTATTAGAATTTATGACTTGATACAGGAGTTATAAATAATTTTTCAAAAATTCAGAAGGATACAAGCAAATGAAAAAAATTATTTCAGTAGTATCTTTAACGCTTATTGGCTTTACAAGCTATTCCATGGCTGCAGATGCAGATAAAGGTGAAAAAATATTCACCGCAAATTGTACAGGCTGTCATGCTAAGGGCATGAATCATATAGCTGAGGGTAAATCTTTAAGTCAAGAGGATTTAAAGATAAACAATAGACACTCATCTGCGGCTATTGTTGATTTGATAACCAATGGCAAATCACCTATGCCCGCTTTTGGAAAATCGGGTGCGATCAGCACATCCGATATCGAAAATGTAGCTGCTTATGTGTTGAAAAAAGCCGATGCAGGTTGGTAATAGTCAGAAACATAGCTTAGAAAATTTCTTGGCTTTTTTATGTCTGGAAAAAATTGTGCAAATTTGGCGCAAATCAAAATTAATCACAACAAATACCAACAGTTCAGACACAAAAAGGATAGTCTGAAACATCAACCTATTCCAACACTAAAATATTTGCCTGTTGGCAGATAGGTAAGATTATTTAGGCGGAGGTTGCTAGATTAGCTTTTCTTTTTTATATAGATTTAACTAATCCAATTTATTGAAGAGATCTCAAGGTAGGAGTCTTAAAGACAATAGCCTTAGTTATTAAAGCATTCAGCCACCACCTCCGATGTTATCCGGCTCAGATGAATGGCTGTCATCATATTCTTTAAACAACGCTTGTAGTTTCTCTGTGGTTTCCTTTTGTAATATCCGTAATCTAGACTCCTCTATAACCAATAAGTCTAGTTCCCGACTTCTTGTAATCAGTTCTTCAATTAAATTTTGTATGCTCTTATTCATTTGGTTGCCTATTAAAAGAGTGAAGAAAGTGATTCTTTAGTAGTCTTTATCTGCATTCAATTTCCAAGCGTTTGAAATGAGCTAGGCAACATTGACCAGAGGGATTTTTAATTTCACAAGCGCATTCGCCTGTTTTCGTGCGCTGGATAACAAAGTTTTTTATCGGTTCAGCGCACTGTGCCTTTAATGCCGACACATACTTTATGGTAGTAATATCAAAACAGTAACAAAGTGCCTCATTTTGTATAGCGTGATAACTACTTAAATGTGACTTTGGAATAGGGTTGCCCCTATTCGAAAAGTAAGCGATGGGACATGTTTTGGTTGAACAATAATAATAGCTGTTAGTTAAGAGTGTCTGATTCTCAGGAAACCTAACCTGATGATAGAGCGTAGTCATGCTGACTGGTTTGCAAATGAAATGACATTCCGGACAAAACTGTTGCTTACTCGTGATTGATGTAGCAGGATTACAGCACTCAGACACTGGTTTATCCTAGGGTCTATCGAACGTTGGAGGCGGCGATTGCACTTGGATAACCGGCATTCGTCGTGGCTTTAATCAAAGCGTCACTATTCGTTTTTTTGCTATCGAAAGTGATTGCCGCTGTTTTGGTATCAAAATCGACAACCACCTGCTGTACACCCTCGACTTCTTGCAACGCTTTTTTGATAGTAATGGGACACAGGGCGCAGGTCATGTTTTGTAACTTCAGTATTATTGTTTGCGGCTGGATTGATTGTTCAGAACTGAAGTTAGCACTGGCTACCGTCACCCATAGAGTGCTTGATAACAAACTCAAAATTAATAAACTGGTTTTAATGCTCATATCGATCTCACTCAAGTCATGAAAAGGGGCGCCAACTGGGGAAATAACAGTAGTATTAGAATGAATGCAGAACTCAGCCAGAACATTAATCGTTGACGGTACGTTATAGTAGGTAGTACGCAACTTGCCTTTTCTGCACAGCGATTAGGTATGATATAAATTTGTCGATATCCGAGTCCTATAAAAAGCAGGCTCAACAGGATAAAAAATGGACGTACTGGCTCCATAGCCGTCAGCGTACTTACCCATGCCCCACCAATACCTAAAGATAAAAGCACTAAAGGAGCAACACAGCACACGGACGCACCGATTGCAGCCATTAAGGCAATCATACCTTGCCATGATGAAGTGCTAATGGATTTGTCGGATTCTGTTTTCATGAGATTCGTTTATATAAAACAAGAAGTATCAAGGTTAAATTTATACTCCGTTGTTGAGAATAGTGTCAAGGAGGGAACGAATCTCTTTATTGAATACTATTAGAAAAGTCATATAACTCTGTGAATTAAATATTTTACTTATCAATATTGCAAGGTAGGTATAGAGTATTGCTTGGTATCTCGTTTTTCATTCAATAGTCTTATTAGGTGAATATCATGTTAAACCAAGCTGATCAAAATGATGAAGAAACCACTACAAGTCCCTTTAAAGCTATGTTGGTTGCTGTCGGCATATTAGGGCTGGTTTTTTCTATCTTTACCTTATTACCAATGTTTTTTACCTTACTGTCAGATGGGGACTTTCGCGCACCCGCCGAGATTCATCCTACCGATACGGCAGCAAGAGCCAATAGTCAAAATCATTCAACTAAAGCCTATTTGACTGATAAGTCAGAATCTTTACCAAAAAAGAGTGATGGTAGTAGTCAAGGGGAAGCCTACTTACAAAAACCCCCTAAAAAGTACTCAAATACACTCCCTATGAATTAACTCATCGGAATTGAATTAAAGAACACTGCTTATCTTTAATGAAAACACAGCCATTCACGCGTTAGCTGACTTTGGTTTTAACAATAAAATAAGATCTCTAAAAGTAAATTGTATTAAATAATTGATTTTAATCAATGTAATGATAGTATTCACTTTTTTGATTGTATCAAGGGGCAATAGTTATGGCTGCAGAAGAACCATCATCAAACAACACGTTATGTGTGACGATAACGCACTTTTTAAAAAAATACGGTTGCCCAGCCATGCGGCAAGCTCAAGCTTTGTGTAAAGAATATGGCTGCTTAGCGATCCGACAAGCTAACGTTTTATATAAAAAATACGTAGAGTCACCCGCCGTTGCCACTCCTGCAGAACAAACAAAGCCTAGTGCACCCAAACCCATTATTGATAAAGCTTCTGTGAAAAAGAACCCTAGCGTTGCTACTACCAATAACCAATCCGTTAAAAAGGACGATTTGATCAAGAAAGCCCCAGTCACTGCAAAAACCACTAAGAAAACCACAAAAAAACCAAGCAGTCCTAAAAAATAATGCAAAATCTCCTGCTTTGTCCTGTTTGCCGCTCCAGTCGAAACAAAGGCAATCATCAACACTGCTCGAAAGTAACACATTTAAAATACCTTCAAAAAGCAGACGCTCAAAAAGAAAGCAGCAAGACCAGCGACGACCCTAGTGTTCAAGCAACCCTCGACTTAAAACGCTAGTCCCAGCAGCAAACTCCTCTTCCCACGGCATAACGCTTTAATCATGAAAGAGTAATTGCTTGCCAAATTTACTCGCCAATGATAATAATACGGCTATCGATTTTACTGGGATTGATCTTAACATAATGATTGTTATCGATAATTTT
>CAIVQX010000103.1 GCA_903908165.1 uncultured Methylococcaceae bacterium | reverse complement strand
GAACTGCTACAACAAAAGCAGGTGAAGCATCTGCAAGTGCATCATCAGCATCAACATCTGCTGGAACTGCTACAACGCAAGCTGGTATTGCCACTACACAAGCAGGTATTGCTACAACAAAAGCAGGTGAAGCATCTGCAAGTGCATCATCAGCATCAACATCTGCTGGAACTGCTACAACAAAAGCAGGTGAAGCATCTGCAAGTGCATCATCAGCATCAACATCTGCTGGAACTGCTACAACGCAAGCTGGTATTGCCACTACACAAGCAGGTATTGCTACAACACAAGCAGGTATTGCTACAACAAAAGCAGGTGAGGCATCTGCAAGTGCATCATCAGCATCAACATCTGCTGGAACTGCTACAACAAAAGCAGGTGAGGCATCTGCAAGTGCATCATCAGCCAGTTCAAGTGCAACATCCGCAGCAGCCGCTTATGACTCGTTTGATGACAGGTATTTAGGTGCAAAAGCATCCGATCCAACACTTGATAATGACGGTAATGCGCTACTAACTGGCGCTCTATACTGGAATACAACATCGAGCGAAATGCGTGTTTACAGTGGAAGCGCTTGGGTTACAGCATATTTACCTGCTTCGGGATACTTAGCATTATCTGGCGGCACAATGACTGGTGCAATTTCATTTGTAGCAGGGCAATTTGGTACAAACGTAAATACATTTTTAACAACACCAACCAGTGCTAATTTATTGGCTGCTGTTACAGACGAAACAGGCACGGGTAAATTAGTTTTTGCTACATCACCTACATTAATAACGCCAATTTTAGGTACGCCTACAAGCGGTGATTTATCAAGTTGTACAAATGCAATAGCTTACGATTTAAAATCAGCTACTACCACTATATCAATAAGTGCAGCAACTGCACCAACTAGCGGATATGTGTTAACCGCAACCAGTTCAACTACAGCGACTTGGCAACCTTTACCTGCTGCGGGGGTAACCTCAATTACGGGAACAGCTAATCAAGTAATTGCATCAGTCGCCACGGGTGCTGTCACTTTATCTTTACCGCAATCTATTGCTACAACTTCATCAGTAGAATTAGGTTCATTAGGAATTGGGACAGCCGCATCTGGTACATCTGGCGAAATTAGAGCAACAAACAACGTCACAGCATATTATTCATCTGATAAAAAATTAAAAGAAAATATCCGTTCTATTCCTAATGCGTTAAATATTGCAAATGCAATAGGTGGTAAACTATTTGATTGGACTGATGAGTATATTGATAAAAAAGGTGGCGCAGATGGTTATTTTATTAGAAAGTCAGATTTTGGTGTAATTGCTCAAGATGTTGAAAAAGTTCTTGATGTCGCTGTAAGAACCCGTGAAGATGGTACGTTAGCGGTTGATTATGAAAAGCTAGTTGCGGTTGCATTTGAAGCTATTAAAGAATTAACTTTGAGAATACAAGAATTGGAGAATAACTAATGGCACTCAATTCATCTGGGGCAATAAGTCTTGCTGGAACAACCACTGGTCAATCTGTTGCAGTTGAATTAAGCCAATCTGCAACAGGTCAAATTTCGTTAAATGATACCAATGTTCGCACTTTAGCAGGAGTAGCTTCGGGTGCTATTGTAATGCCAACTAATTTTTGGGGTAAATCAAGTTTTGCTGGGGTGACAGGTATATACATGACGCTTGCAAAAGGAGGTGGGGCAAATAAAATTGCGTATGGTAACGGTTATGTTATTGCTGGTACTCAAACATTATCTAATTTAATTTATTATAGTTCTGACAACGGGCAGACATGGGGGACGATTGCGTTTCCTATAAACTACAATATTCTTTCAGTTTTTGCAGATGCAAACGCTTGGTATTTTATAGTTAGAATACAAACATCTAGCTCTGCTTTTACCCATTCTACTTATCGATGCCCTTTTACATCGACTATCACTACAGTAAATAATTGGGTGGATACACTAACTGATACTTATTATAGAACCACGTTAATAAATAATATTTGGATATATAGTCTATTTGGTAATATCACCAGTCTGTCTTATAAAACGGCTTATAATAACACATGGGCGTTTTGTAATGTAGGCTCACCTGTAGCTAATTATCTTTTTTACAATTATGGGCAGGGTAGTGAGCCTACTAAATACACTGATATAGCTTCCAATGGTTCTAATCTTCTAATGATGGGTAAAGTAGATAGTGGAGGTACATCAACTGTTTATGTTCTCATATCTACTGATAATGGTGCTAATTGGACAGAGACAAATACAGGGATTACGGTAAATAGTACATATGGCATATACGTTTACAATGTTCAATTTGATACCGTATCTAATAAATTCTATGCAGTATTGCAACATTCAACTAACGGTGGGGAGTTACGATTAGTCAGTACAACTTCATCTGGGACAAGTTGGACATTGTACGATGCAACGGCTATATATTTTAATCAGCCGATAAAATTAATAAATGATGGGACTAATCCGTATTGGATTGGGGGAAGTAATCGAATACAAAAATGTCCAGCAAATTCCACAGGGGCATATACCATCATATATGATAATATCACAGACTTACGCGCGATAGTAAAAACGGGAAGTAATTATGTTACAGTTGGGGAAGGTTCTTTTGCAGGTACAGGGAATCTGCTAGCAAATACATGGTTTAGCACTACAAGTGGACAACCATTCCAATATGTATGGGCATATTGGGGAAACCAACAAAGTTATTTAACCAATTCTTCAATTGGTTTTTTTAGTGCGTTTGCAGGTTATTATAATACAGGGTCGCTAGGTGCTGGAATCGGGGTTCATTTTTCAAATAATAATGGCTCAAGTTGGTCTACTTACACTTTTGATGGAGATGTAGGTCAAGCAGGCGTTGTCGCATCAAATACAGCGGCAGTTCTATATACTGGGACAGGTACTTATAGACGGTCAACAGATGGAACAACATGGAGTGCGGTCACATTACCTTCATCTGATAGGTCAAGAACAGTTATTGCGTTAGGGTCTTCAAGCGGATTAATGATATCTTATGGGTATAATGTCGGTGGCTATGCTTATTCTACAAATAGCGGAGCAAGTTGGACTAATTCTAGCATTGGCGCAGGTTATACTATTCTACTTGGATGTGCTATCGGTACAACAATTACACTGTTCTCTTATGATGCATCTGGAATAATGTATTACCACAAAACAACTAACGGTACTTCTTGGACAACCGCTGCAATTGGTGGAGGTCTTGGGACGTATTTAAATTGGGAAGGTATAACTGCATTACCAACTTCCGTCATAGTAATTACTGCTGGTTACAGTACAAAAATATGGGTGTCAACGGATGGAGGTATTAATTTCACTGAATATACTTGCAACACTGGTGCGTATGGGTTTTTTAATCAACAATTATGTTATGGTGGATGGATAAAATTATGTTCCGATGGTACTTATTTTGTGGGTATTGCGTATACTGATACAGGGTATCAAACTAGAAGTATCTACAAATCAACCGATGGTTTAAATTACACCAAAGGTGGGTGCGGAAATGCGCAAGTAATTAATCTAGCGGGAGTTTTATATAAAACAGGGGAAACCCCATCGTTAACTAATTGTAATTATGTTGCGGCATATGGTGATGGGGGAAATAAACCACAGGTTACTGCCGTTGGTTATTTAACAAGTTAATAGGAAAAAATATGAGCTTTATTAGAGATAGAATCGCAGGAAAAATATACACCGAATCAGAATTTCGTATTTTTAAAAATGCGCCATTACCTGCTATTTTGACGCAAGATGTTTTAGAAGCACATGATGCTGATACCGCGCTACCTGTACCATTGCCAGAATTCAATCCAGTGTTAGAACGCGCTGATTTAGATGGTGGGGAAAATATTAATGGTATTTGGCAAGTTAAATATAAAGTCACACCTTTATACGATACGGTAAAAGAACGAGAAGATGCTCAAAAGCAATATGACGAGAATCAAAAAATTCAAATTCGTAGAAGCGTTAGCTATGGAGCTTTAACTCAGCTAAATGTATTTGCTGAAGAACGCGGATACTTTAGTATTGATAGCTTGGTTTTATATTTAAATAGTACCAATGTTCAATTTAAAGCTGAAGCTGAATACGGTTGTAGTCAACGTGATGCGTATTGGGAACGGTATAATGAAATTTATGCTGAAGTTGATGCGGGAACTAGAGCCGAACCCCAAAATTTCGGTGATATCAAAGGCAATATGCCAATTCTTTCTTGGGATAATCTTAATGTTATCTAAATATAAAATTTATAAATTTCAATCTAAGAAAAAATAAGGATATTGTCATGCCCGACGAAGCCTGTCGTTTAGCTAAAGTGGAGCAACGAATTGACTCTCTTGAAGAAGTTTTTGAAGATCGCGGAAAAAAACTTGATGCCATAATCGCTACTCTTGAAGAAATGAAGAACGAGCAAACTAAATACAAAGGCTTTATCGGTGGTGTGGTATTTACGATTGGGGCGGTATTCTCATTCTTAACATGGTGGCTCGGTAATCGCTGATGGAATTCTTGCAATTCGTTACTGATGTTGGATTCCCTATAGCCGCTGCCTGTGTGGGGATGTACTTTGTATTCCTCACTATCAAGTTCTTGCTTGATAGTGTGCTTGAGAAGATCAAAAGCCTTATCGGTATCATCAAGCAACTAGATAGACGAGTGACGGCTATGTCACAAGACATCATCAAGATAGACGTACTGATGACAGAAGCACTTGATATGCCTATTGAGAAAGAGAAAGTGGCACGGTTTAAAAATCCACAAGAGGAGCGTACTGACTGATGGATATTGACGCACTTGCAAAGTATATCAACCAATACGGCTTCCCCATTATTGCATCAAGTAGTATGGGGTATATCGTCTACTTTGTTTGGATATGGGTAACAACTATTGTTAAGCCTATTCTAAATGAAACCACGGATGCGCTAATCGAGCTAATAGACCAAATACGTCTGCTCGATAACGACATGATCCGCTTAACACAAAAATTGATAACCGTACTTTCTATGAGAGCAAAGAAATGAACATTGGTAAAAAAGGTCTAGCGTTAATTAAAGAGTTTGAAGGTTGTAAATTAACTTCTTATAAATGCCCTGCCGGTGTGTGGACAATTGGTATCGGATCAACGCGATATTCAGATGGTAGCGCAGTTAAGCAAGGTCAGACTTTAGCAAATGAAGAAGCGGCTTTACTGCTATTATCTAAAACATTAGCGTCTTATGAACACGCGGTAAATGCCATTAAAGTAGAGTTATCACAAAACGAATTTGATGCTTTAGTATCGCTCACCTACAATATCGGAGCAGGTAATTTAGCCAGTTCGACACTAGTCAAAATGCTCAAAGCCGGTGACAGTAAAGCGGAGATTGCAAAGCAGTTTTTGCGTTGGGATAAAGCAAATGGAAAACCACTTGCCGGTCTTACGCGACGACGCAATGCCGAAGCAGAGTTGTTCTTAACGCCCTAATAAATAAGCCGCTTTTCAGCGGCTTTGTTCTATCTGCAATTGGTTCTTAACAAGCCATCGAGAGTAAGCGTGTTCTGGCGATTTACCGGTACAGGTTATCGTATCTTCCCACTCGGTATAACATACCCAAAGCCGACCTATTTTTCTAAGTTTAGGTTTCATTTTCATCATCTCGGCAATCTGCATCACACCATCTTCTACTATGTCCAACGTAATCTCCACAATTCCAGCATAAGCCGGTTGGGTTTGATGTATCAATATTAGCGGCTTTCTTGCGAATGATCCCAATTGCTTTATCGCGCATCATTTCTTCATGTTGAGCCGCTAAGTCTGTATTCCCTTCTTCTGTTGCCATTTTCTTATTTCTCGTTAAATTGCACTGACTTGGCAGTGACCATAAATTAATAGGCGGTAGTACCAAGTCAGACCATGTAAGCATATTATTTTGGGTTATGAATAGATACTAATCGGTTTAAATACCATTGTGCTTTTTGCAAGTCCTCATAGGCTTTGCCTTTACTGCGATAACGCCATAAATACTTGAACGCATTACCTCGCAAATAGCCAATAAATTCCTCAGCGGTTAACATTTCTTCCATCGCTTCAATACATTCTATTTTACCAGTTTTATAGTGTGAAGGGGAGTTCACCATGTCTGCTTTAAGTTCATTGAAATTGCCAAAACCGTGGTCAATTATCTTTTGAATAGTTTCCGCATCTAAGTTACCTGCGTGTACACTATCGCCAGTGTAGAACTGCCCTTGTGTGTAGGCTTCGCATAGCTTTTGTGTTTTGTTTGTACTCATAATAGTGTCATCTCCCAACCTGTCGGTCTAAATGTTTGATTGCGTATAAATGCTTTATACAGTTTAGTATCTAACGAGCTTTCTTCTTTGCGCTTACGTCTTTGAACAGCTGTCTTCATACCCATTTGGTGCATACACATTTTACAAGTTAAACTAAACTTAGCAAACAACATGGTAGGTTTGGTATAACCGCATTCTTCACACAGTCTAAAGTCATTCATCGTCTAGTTCCACAAAGATATTAGGTGCAATGCTATGAAGCTGACGGTTAATCTCATGTGCTACTGCTCGTATCTCCCACTGCACTTCTTTACCACTACGCAGTTTTATAAAGTCATACCATGCTTGGAAGTTACCTACTACCAACAGTTCTGTTGTTGTGCCTTGTGGAAGGATGAATCGTGCATCTTCTTTTTTAACGCCATTTTTGATTAAGTTTTCATATAATATTTGAGCGTTATAAACAAAATCCTGTACGTCATATTTGCTAATACTTTCTGGAATAACCACGTTAGTTTCTTCTTCATTACAATACCGCTGACTACGTTGCAGGAAATCCAAGTGCTTACTGCGAACAAACTGATGTGAACAGATACGGCTAATATCCTCAACTAAAAACGTAGCATGAGCAAAGCGTAGTGTAGATAAATGCCCTTTAGTTACGCAGTGGTAAGCTCTCTTAATACACTGTTCTGGTGATTGCTCACCCGTCTTACCGTAGCAGATACCTGCAAGTAATCCGATATGTTCTTCTGGGTTAGGTGTGTTCTGTATTAGCGTGACTTTCATTTCTTATTCTCAGTAAGTGAGTACGGATGACAGGTAAGATTCCATCTACCATGCACCTCAAGTGACTTCATCACAAAGTCTTGTCTTGTTGCTGCGGATTCGCACGATGGTTTGTCTGCAAAAATTGTAGCGGTTTGCGTAACCTCACCAAACGCCACAATAGTATTAATTAAAATATAGGCTGTTGTTGCAATCATGTTATTTCCCCGTACTTCCAAAGCCACCGCGATCAGTTGAACTGCTGAATTCCTCAACCTCTACAAACTCTGCTCTTATCACTGGTGTGAAAAGCATTTGAGCAATGCGGTCTTGTGGGTTGATTCTGTAAATGCCATTGCCGGTATTCTTGATAGATACAAACAATTCTTTCTGGTAGTCTGCATCAATTAAACCTACGCTATTACCCAGCTTAATACCGTAGTTATGTCCTAAGCCACTTCTCGGAAGAATCAAAGCAGCTACTTCACCGTCAAATACATTGATTGCAAGACCTGTAGGGATTAAAGCCGTTTCGCCTAAATCTAATGTCATCGCTTTGCTGATGTTGGCTCGCAAGTCTACCGCTGCTGACTTCTCAGTTGCATAAGTCGGGATAATTGCGGTTTTGTCTAATCGCTTAATTTCAATTTTCATTTTGTTTCCCCTCAATTACATTTTGAAAAGCCGCACTGTAAACACGTCAGACACCCATCCATAAGTATTAAAGATTTGGTGTTGCATGATGTACATAACTCAGCGTTCTTAATACCTTCTTCGCCTACTTCTTCTTTCTTAGCTTCTAAGTACGCCTGTTGATGCTCATCCACTTCAACTTTAATCACGCCAATGCTTTTGAGATGTTGCTCGATAACTGTTCCTATTTCAGCTACGAGTGATGGCATATACACACCACCTCTTTTATAGTACCCACCTTTCGGGTCGAATACGTTTTTCAGCTCCTCAACTAAGAACGTACTATCACCGCCCTTGCGCCATACCGCAGACACTAAGCGTGTCAATGCAAGTACCCACTGGAAATGATCCATGTTCTTTGAATTGATAAACATTTCATACGGATGGTGGATATCATCAAGCACCATGTCATTGATCGTAATGTACAAAGCGTGTTCACTCTGTGGCGTTTTGACCTTGTACGTTGTACCGGTTAGACAATTTGGTCTAGGTAGTAGCTCGTGCATAAGTTGCGCAGGTACGGGTATTTCAGTTGTCAAGGATTCCTTGACAACTACTTGGTATCCTACAATCTTTTGTTCAATTTTCTGTGGCATTGGTAACTCCTGCTTTATCATCTGAAATAACGTCAAAGAATCGCTCTCTTTCCGCTTTATTTAAATTAGCTAAGGCTTTGTATAACTTTCTGCTTTCACCGTTGTGCTGGCGTATTAAACGTCTACATCGTGCTTGAAATTGCTCCTCATTCAAATCATTAATGAGTCCAAGTGTGAACACCTCACTGGAAAATCGGTCTTTTAAAAATGGTGATAAGCCGATAAAGATTTGTGAGATGTTCATCTTTGATGCCGTATGTCATTAAAGATTGGTCTACGTTCTCTGCACTCGTCACATTCTCGATACCCAAGGCTGTTATATATTCGCCAGTGATTGTGTTTACAATGGGTCGCATTGGGCGCAGGTGCTACAGGTTCAACTCGTCTAACCTTGTCTAATGCCATAGCCATATGCCCGTTAAAACTAAACCTAAAACAAAAAATACTAGTGATGCGATATCCTCAATCTCCATCGGCATACTCCACCAAGAAGCACACAATCATCACCACAATACCTGTAAAGAATATCAATTCACCCATTGTTCTTCTTCCTCTAATGCACGAAGCATTAATTTAAGTTGTTGAATTTCTTTAAGTAATTGAAGTTTGATTTTCTTCAGTTCTTTTTTATTCTTTTGTGCCATTGTTAAACGAGTCATACATTCTAATCTTGTCATCTCACCACCATATCACCTTGCGCATTGCGCTGAATTTCGTAAATCCCATATACCTTTTGATCGCGGATCATGAATTCACCTATTTTTGTTTTGATTACTGTTTCATCATTGCGATGTACAAGTTCATCGATTAAGATTCCCCCACACATCCCCACAACAAATGATATTACCAGCATTACCGTTTCAAAATTGTCTTTCATAGCTGCACCATCCTACGTTTAACTTTTGCTCTAGCTGAGTCCATATCGCTAACTTTCCATGTAAAACTTTCTCTGCCTTTTGGTGAGCGTTGTGTTTTGCCTGTCGGTTCAATACATAATCTTTCCATGTGAAACATCAATGTGTTTTGCGGTATCTTGTACAACTGGCTATATTCTTTAAGTGTTGTTTCGGTCATTGTACTGTCCCCGTTTTAACATCATTGCAAATAGCGGTAATCACTCTTGCTGGTCGTTTACTCATTTGGTAAGCACCAAATGCAAAATTGTATTCTTCTTTTGCATTCATGCAAGCCACCATCGTTTCATAAGGCAAAACGCTTGTTGTGTAAGCAATACGTTCTACTTGTGTGGTGTGACCTTTTTTATCAATAGTGGTTTCTGATGTCAGAAATGATATTGTCAATGTCAGTGTGGCTAAGAATATCTCGTTCATATGATGTGTCCTCTAAATTAATTTTTACAAAAAAGTCAATGTAACAGTCTTTATATTGGTAGAACTTATAAGGCGTAGTCCGTTTAGATATCGGTACACTATTTAAATAATCTTTATAAGATTTTTGTTTGTCAGTTAATTTGGTCATCGCCCATTCTCCTTAACTGTATTACGGAGTAATTTTCTTAGCCTTTTGTTTTCTTTTTGAGCAACATTGTTAAAGCCACCTATCACTAAAAAGAAAGCTATCATTAAAAGGTAAGCAATGTTGCTGTCATCTAGGTATTTTAAAAATTCAATTAATGCGTCCATTGTCTGTGTCCTCAGTTATTACGCTACCAATGTTGCTGATTTACTACCAAGCTCTTGTCTAACATCATCAAGTAATTTAATACAATCACTAATTTGACTGTTTATTTCTTTGATAAACAGTTCTCTATCCTCTTGTTTCTCAGTGCTACCTACTAAATAGCCAACGGCTTGTACAAGCTCAAAAGTTAAATCACTAAAGGCTTCTCGTTGATCATCATGCTCAAGCGCAGTTCTCAGTAATCTTGAAATAATATCGTGATGATTAAATTTTCTTTGGTTCGACATATCTATCTCCTAACATTTTGCGTAATTGCTTTTCGGTATCTATAGCTCTTTGTGCATTGAATGCGTCCCATTGGGAGTGCGTCCAATACTTTCTCTCATCTTCTTCCTCCTCAGCATACCAATACGCATCAGAGGTGTTATCTTCAAAAAATACTCTCATTTGAAAACTCCTTATCTAAATCATTTAAAACATGGTTTAAAACTTTATTTACCTCCTTAATAAATTCGTTTCTATCCACATAACCGCCTTCTTGGGATTTAATCATTACTCCAATTGCATAAATTAATTCAAAAAATAAATCTGCTCTAGCTGCACCAAAGTCATGTTTTATTTTGAAAGCATTTTTTACCATTTGAGCGATAATTTTTTCATGATCGAATTTTATTTCAGACATCTCTTATAACCTCTTGTTTGTGTTATACTTAATTTGCGTTTCATTCCAACTGCTTGAAATGCGTTTATGTGTTAGACTCCTCGACTCTACCTACCGTCTAGTGTTACTTTTTGGCGGTAGGCTTTTTCTTTGAGTCGTGTTTATTGTACTTATTTTATTTGCTCAGTCAACCTTAACTTAACTATTTTAACGCACGAAGTAAGTCAGATTGAACAATGTCTTTTAATTTCAATACGTTAATAATTCGCTCATCAATGCAACCTTTGCAGACTAGGTGAATAATCCGCACAGCCATCGTCTGTCCTTGCCGAAACAATCGAGCATTGAATTGCTGGTAATATTCAAGACTCCAGCTCAGTGAGAACCACACAATCATTGAGCCACCATGCTGAATGTTTAACCCATGACCTGCCGACTGGGGATGGGCAAAAAGTAAAGGGATATTACCGTCATTCCAATCGTCAATTGTGCTTTGATGTTTATCGAGTACACGCGCACTTGGAAAGCGTTTAAGCAATCTTTCCAAGTCGCTTTTAAAGTTATAGGCAACAAGGATATTCTCCCCGTCATTCTGCTCAATAATGTCCTCCAGTGCATCTAACTTGGCATCGTGTACTACTTCATAGTTTTTAAATTCATCGATGTACACAGCGCCAGAGCAGTATTGCAGGAGTTTATTGGCAAGTGACGCAGCGCTCATAGCTTCTACTTCACTGTTTTCAAACTCAATATAAAGATTTTTTTCAAATAGTTTATATTTTTCAATAACTTCCTTGTCTAAATCCAATTCTTGATAAAGGTCAATGTAATCGGGCATCTCCAAGTAATCACTGGTTTCCATCGAAATAGTAAAGGGTGATATCAGCGTTTCAATTTTACTTTGGGAATCGGATCGCGGAATATACTTGTATCCGCTGTAATCCTGTTCAAAGAATCGCTGTTTGTAGGCGCTCATTGTTCGCCCAAGTGCTTTACCGTAATCTACCAGATAGCATTGCGCCCATAGGTCAAGTAACCCATTAGGGGAGGGTGTACCTGTAAGTAGGGTAATATAGTGAATGTAGGGAAGTGCTTTGCGCAGTGCTTTAACTCTTTTACTTGTGGGGGATTTGAACGAGCTGCTCTCATCTATAACCACCATATCAAAAGGAAATTTGTCTTTATAATGATTAACAAGCCATACGACATTTTCTCTATTAATAACATACACATCCGCGTCATGGTGCAAAGCAGATAACCTTTTAGATTCTGTGCCTGTGCAGATTTTAAATTTCAAATCTTTGAGATGTTCCCATTCCTTTGCTTCTTGCGCCCAGACGCTATTAGCGACTCGTAGTGGTGCGATAACCAGTGCTTTGCTAATCACACAGGCATCAAGTAGATCGCGTATTGTAGTAAGCGTAGACGCTGTTTTACCCATCCCCATTTTAAGAGCGCAGAATGTTCGCTCCTGCTCTATTTGAAACTGCGATGTGCGCACTTGGTAGTGACGCAGTTCATCTCTAGTGCGCATAATCGCCTTCCACGGGTAATCTATAAAGCAATAGCGTATCGACACTTTCTTTTGAATCAATAACATAGACATGAACGCCCATATCACGTCGCTTTTGGTGATCGCGTTCTTGCGCTTCACTGGGTTTCTTTTTAGGCGCTTTGCATTCAACAAAGAATATAGGTTGAAACGGCAGCGTGATTAATCTGTCTGGCACAAAGCGTTTATTAGGTGACGTGAACTTTTCACACGTTCCACCTACTTTTTTGATTTGATCGCACAGGTATTTTTCAATATCTTTTTCAAGCATTTTCTATCCTCATTGTAAAAGAAACTCAAACGAAAAAATAAGTTTGAGTTTCTAAATATAACCAACACCTTTTAGCACTTCTTTTGCTTTGGTGTAGTAATAATAAAAATCAACATCATCGGGGAAGCTATCCGGCAGATTCATCAACGGACGACACCCTTGTGACATTGGGACTTTGTTCCCGTTCTTTGCATAGACAAGTGACATATCAGCAAGACTTGAACTGTTACTGTGATAAAAGCGGACTGCTTTACCAAGATAATCCCCTTGGAACAATGCGCCACCTGTTACTCTGCGGACGGTGACAAACTTTCTAATGTCATCACAATCAGTAACTGTCTTTTCAATCGGTGTACCGTTAGCAATGAATTGCGCGACTGCTTCATAGATAATCAAGCCATCTGGGTTTTTACTCAGTGACGCTTCACCAAAACAGCCTTTACATTTAGTTTTACCGTCGAGTTTCACAGCAATGTAGTTATTCACATCTCGTGAGGCAATCTCGCGATAATCTGTCTGCTCAAGTGTATAGCTAGTCGTGATCTCCCAATTAAATAGAATATCTTGGAGCGCTGGTATTTGGCTTTCGTGATAATGCGTCACAATACCATCAGTGTTTGCACTTACTACCTGTATGCCATTGAGTTCAAGTTCTTCGATTAACATCAATAATGAGAGTTGACCAGTGATTGTGGTTTGCAGGAGCAGTTGCGGTGAGTATAAGCTACTGTATTTGCTACCAAATTTACCAAATGATCCGTTAAGTACGATTTTTAGGGTATCGGCAGTGACTTTATCTTTAGTGTGTTTTGCTGTGATGCGTTTCTTTACAATCTCTCGGTAAAGATTAAGGAACGGTTCACCCATCGTTTCGGGGAATAACCTTTGATGCAGAATAATGCTTGGGTAATAACTCGCCACGTCAAAATCAGATAAGTAAAAGTCACCTGCTGCCTCGATGTGTTGCGCGGTTTCGCGTGAATGCAATCCACCAATACCCATTTGATAAGAACCTTTACCAATAGTAATAGGCGCAACTAACCATTGGGGGAGTTCAACACTGCCGTTATCTTTGAGCGTGAAGGTTTCATAAAGTAGTTGGTCAAAGATATCGCAGAGTACCTGTGTTTTGAACTGAATAATCTCTGGATTGCGATAGCTGAATGTGTAATTCGCATCGTACTGCTTGGGACGGTAATGCTCACCCGTTTGCTCGTACAATTCCGATTTGATAATCGCTTCAGCAATCTGTGCATCGGACTTGGAATTGAGGTTGATGCCGTATTGCGTTGTCATCTCTTTGCGCAAGTCTATTTGCCCTCTCAGCGCATCAAAGAGTTCACCTGTGACTTGTGTATCGTTTCTGCAATACTTGCGCATAAGGCTACGCTCAGTATCCTGTATCAGCGCATTGGGATCAATTGGCAAATCTTGCATTTTCTTGGTGTGAATTCGCCCACCGTAGATTTTGAGTGACGCTTGACCAATAGGAAGTTCAATAATATCAATGTGATACTTGTAAGCAGGCACGTTGAGTTTATGTTCACGCAGTATCTGCCAAGTGACTTTCTGTGAAGTGATAATTTTAGTGGAAAGTTTGTGAAGTTTTTTGCAGTTCCAGACATCCATCGCAGCGCATATCATTGGGATATCGTAGTTCAAGCCATTGAATGATATGGTTTCGTGATTTAGAAGTAGACGCTCAATCTTTTTAGCTTGTTCCTCGGAGAGTTTTGCATCTTCGCCAAACAATTCTATTTCAAGTTTTGATCCGGTCTTGTGGTTGACGGCTAAAAATAGCCAATAGTTTTTGTAACACTCGGTGTCAATAATATAAGTATTCATAGGGGTATCCTATTTGTGAATATAAAAAAACCGACAATCTGGAGTAACAAATTGTCGGTGAGGTCTTTAGGTGGAGCTTGAGGTTTTAATAAATACGGATACTTATTAAAACCCATTAGCATCGCGCTAGGTAATTGACTGCTTTCCGCCTAACGCGATTAATAAAGGAGAGTATTTTATGTCACATCAATAGTTTACCAGACTATCAATAAAAGCACTGTTTACTATATCCTACGAGTCAGTTTCGATACTTCCCTATCGTAGTGACAAATTAGCGTCACCACTAATTCTTACCCCATAGTACGGGTAGCTATACCGTATTACTCTACATTAAGGGTCACAAGGTTCTCATTTGCGGTGAGAGCGAGCAATGCTTTTATTGATAGTGCTTGTCTTTCCAAGCTGTCATTTAATTTTTACGGTATTAAACCAACCGTCTTTTACACTGAGGACACAGAGTATTTAAAAATCGTCTTCATCTGACTCGTCATCAAACGCATCAGCGCTTGCAACTTTAGCATCAGAGAACGCTTCACCGTCTCTCTTGAACTGGACGCCAAGGAGGTTGCTTAATATTTGTTTGCCGCCTTTAGGATGACTTGAATACCAAAAGTCAAAAATAGCATTGACATAGCATCCAGCGTAGACTTTATCGTCATCTTCGGTAATTGGTGCACGGTCTTTATCGAATACAGGAATACGTTTATTCGATGATCCTTTAAGCGCCATCATGTTAGCGTAACCATCATATTCTTTGTCATCGCCATCAATAAAACAGGTGATTTTTAACCCTTTAGGCGCACCGTCTTTGAATGTTTGCGCAATGAATTTATCAATTGCGGCTTGTACCGTTTTGTGTTGTTTGCTGTCTTTAGGCATTAATACAGTTGCTTCGTATTTAGTTTCAACATTGTCGAAAACTGCTTTGCGAAACAAAGATGGAAAAGACAAACGAACTTCACCTAATTTAATTTGTGTATCTGACATTTTAACCTTCTTGCCTTATGGCGTTATGGATTATGGGATTAAAGTGAGGATGGGTTATTGATAAATCGCCATTATTAAAGTGATTTCCCATCCTCGGTAACAACTCAACCGGAGAGCTAAGTTGAGTTAAGTTTAGATTGATTTACATAAACTGTCAATCGTCAAAATCAGAAAAATCATTACTAGAAACTGACAATGATTTTCTCGGATCAGTTTCTAAAGCAACAGTGGGTTTACCTGTTTTCTTAACTATCAGATTTTCAAACTCTTTTATGTTTTTCTTGCCTACCAGCTTCTCGAATTTAGCCACAGAAATAAAATTCATTTCGTAAAGTTCTTCGTCGGTGTGGTCAATTCGTAGCGCACTTTCTGCCTCATCAATGTCTGCCCATTCACGAGAACTTCGACCTTCCACAAGTTTGTACCCTTTAAAGCCTTCTCCCGATTCTAAGCGCTCTTTAACTACTTCTTCAACAGCACTTAACCATGATTTAATCAACGGAGCGCTGCTCAGTGCAATGCTAAGTTGCTCATCGTTTAAGCGATTAACGCTCACCATGTCATCAAAGTCTGCAAACTCATTCTGTATCGCGTTCTCAGTGTACCGCATCAGCTCTGGGCATCTTGCCTTGTGCTTACACCATTGGCACTGCTTATCACCTGCTGTGAGTGGCGCGTTGGGTTGCATAGCCAGTTGCGCTCTGTCTTTTACCCATTCGCCAAAACGTAGTAACTCATCTATAGTCATCACGTTTTCATCTACATGATCCAGTCTGGGTTGATAGATGAACATCCGAATGGTTTTAATATCTTGGAGCATACCAAACTCGCTAAGTACACCGAGCGCATAGATTTTAGTTTGCGTGGTATCAGCATTGACCTTAATACCTTGTCCGTACTTCAAGTCAATAATGATGACGGTATCACCATCCAGTATCACGCAATCTGCTGTACCAAAACCGTCCTGTGCATACTCGCTGTAGTCGAGTTTCTGCTCGTAGATTTTGTGACCTTTAAATTCCTCGATGAAGTCCATGTAATCACTCACATGACGGCACATTGCTTTGTCTATGGTTATCCAGTTGGTTTCTGGTAGGGTTTTGCCCTCAAAATCATACGGATTAAGATTACCTTTTAAGCATAATTCTGCAAGCTCATGCGCTGCCGTGCCTTCGTCTGCAAATCCACTGCGCGACTCTTTGTATGGCTTTTGTGCCTCGACGCTACCGGAGCAATACAGCCAAGTAGCGCTACCACTTGCACTCAGTAATGAGTGTTTAGGTTGTTCTTCATTAGACATTATTTTTACCTCTTGTTACCCATTTGATTCTTGATAACTCATTATTTAATGATGCTAAACTTTCATAAACATAAAAGTTATATTCTGGTAAAAGCATAGCCTCTTTATCAACAAAGTTATCAACAATTTTTTCGTAAACTAAATCGATTTGATTAGAGTTTAAACCTTTAGATGTTATCTTTTTTAACATCTCCTCGATATCATAAGAAAGTGCTAACTCCCATTCGCCAACAACTCTTAGATGATTAATGTTGACAAATTTAATGCTGTTTGGAATTTCAGCAAAAAACCCAGTACCGTTATGATTAGTTGTAATAGGATCAGATAAATTAAATACAGGTAATGCTATTTCAAGACTGCCGATAATACCGTCAGTAAAAACATTTATGTCTATATAATCGTAAATATAAAATTGTTGTTTAGTTTTAAACATTGTGGCTCTCCAAGAATGCGTTAAAATCGTTATAGACGGTGGGATCAAGTTTTAAAATAGTCGTTGCGCCATACTCTGCTAATTTAGCTGTAATAGCATCTCGTGATATCGTATTCTTTTGACGCATCTCCAGTGCTTTGGTTTTGAGCGCTTCCGCTGTAATAAATGGCGCAAGTGCTTCAACTATTTCAACAGGTTGCAAAGTTTCAACTGTCAAGGATTCCTTTACAGTTGGTTTTTCTTTCTTCTTAGGTTCTTTTTTGACTGGGACTTCTTCCACTGGTTCTTCTTCCACTGGTTCTTCTTCCACTGGTTCTTCTTCAAACGCTTCCTTTACTGCTTTGTCCATCGCTTCGTAACTAGTTATATCAATGGTGAGGAGTTCAACAGTTTCTTTGTTATCTTCAATGCTTGCCGGTGCAAGTGCGTCATCAAGGGTTTGTACAACGTCCTCAAGTCTAAACTTGAATGCCGTGCTTTGTTTAGTCAGCGTGTCGTGAATACCATTGCTGATACCTGCTTTGATGATTTCATCCGTGTGCTTTAGGCGTGATGCCACTTCGTGCAAGAGTTCATAGCTGAACTGCGTGTTTGTGCCATGTATTAAACTGATTTGGATAAAGTCACCAAGTTGTTCATTTGAAAGTTTAGTTAAATCATTCATTGTGTTTTTCCTCTGTTGTTGTAAAATGAGAGTCAATCTTAACTTAACTCTCAGAGAGATGCAAATGGAAAATGAAGAAATTACTGACGGTGTGTCCGTTGATGATGTTGTGGCGTGGTTTGGTGGTGAGCAGGTGGTGTTAGCAAAGAAGCTGGGCGTAACTAAAGCGGCAGTGTCGTACTGGGTATCAGAAGGTAAGATACCGGCAAACAGGGCGATACAGGTTGAGCAATTGACACAGGGTGCTATTAAAGCAGTGGATTTACCCATAATTAAAAGATAATTCGAGGTTTACATGGTGGAGTCTAATAAAACCTACCGCATTAGTCGCGGTGAAAAGAACAGCGCGGTATGCGAAAACAAGACGGTGACTTGGGACGCGGTGTGTCGCGTATTAGGTAAACACAAAGTAGCGCAAAGCAAAGACCAGTGTGGCTGGTTCTGCGGTGGGTCGTTTAAAGAAGGTTATCGCAACACAGAGAACTTAGAATGCAGATCGCTTCTCACTATTGATATTGATGATTGCGAGATGGATTACGACGAGATTGTTTTCGAACTTGAAATGCTTGGTTTTGCACTTGTGGCTTACAGCACTTGGCGCAGTAGTGCTAGTGCCTATCGCTTCCGCATTGTACTACCACTCTCTCGTGAGATTACCGGTGACGAGTATGTGGTTGTGATGCGCTGGTTCGCTACGCTTACCGACTTGAAGATTGATGAGAGTGCTTTCAAGCCTGCTCAATTCATGTATATGCCAAGTGTGAGTGCTGAACTTCGGGATGAGAGTTTCACGCTGGTGCTTGATGGCAATGAAGTTGATGTGGATTTACCGCTAAGTTTACCGGTAAGTTTACCGGTAAATTCTGTGTCGGAGTTTGATGCGGAGTTTGATGTTGATGATGATAACTTTCTTGAAGTTGCTATCGCACATGAGCCGTTAGAACTCAGCGACGAGGAGGTTGATTCTTATCTTGATGCGATGGCAGATGAAGCAGGTGACTACGCTAAGTGGATCACGGTGGGTCAAGCACTGCATCATCAATACAGAGGGAATGACTACGGGAAGGTGCGCTGGTTCGAGTGGTCAGCTAATTCGGATAAGTTCGACGCTCGGCTAAGTGAAAGCAAGTGGCGGTCTTTTACTAGTGACAAGCGAGCGCGTCCGTTGACGTTTGCTTCAGTCATTAAGATGGTGAAGGATCGCGGTATTAGCGTGGGCGTTGTCATCCGTGATGAAGCCAAGAAGATGATTGAGAGTGTAGCCGATGGCGTTGGGCGCGAGGTGAACTGTGAGGAGGAGTACGACAAACTGCGTCGTAAACTTAGCAAGATACCTGCGCACGTTGTGGCGCTCACTAAACGCCAGCAGATCGCACAGGATATCTTTGACGGATGGGGTAAAGGTGAAGGGATGACTAAAGCCGCAATCTTTCGTGAATTGTGTCCGGCTAAGAAGGGTGTGACGGTGATTGAGTCGCCTTCGTGGGTTCGTGACTGGGTGTTTATCGAGAAGTCGTGTGAATACCACGATTTAAAGTTTAACTACTCAATCAAGCGCGAAGCGTTCAACGCTAAGTTTGATCGTATGGATGAGTGTATCGCAGCGGAGCGAAGCGCATCGTCTATGGCGCTTACCGATTGGGAAATGCGAACAGCTATCGACAAAATGTATTACCCGCTTGCTGAGTCGATGCTTATGCACGAGGGTTTGTGGTATGTCAATTCCTACAAAAAGCGCGGTGTTGAGCCGTGTGAAGTGCTTGATGAAGACGGTCAGAAGGTCATTGACATGATGCTTAAGCATTTGGAGTTCACGCTCGTTGAGCCGAAGGAGAGGGTGATACTACTGGACTGGATGTCGCATATTGTGCAAAAGATTGGGGATCGTATTAACTGGGCGATACTTTTGCAGGGTACGCAAGGTGGCGGTAAAACATACTTCACTCGCATTTTGCAGGGGATACTCGGGAGCAATGCCACGCAACTTGATCCTAATCAGTTTACTAAAGGGACGTTTAGCGGGTGGGCGTATGGGTCGGTGCTGAATATCGTTGAGGAGATTCGCATATCGGGTGATAACAGATGGTCGATTATTGATAGGATGAAACCATACATTACTAATGACACGATACAAGTCGAAGAAAAGTTTTGTGATTCACGCACCGTACCCAATTTCACGTCGTATTTTCTTTTAACCAATTATCAAGATGCTTTGCCAATTACGTCGGGGGATAGACGCTATTGTGTTTTATATAGTCGCTGTCAAAGCGAGGAGCATCTGTTTGAGCTTCTCGGAGGTGAGAATGAAACCAATGCGTACTTTGTTAAACTGTTTAATGAAACGGATCGTCGCATGGATGCCATTTGCCACTACTTTATGCGTCGGGAAATTAGCGCGGACTTTGTGCCGAAGGGTCGAGCGCCTAAAACATTGTCGCGTGAAAAGATGATCGGATACTCTGTGTCGCATGATTCTGAGGAAGTGAAAGACTTGATTGCACACTACCACTGCGACGTGATTAATGAAACTATCTTGGACGTGACACTGTTGAGCAAATTGAATGTTGATGAGTTTGAACCGTCTATTGCAAACAAGTTGCCAAAAACCTCTGTGCTTAATCGCATTTTGCTTCAACTCGGTTATGAAAAGATGCAGGATAGGCTTAACGTCCCGACGGCTGACGGTGGGAGGAAGAAACATACGCTATGGCGCAAGAGCAGCGCTAATGAGAATGACGTGTGGCAGATAGTGAAAAAACACTATAAACAAGTCTAACTATGTCTCATTTTTAAAATTTAAGTTTTCAGCTATGTCTCATTTTAAAAAAGCGCAAAATTGAAAATGAGACATAGTTCTCTGTCTCTGAGACATAGTAAAATTTTAACTATGTCTCACCCTCTAGCCCTTGATTTCTCTGGTCTGTATTTATTTTGAGACAGGTGAGACATAGATAAATATAAATTATATGATATTGGTAAAACAGTTTTGTTTAGGTAAATATTAGTGTTTTTCATTGTTAATAGTAAAAAATATATAAATAGGTTTAGCTATGTCTCACCTGTCTCATTGTCTCAATTTGATTTTGTGGCAGATACAAAAAAGCCGGTGATTAAACCGGCTATATTTTTATGCTTCGGGTTCTAGTCCGTGTTTTCGCGGATCATATTGCCTATGTCCAGCACGACCACCACAACCCTCACATTGAACAAACACGTCCAAGATTTTACCATCTTCATCAACGTAGGTTTTTGCTCCGTCCATTGGGTCAAGTGGCGCTGTCATATCACACCCACAATCTAAACATCTATCGTAAGGCAGTGAGCGATACTTTTTAAACTCGATGGCGGTTCTGATTGCCATACTAATGAATTTAGATTTTGATCTAAGTCCAGCGCCTTCAATAAAGTCTATCAAATCACCTGCGAGTGATAGTTGGTAATGGCGACACTTTTTCTTTGGATCTACTTTAGGTCGTCCCCTGTTTACTTTTAATGCCTTGGGGACTTTCACCTTCATTGCTTTCTGCGGTATTAACATGACTTAATCTCTCCGTATTCTGCTTCTAGTGACTTGTACGCGATAACATACTCTCGGTAGGCTTGAAACAGGTGTATGTCTTCATCGTACAGCATTTTCAGGTAATCGCTAGGTAGTGACTGAATGTATTGTTTGTAAGTCAGCATCATGTCTATTCTCCGGTTTCTTCAAAAATTCTAAAAAGTTCGCTAATTTCTGCGTCGCTGTAATCTCTTGATCGTACTCCAACTTCAAATTTCTTGAGATATAGCGGTTCGATAAGTTCGTACCGTCCATTTTCTTTTAGATATCTTTCAAAAAATATCCAAACTGCTAAAGTGTCATTTAGTTCTTTAGTTCTAAAAACACGCGGCACTGTGTTTGGATCAGTCTGTTCTTTAAATTGTTCAAATGTTAGCAGCATGGCTTATTCTCCCCAAATCACAATCAGTTCGGCAACAAAAATAACTGTGAAAATTGTAGTCAAAATTGATCCAACAACCACGTCGTAAAATGTATTCATGTTATATCTCCGGTTTAATTAAATGTGCGCGGCTGTTACACCGCGCTTTATTGTTAACAGCCTTTTATTCACCAATCGTATCAGCTAAATCGAGTATGTCATTTTCAGACATAACACCATAAAAATCTGTCCAAATATTTTTGTCATAATTATTTGAATAGATTATTGTTGTCATTGCTTTAGCTATAATGCTTATGTCGTCATCATTTACAATGTAAGCTCTTATTTCTTCTTGTTCTTCATCAGTATAAACATCAACCGTTTCATCACCTTCAGCGCCAATTACAGCAATTACGGTAGGTTCTGAGTGATTGCTATTTCTATTAATTTCAAATTGTACGTTTAGACTTCTACCGTCATCAGAAGTCAAAATGTAGCCAATGACGTACTCGTTCCATTCTTTTATAAATTTCATTTTTGCTCTCCGGTAATTTAAAATGTGTATTACTGCAATAGTGCAGTGCATAGCGCTCTAATTCTAAAGCGCTACACGCTGAATTATTTCCAGTATTCGTAATCCTCAAGGATATCGACTACCCTCCCTTTAACGTCGATTAAGGCGCTATTAGAATCATATATTTGTGCGTGTACCATGTCGCCTATATCTTTTCGGCTTTCAATGCGAACAACGGTATCGTCATCAAGTAAATAAGTAATCATGTCTATTCTCCAAAATAATTAATAATAGCGTGTTGAATTTCTCTAAATTCTTCGCGTTGAGCGTCACTCAAACCAAGTAATTCATCTTCTAAATTATCGCTATCGCTTAAAATATGATCCGCTAATTCATCACGCGACCAATCAGAATTTTGAGCGTCATCTAATTGCAAACGTAAAACGTGAACTAAATTGCCTTCACTCATTCCGTCATCAAGACTATAAAAAAGATTTGTTTCAAATTTATCAATCAGTTTTTTAATATTTTGTAAGCTCATTTTGTTTCTCCAGTTATTAAATATAATCTAATTCTTTTGCAATGCGTTTTAAAGCCGTTTCGATATGACTATCATCGAGATACAGATACAGATAGTCTGTCGCTGTAAAATGCAACTTGGCGGCTTTGAACAATCCCCATACGAAAAACTTATCTTTGTTTTTACCTAGATCATTTGCTTTGAATGCTAACATCTGATCCCGTGGCAATTCTGCGATTGCCTGTTTCATTAAATTGTAGTGTGCGAGTTTCATTTTCATGATTCTAATCTCCCGTCTTTGTAAGCGCGGATAGCTTTTTTAGCAATGTCTTTTGATTTAGTTAGCATCAACAATCCGCAAGGAAAGCAAACAGATACAATTGACACGCCATTGTAAACAGCGCCACAGATGTATTCTCCTCTGTAGAATACTGACCAACTTGAATGAATTAATCCAGTGTTGCGACGTGCCGCTAACGTCGCTTGGTATGTTTTATTGAGTTTCATTTTATTTCTCCGGTCTTATTTCATTATTTCATTGATAAACACCACATCATTGTGGCTGTAGCATAAACGGCAGTCATTACATGATTTACTGCAATTGATTGTGATAGAAGGCTTTAAATCGCTCTTTTTGTGCGCTGTAAATACCTTATCGTATCCAGCAGGCAAACGATCCGCTTTGTTTTTCTTGGCGCTTGAGTGAATTAAAATCACGTTAGCTGGTTTACTAACCATTTTTAATACCTTTTTAATAAGGTCTTTGCGTTTTGTCCAAAATCCAAATGTAGTCTCTGGATTTTTTCTAGCAATATTAAAATAGTTCAAAACGTGGATCGCGTTATGAACTTCGCCAAATGAATCAAATCTTGCAATTGCATAATTCAATCGCGGTAACTCTGTATCGAGCAGAATGCGCTCAAAAAGATCATTATTGCGCTCCAGCGCTCCGACCAAATTGACATAGCGTTTTTCAGTGTTAACTGCATAGCAATTAGTGCAGATTAAAGACTTGTCCGCTGAGGCGTTCATCTTGATGCAGAAAGGGTTTTTTGTTGCGGCAGTGTTGAAAGATGGAATCCCTTCCATCTTAGCCGTACCCATCGTAATGTGTAGTTTATACATTGTCTTTTCTCCATGCTTTGAATGCTGAAACAATGACATCATCCAACGCAATTCTACCTGTATGATTGCCGTCTACTAAAAAAGTAGAATGAAATATGGTGTCGGCACGTTGCCAATCCATATCATCTTCGATATGGAAAAAATCAAAATCACCATCTAAAATTATCAAACCAATCATTTGTACTCTCCGGTTAAGTAGTGCAATAGCGCACTGCATAACGGCTTAATGTGTAAGCCGTTACACGCTGAACTATTTTGCTTTTAATGCTGCTTCTTTCAATGCGCAACCATCTTGCATCGACTCTAAATGACATCCTATTGTTAGCCAGCGAACAAAATTGAATTGATCCACTGATCCTTTCGCACCATCTAAAATAAAATATTTCATTACCATTCTCCCCAAGAAACATTTGATTCTTGTTCTTTGTTTAGTTTTACATACTCTCCTAACTCTTTTATTGCTTGAGCGTATGTACTCACTGTTTCATCTAACAACTCTAAGACATCCTCTTGAGGATAGCACTCTATGATCCAATCCCAGCCGTTTTCATATCTTGCCATTGCGTGGTCATGTATCTTCTGAACCCATTTACTTTTGTCTGCTTTCATAATCTCTCTCCGGTTTAGTTAAAAAATTGTTTGGCGCACAGCTCTTGGCTGGATTACAGAATATTCGATCTAATTTAATTAATCAACAAAATTATTTAAGTTAATTAACTTTATTATTTAAAATTATTTTTTAATAAATTAGATATTTTCCTATGATGTTGATTTATAAGCACTTTATTAAGATAATATCGAATCGCTATCACCTTTCAAGCTCCCGCACTCACTGCCTTTGAGCCTTAAAACTGGTCAGCTAATGCGGCTAAATTGCAGACACAAAAAAGCCTGTAGGATATTAAACCCAACAGGCTTTCTAACTTAACATCAAATAAAAATATTTTTACCTGCTAGAAATCACCTAGCATTTTTTACCGCCTCCGCCTTTGCCGCCTTTGCCTTTCTTCATAGCCATAATAATCACCTCCTTTTTTCTGACATAGTTCTATTATAGTATCGATATGATACAATCGCGCAAAATTCTTTACACTTCATCGTCGTGAGGACGTTATGACAATCAGACAATTAAATTTTGTTGCAGGTGAGGCTTTCTCACGTCGGCAAATGGATCAAATGGGTTTACCTATCGGCAATCCACATCTCCCTCCTTTTAAACAAAAAGAAATGCCTTTCTTCATTGCTCCAGCAGTCGCAGCAGCAGGCACAGCTTTCGCAGCAGCAGGCACAGCTATCGCGGCAGGTGGCGTAATGGCTTCTATGGGCGCAATCGGTACAGCGGCTCTCGCTACGGTATCAGCTATTGGCACAATCGCGGCAGTAGCAGGTACAGCTATGAGCGTAGTCGGCATGGTGACAGGCGATAAGGGTCTGATGAAAATAGGTGCTATTGTCGGTCTAGCTGGTGGCGTCGCTTCTCTTGCATCCGGTGCAGTAGCTTCGCTTGCAGCAGGTGGTGAGTTTGCCATGGGGACAGCAGGTATTCAATCAGCTAATGCGGCTAATGCAGCAGCAACCAACGCAGCAAACTTAGCCGCTCATGGCGCTGTGACAGGTGGATTAGCTTCAACTAGTCACACTGCTCTAGGTGAATTCACTGGACAGGCAGCAAGAGAAGCCGCAATTAATACGGCTCAGATGTCACCTGTAACATTGCAAGGAGGGGCAACTAGTAGTCAGATAGGTAGCGCATTAGGTCAAAATGCTACCTTCTTACCTAATTCTGGATTAATCGGCAAAACTGCGAGCGGTGCTTTTCTTAGCGGTGCTGAAGCACTTCGCGCAGGTGGATCGGGTGCGGCATTAGCAGCAAACAGCGCAGCAAGCTCCGGCACGTTCTTAGATAAGTTGATGACAAGCATGACACCTAAAGATTATGTCATTGGTAGTTTCTCAGCATTAACAGGCGGTGCGGCTATGATGGAAAAGAATACAGCAAGCGCTAACCGCCAGAAACAATATGAATACGAACAGGCGCAACGCAATCAACGTATCTCTAATCTGAACAGCGTCCCAAGTCTACGCAATTCACTCGATGCTAATACTGGCTTGAACGCTAACGCAGGACTATAACAATGGCTACAATGCAAGACACAGCAAAGAAAACCGGCATGACTAATGAAATGCTGATCCAGATACAAAAGAATATAGAGTCTAAGGTATCACCCGAAAACAAACAGCGCTACGAGAAAACAGTCTTAGCTGCCGAAACTCTAATGTTTGATCCTAAGACACATCAAAACATGGAACTAGTTAAGAATCCGGACAGCCAATCCAATCTAGTTGAAACCGTTAGCAAAGGAGTCAGCGGTCTAATGTGGCTTCTTTATCAGCAATCAAAGAAAAGTCTACCTGCTGAAGTGCTTATCTATGCAGGTACGACAACTATTTGCAAGGTGCTAGACTTTGCAGAGCGTGGTCTACGTTTACCGGTCACTCCAGAAATCATTAGTCAAACTACTAAGCGAACAACCGACAGGCTATTTGATCATATGGGCATCACACCAGAACAGCTAAAAGCCGCAATCACGCAAGGCAAGCAGGAGATTGAAGACTATCAACAGCACGGCAAATATGTTGATGATAAGATGCAAGCAGTGAAGGCTAAAGGCAAAGCGCCTGCTCAATCAAATAAGAGAGGTAAATAGTTATGGCTTATGGAATGTTAACCAGTTTTGCTTTAGGCGCTGCGCAGGGATTAGGTGGTGCTATTGTCAATAAACTAAGCAAAGATCAAGACGCTGAAATCAAAGCTAAAGCAGATGCAGAGCGTGAGGCACGGATCGAAGAAGCGGCTATTAGGTCAGAGGGTAGAAAGAATACACGTTCTGATTATGAATATGATCGAAAATCAGCAGACGAAACTATTAGTAAGGCTGAGGAAAGACAAGCTAAATTTGAAGAAGAAGAACGTAAAATACGCGAAGCTAATGATCCTAAAAACCTGTCTGCTCAAAAAACAGAAGCAGAGATTGCAAAAATAAAAGCAGATACTGGCTTATCTGAGAAACGCGCGGAACACGTCGGCAAAGGCGGTAGAGATAGTGGAGATGACGACGTTCCGTCAGAAGGCGGAATGCGTAAAAAAGACCTTATCAAAATGCAAGGTGTTGATGAAAATGGTCATAAAATAGTGTATTGGAGAAATGTTAAAACAGGTGAAACAATTATGGATGAACCTGTTGCAACAAAAGCTGATATTAAAGCGGCAGATAAGGAAGCAGTTAAAAAAGCTAATGAAGCTACGGGTTTAAAATATAGCAATGCGCAGGAAGTTATCGATAAAGAAAAACCAACATCGAGTTGGATAGGGAACAAAACGGGCGGTATGCTTGGTACATCCGACAAAGAAGCCAAAGAGGAAGATTTAAAAAGGCAACAATGGTTAAAAACCTACGGTAACTCATTGACTAAAAAACCTGCTCCAAACAAATCACAATTTACCCTTGAATCAGTAACAGGCGAATAAACTATGGCTATTTTTACTTTTAAAGCACCCAATGGAAAGAAATATACAGTCAGTGGATCAGAAGGCGCAACGCAAGAAGAAGCATTAGACTATCTAATAGCAAACTGGGATACCTTACAGGATTTCCCAATAACAACGGATGCTGAGAAAGAAAAGGTAGCCGAGCAACCTGTAGAAACTCCCGTAGCACAAACGCTAGAGCAACCTGTAGCAGAGCAGGGCGATATATCATTTACTGATAAAGCCTATCAGTCTGCTAAGGAAACTGCGCAAGCATTTATAGATTCACCTATTGAGTCTGTTCGTAAAACGGCTTATGACAGATCGCTTGCGGTAAGCAAAGGTTTATTAAGTGTTCCCGAATTCATTACAGGTATTGCTGATATGGCAAGTAATGGGCAGGTTGGTAAATACTTAGAAGATAAAGGTGTTAATTATCAAACAGCTAGGGAATATTTAACCTCGCAGCAATCGTCAGAAGAAAGAGCTGCGGCAAAAGAACGTGAATCTAATCCTACATTTGGTGGAACAGTTGAATCAATGTTGACTAATCCATCGTCAACAGTCAATGCTGCACTTGAATCATTACCTGCATCTTATGTCGGTGGTCGCATTGGTGGCGCAGTACAAGGTATTAAAGCGTTAGGTAAAGCCAGCGGAATGCTTGGTGCAGGAGCAGGGGAGTTTATTGTCGGGTCGGGACAAGCTGAAGAAGGTATCCGTCAGCAAACACCAGATAGATTGACCACGCCAGAACAATCAGCGTTAGCATTAGGTGCAGGAGCGGCTGATGCGTTCTTAGCTGGTATCGGTAGCGTAGCGGCTAAGAAATTAGGTATTAGCGATATTGATACATTAAGAGCCGGTGCGCGATCTGCTGAAATGTCTATTCGTGATATGGCGAAACAGATATTAGGCTCAATGGGTATTGAAGGCGGGGAGGAACTCACTCAGTCTGCTGCTGAAAAAGTTATCGAAAACTATGCGCTAGATAAACCAAGCCTATTTGAAGGTGTGCCCAACGCAGCCGCCACAGGTATGATAACCGGCATGGCTATGGGCGGAGGTCATGCGCTTACCAGTACAATAGGGGAATCAGCACAAACGATAACAGGTGATGAACTGTTACGCCAAAAACGAGCAGAAGATGCTAAGAACATGACTGAAGATGAGCGCAATGCTTATTTCGCAGCCAATGGCGGTAAACCTCAGCAAGCGCCTATTGATACTACTCAAGCAACAACAGGGCAGACAACACCTACAAGCGATCAAACTACTAGCACTTTACAGGAATACGAAAACATATTCACGGATGAAAACTTAAATGCTAAATCTAATGTATCGGATGTCAATGCACCTATAGTTGATAACCAAAAGATAGGCGAGGATATTGGTAACACTACGACTGCTGACGAAGCAGTGCAAGCGTTTACTGATATTGTAGAAGCCAATACAACAGGACATGATATTGTCCACACAGAAGCGCAAACACAAGCAAACATCCAAGCCGCAACACCTGTAGTTGAACCTATAGTTGAAGAACCTGTAAAAGCCAAGTCAGATAAACTAGACGCAACACAAGAAAGTTTAGACTTCATTGGTCAAGCCGTTGCGCAAGGTGGTGCAGAACTAAAAGGCTCAATGTTGTATTTGCCAACAGGTGAGAAGTATTCGCTCAACAAAGCGCAAAGGGATCATTACAATAATCTCATTACGCCAATTGAACAAGCGCCAGAAACACCTGTAGCAGAAACACCTGTAGCAGAAATGCCAACAGCAGAAACCCTAATAACAGAGGTTCAGACAAAAGACCAAATTCAAGAACTAATGAATAGTTTTAAAGATGGTGATGTGATTGTTACCGATACAGGTGATAGGTTTCCAATTGAATCAGTTATACGAAGCAAAAATGGAGAAGTTACAGCAGTTGTAGTGCCTCCATCTGAAGAAGGCGGTAAACGAGATAGTTTAGATATCCATAGTATCAATTCGCTTATTAATCCTCAACCATACTATGACTCAGAAACAAATGAACGAAAGTTTAGTGGATTTGGAAAAGTTGAAAGAGCAGAAACACCAACAGCAGATTATGAAACAAGAAATGCTGATCGTGTTACGCGAATTAAAGAAGCTACTACGCCAAAAGAAGCACAATCAATTTATGCTGAAGAAACGTCAGATAATGAGCGTCACTTTGAAGGGACTCGCAAAGCTGAGATTGCTATAAAAGACACACTGAATAAATTACAAAGAGAATCAGCTAATAAAAAAGAAGATGAAGCCTATGCTGCGGGAAAATGGGTATTCCATTTTCCAACTAATTCTCTAAGCGATGCAAATCAAATGGCAAAATCTATGGAAAAGATAGAGCCTAAAAATGAATACAGAGTCGTGCCTTGGCAAAATGATGGGTACTTAGTACAAAAAAGAAATATCGAAGCGGTATCAACAACACCAACAGATAAAACTGCCTATCAGAATATGACATTGGATGAATATAAAGCATCTCATCCGAAACCCTATCGCGTAGGTAATCGAATTCTGAAAACTGATATTACTCAAATGTCAGATGCGGACGTGTTGCAACAATTCAATCATGAAGATTTGAAAACGCTTGCTACCTTTATTGGAGCATCAACAAGCGGTACAAAAACTGATTTGCTAAACAAAGTAAGAACGATTCAGCAAAACAGAGAAATACTTAAAGACAAAACTTCTGAGGAATTACAAGGACTTAGCGTTAAGCAATTACGCGAGATGGCTCAACCATTAGGTGTTAATAAATCCTACATTAACAAACCACAGTTAATTGAGCAGATTTTAAAATGGCGTGAGCAAAGTATTACTGGATCGCAAAACAAAGTTGCCGAGCTTAATCAAGCCAGTGATGTTGTAAAAAGCGTTCAAGCTGGAAATCAAGATGTTGATAAGTTAAACATTAAACGATTTGCAGGCTATTTACTTCCACACGTCACAGCAAAAACGCATCCAGACTTATACCCAAAGGTAATTAATGCGATTGCTGAAAGTGATTTTACAGCGCCTTTTAATCAAACTCCGAGTAAAGTAGAAGCATTGCGCGACGCATCAACTCGCGCTACTAATCCAGATGACAGCAAAAAGAAAGCCGATATTGCAGACGCATTAGAAAGTAAATATCAAAATATTAAATTTACTGACGTTGAAAAAGTAAAAGCACAAGCTCTACCTAAACAAGAGGTGGTTTACAATAAACGATCAAATGAATACTTTGAGGATAGAATTTCTCGAATAAAAAAGGACATTGCAAATTATGAAAAAAGAAGTGCTTTAAATCCCAATGATAAACGCGCCAATTTAGAACTACCTATTTTAAATAAAGAACTAAAAGATATTGGAAATCAATGGTTTATAAATAATTATGGGGATGAATATAAAAAGGAAATTTACAAGGCTTATAATGAAGCTACAACCAATTCTGAAAAAGAAGTAGCGTATAAAAAAATAACAGACTTTGAGGATAGCCTCATTGTTGATGAAGCGTTTAAAAATAAAAAACGCCAAGAACAATCAACTATTCAACCTGTAGCAGAACAACCTATTGCGCAACCTGTTGCTAAAAAGAAACCTGCTACCAATAACCTAAGAGCAATAACTGGGTTAGAACCTATTGAAACTGCTATCGGTAAACTTGGCGGCATCAATCGTGAGATGGCAAATAGAGCGGGTTTTTCTAATTTCAAAGGCTGGTATTTTACTAAAACAAGTTCCGAAGGTTTTGACGGAATGGCGTTACAATTAGCTGATAAGGGTTATGACGTTGATGGGGAAAACGATTTAATTGCTAAACTTAGAGAATCACTGGATGCTGATTTTGGCACAGGGAAAAAAGTCTATACATCTCAAGGGATTGATAACGCCATTGACAAAATGGCGGCTGACAAAGCTGACCAAGACCAACAAGAACAAGACGAACTTCTAAATACCTATACAAATGAAGAACTTAACGCAATCTTAGACGCTAAAACGCAAGCTGAAAAAGATCAGTTAATGAAAGACTTTAAAGCGGAAAAGAAACGCAAAGGTGATCAAGAGGTAGATACTGTTGTCGATGAGATGAAAGGTACGGGTATGACAACATCTGGCGACTTGTTTGCACCGAAAATAAAAGAACCTATTGCTAAAATTCCAAAATTAGAACGCAATTTAACCGAAGATGAAGTTGCTACTATTAACGAATTGGTATTCGGTTCTGATGAATTTCTTTATCTCCCTGCGGCAAACAAAGGGGTATTAATTTCTAAGTTTAATGATTATTCAAAAGAAAATCCAGATAAGGCAAAAGCCTATCTTACTGATTTGTATAATGAATTGTATAGTAAAGACGATTCTGATATTAAATTCAGCAAATCTAAATCTGAGCAAGCGGTCAAAGATACGACTGTTTTATATGAAGGTAAAGGCGGCACAGTTTATGATGAAGAAGCGATTCAAAGAAGGAATTTAAATCCAACAAAAACTGGTATGGCAGATGTAACAAATGCTGAAATCGGTGGAATGTTTGACAAATACTTACTTGATGAAGCTAAAGCATCGTTTGATGAAAATGGTAAATTCATTAGAGAAAACAAATATCGCTTTGTGCCTAAAATTGGAAAGGGAAGTATCTATGAATTCAATGACTTAGAGGAAGCTAAAGCATTTTCCGATCAGTATAACCAACCTAAGGGCGAATCAAGAAAACGTATTGGCAAAAACCAACGTGGAAATATCATCTTTGAAAATGAACAAGGTATCCGTTCATATACTGACAATAGCATTAAAGTAAAAGAGCAAATCGGTGAAGCGCGTAGAGATGAATTTAAAACTACCGAAGAATTAGCGGCAAAGGTTAAACCAAGCGGTAACACTGTCTTTACAGATGATGCGGCTGAAAAGGCTCGGGCTATCTTAAAAAGCAAGCTAGGACAATTAAATAGCGGTCTTGATCCAGAGTTAATGCAAGCAGGTATTACCTTAGCCGGTTATCACATTGAAAAAGGTGCAAGAACTTTTGCGGCTTATGCTAACGCAATGATCGAAGACTTAGGAACAGCCGTTAAGCCTTATCTAAAATCTTGGTATCTTGCTGTTAAGTTTGATCCACGCGCATCTAATTTTGAGGGTATGGATGACGTTACCACTATTGATAAAGCTGACATTGAAGCGATTACAAAACAACCTACACAGGAAACTGAAAATGTACCAAGTACCAACAAGCGTGTGGAACGATATATCTCAAACGCAAACACTATTGACGAAAGAGATGAACAACCTATTTATGATGAAGCAGACACCGATGCTCGCATATTTGGACAAACAAGCGAGCCAGTGGGTAGCAGAGGGAATATTGCCAACAGTGACAGTAGCGATTCAATATCTACTGCCCTTACTGGTGGAGAACAAAGCGATAACGAACTATATACTGGAAACGAAGCAAGAGGAACTACGGTCAGCGCTACTGGAAATATTGACAGCGGACGAACTCTTGATGATAGCCTCAAAGGAATGGATGTTAGACGAGCAGGAAGTAATCCAATTACGCAACTTCCTTCAAAAGCAATTAAAGGGTCTACACCCCAACCTGTAGAAATCAAAACAGCAGATGTCAGCAATATCAAAACAGAAATGCCTTTCTTAGATGATGGGCAGGCTAATGATATTGCGTTTGCAGAGAAACGATTTAAAGATGAAAAAGGTGTGTTATTCACCAATGGCACAGGAACAGGTAAAACATTTACCGGTCTTGGTGTCATGCGTCGCTTTGTGGATCAAGGTAAAGACAACATCATTGTCGTCGCGCCATCGCAAAACATTTTAGACTCTTGGATTAAAGCGGCTAAGAAATTCTTTAAGATTGATATTACTCTCCTCAAAGATAAAACGGATGCCGGCAAAGGTGTTGTCGGTACAACTTATGCAAACTTTGGCGACAATGATTCGCTAGTAGACCGTAACTGGGATTTGATTGTTACTGATGAATCTCAATATTTAATGCAAAATGAACAAGGCGATGTGACCAATGCGCTCAATCAGTTACGCGCATTGACCCATCATAATCTTGGATTTACTTTCTGGTTTAATAGAAAAAACAGAGAGTTAATTGCTGAACTTGACAAAATCAAAGCGGCAGAATATCTCGATAAATTTACAGTATGGGATTTCAAATCAGAAACACCTAAGTTTAAAGATGTGTCACCTTACGCGGCAGAAGTTCAAATTGCCTACCAAGATGAGGTGGCGCGTCGTAAAGAATATCGTGATGACAAATATTCTGAATACGATAAGGAACGTACTAAAGCAAAAGTAGAATGGGACAAAATGGACGACAATACTAAAGTCGTTCTATTGTCAGCAACACCTTTTGCACATGAATCCAATATCGATTATGCAGAAGGGTATTTGTTTACTTACGGGGATCAAGAAGCAACTGGCTATAACTCTGGTGGGGCTAAAGAGAAATACTTTATGCAACACCTTGGCTATAGAATGCGCTATAACAAATTAACGCAACCCGATGCAAAAGTTGATCGCAGTAATATGCAACGTCAGTTTAATGAAACACTTAAACGATCCGGTGCAATATCTGCCAGAACACTTAATGTGGATTACGATTATGATCGTCGCTTTATTCTAACTGAATCGGCAGTAGGTCAACGTATTGATGAAGCGCTCCAATGGCTTGCGGATAATGACGCGCGTGATTTAGCGCAGATTCTCAATAAACGATTTGGTGGACTTGAGCGCAGATTTTTACTTGAAGCAATTAAAGCCAAAGAAGTTATCCCAATGATTCGTGATTACTTGGCGGCAGGTAAAAAAGTTATTGTATTTCATGACTATAAAGTTGGTGGTGTTAAAAATCCATTTGGCTCACAAGGCATGGATTACGCGGAAGATGCAGTTCAGCAACAGTATCGACAATTTCAAGAAAAGTTCCCAGACCTAACTAGCGGTAAAGCGCTTGAAGGAAGTATGGTTACGCCTATTCAAAGATTCCAAGAGGAATTTGGCGATGATGTAATGATATATAACGGGGACAGTAAAACTCGTATCGCTGATGTTGCAAAATTCAATGACGATAATTCTGGTAAGAATCTAATGCTCTTGCAATCTGCATCAGCAAAAGAAGGTGTGTCGTTCCATGATACTACCGGTAAACACCAACGTGTGCTTATCAATATCGGTTTGCCAACAGCGCCAACCACAGCTATTCAACAAGAAGGTCGTATCTTCCGAGTAGGTCAAAAGTCAGATGCTATTTTCCGATATGTCAACACAGGTACAAACTGGGAAAGATGGGCGTTTGCAAGCACCATTGCAGGACGTGCAAGCGCGGCTGAAAACTTAGCATTAGGTGAATTTGCTCGCGGACTTCGTGATGCGTTTATTGATGCGTTTGAACTAAGTGGCAGTTATCCAGTTGGGCATGAAGGTGAAGGTAAAGGCGGTAAAGAAAAAGATCGCTCTGCGGCTAAAGCAGTTACCGAGATGGATAAAGCTCGCTCTTACTACTACGCACAACAACAGAAAAATGCGCGTACAAAGTCAGCAGAAGGTACGGATTACTTTGCAACACCCGAACCTGTCGGTTTAGTAATGACGCGCCTTGCTGATGCCAAAGAAGGCGAGAAAATGCTAGAGCCAAGTGCAGGTCATGGTGCAATCGCAAGATGGTTTAGACCGGATGCTGAAAGAACAGCAATTGAGCCGAGTTCTGAACTTAACTCACGTCTAGCATTAGTATTCCAAGATGGTGATATTAAACGTCAAAACTTTGAAGAACTGAACATTATCAACAAGTACGATGCGATTGTAATGAATCCTCCGTTTGGCACAGCAGGTAAAACTGCCATTGACCATGTTGCGAAAGCATTTGGGCATTTGCGTGAAGGCGGTCGTATTGTTGCGCTGATACCAGAGGGGCAAGCAATCAAGCGTCTTGAACAATTCCTTTATGGTAAAGATGCTAAAGATAAAATGCTTAATCCCGATGCGCATTTAATTATGAGTATTAACTTGCCCGATGTTACTTTTAAACGCGCAGGAACAGGTGTTAGAACTCGCATTGTGGTAATTGAAAAATCCTCAACAGGCAATGTTCCACAATCTCGTAATTTAGATTTGAGCGACATTGATAATATTGAAGATTTGTTTACTCGGATGGATGCCATTGAAGTTATGCCGAGAATGACTACAAACGAGCAACCGTTTGGGGCGGATGTTGAAACGACCTTAAATGAACAAGGTAAAAAAGGTAAAGCACCTAAAGTCACTCGTGATACATCAGTTACTGATCCAGATGCAGTTGTTAATTACACAACTTCAAAAGGTAAGGAGCTAAAAGGAAAATTGCGTAGTGATTTAACAAAAGACCAAGCGAAAGAAATTGATAAATTTACTTGGCTTTATACTAATCCTACTAATGGGGAAAAGGGTTTCTTTATTCGCGAAGAACATTGGAATAAATTGCCACCTGTTGCAGGGAAAGAGAATGTCCTTGAAAGCCTTTCAATTAAACCTAAAGAAAATGTGCTTGAAAATCTTACACGTTATCCAAGTATTTATGAAAAAGAAGTAACCGAAGAAGTGCGCGTAAATGCTCGTCAGCGATTAATTAAGTTAGAAAAGCAACTTGAAGATGGGAAAATAACACCAGAGGGTTATCGATTAGGTGTGCAAAATGTAATCGATACAATGGAAGCAGCGAGAGCTAAGCAACAAAGTAAAGTGGTAACTAGTGCTAATCGTAGACGCGGAGCAGATTGGATAGTATCGCAAATGCGTAGAGGTGTTGCTGATAAGTATTTTGAAAAAAGCGAAGCAGATTTTGCACAATGGTTACTCGATCAAAACCCACATCTAGCTGATAACTTAGGCTTTAGTGTTACAGCAAAAGAAGGTGCTGGAACAGGCGGTACTTACAATCCACTATCACAGGTTATTCAATTATTTGTAAATAACTCAAATGCAGGAACAGCCGTTCATGAAATACTGCATCATACTGAGCGGATGATGCCAGAAGATGTTCGAGAAGGTATTCTCAAAGCATGGGAAAAAGCATTAGCGAGTGAATTTAAAAACAGCCAAGATGCTAATTTTGTACGAGCATTAAATAATATGTTAGTAGCGTCTATGGGAAGTCCAGATGCAAAACGTACAATGATGGCTGATTTTAAAGATGGTACATTAAGTGTTGAAAAACATTACCAACTTTATAGTCCTTCTGAGTTTTGGGCAGTTAATGGTACACGAATTTTAGAGCAACGATTTGCCGCAAAAGACTCTTGGGTAAAAAGAGCAATGCAGTGGATGAAAGAATTTACTCAGAAAATCAAAGACTTATTAGGATTAAAATCTGATAATGCAGTTTTAAAAGCATTTGAATCTGTTAGTAAAGGTGACGGTAAATTTGTTTCTGAAGGGATGATACAAGATATTGCTGGTATTCCAACAGGCGGTTTACTTGCCGATATTGAGAGAAACCCAGACGGCACTTTTAACATACCTGCTGAATCATCCTTCCAGTTCTTACGCAAATGGATTCAAGATGACTTGCTGAGAATCCGTGTGGTAATGGATAGAGTTAGAGAGCAAGGCGGTAAGGTTGATGAAAGTAATGACGTGGTTCTTGCAATGGAAGCGGCAGGTAATATCGCAGCTAACCAATTGGAAAAACTCAAAGAGCGTTACATTCAACCGCTGATTGATAGAATGGCGAAAATGAATGTAAACAAAGATGAAATCGGTTTACTTCTTTATGCTAAACACGCACCCGAGCGTAATGCTTATATCCAATCCATCAATCCTAAATTCCGTAAATTAGGTGAAGGCGGTAGTGGTATGACTGATGAACAGTCAGCCGCTATCATCCAAAGATATAAAGATACAATGGGTGATAAGTACGCTGAGTTTGAAAAATTAACCGATGATTGGCAAAACATTCAAACTATAGTTAAAAATATCTTAGTGGCATCGGGAGATATTTCACCAGAGCAAGCGCAGTCATGGGAAGATGGGTTTGATTACCATGTACCATTAAAAGGCTTTGAAGAAGTTGATGAAGTTACCGGTAAAGCTAAGAAATCTAGTCGCGGTAACATTGGGCAAGGTTTTTCAATATCGGGTAAGTTTGATAGACGCGCACTCGGTAGACAATCTCGCGCAAATCAAATTGTCGAAAACATTGTTATGAATTTGGAACGTGCTGTTATCCGATCTTCTAAAATGTATGTGCAATCCACATTATATAAATTAGTTGAGGACAATCCCGATATTAACTTATGGGAAAATGAAGTAACGCCAATGAAACCTATTATGGGTAAAGCAAAAGCGCAATACGTTATGTATTTCCACGGTAGTGAAATCGGTGTTCGTGATACGCTCCGAGATGCGCGTCGCTATGTTGAAGCTGAAACAGCAAGAACTGGACAAGAAAAACGCGAATATGAAATTGTCAAAGTGGGTGGTGAGCCACAAGTCACTTTGATGAGAAAGCCTTATGACCAAAATGAGGAAATATCTTATTGGCGAAACGGTAAACAAGTCCGCATTGTGGTTAATGATGAAGCATTTGTTCAAGCATTTAATAGATTGGGTGATGAAAACATTTATGGCGTGTTTAAACCCATGATGGCTTTTAATAGATTTTTGCGACACGCTTATACGATTTGGAATCCTGTGTTTATTATTAACAATGGTATATGGGTTGACCCCATGGTTGCGTTTTACACCAATACCGCTCGTTATGGATTAAAATACGCTTCAACAGTGCTTGGTAAAACACCAGTGTCAGCGTTACGGATTGCTAAGTATATGGCAAAAGGCTCATCGGGTAATGCGGAATGGGACAACACAATTAGACTTTACCTTGATAACGGTGGTAAATCGGGTACTGCGTTTATTACAACCATTGAGAAAAAAGCAGACGAGCTTAATTTAGCTGTTTTGAAATCAAAAATGATAGACACTAAATTCCATGAATATCCGTTGGATAAATTAAAACTTACGGTAGTGGACAATAAATTTGCCAAACTATTAACTTATTTAGGTGATGTTAGCGAAACAGCAACTCGACTGTCTACGTTTAAAGTAGCACTTGATAACGGTAAATCTCCACAGGAAGCTGCTAAAATTGCTCGCAATGTAACTATTAATTTTAACCGTAACGGTGTACTCGGTCGTGAACTTGGCGCAACGTATTTATTTATAAATGCGGCTATTCAAGGTACTGAGAATCTAATAGACGCTACAGTTCAAGGTGAACATAAGGTACAAGCAACCGCAGTGCTTTCATCGTATGTAATGCTAGGGTATTTATTAACATTATTAGGTGGAGATGATGGGGATGATGAACTAATCCCCGAAGAAGAAAAAACTAGATATGTTGGTATTACATTGGATGAAAAAACCGGACTTCGAGTGAATTTAAAATTAGCATACGGATTATCTTTTGCTAAGGATTTTGGCGCATCAATCGCTAGACTTCAATTAGGTGGTGATCCAGAAAAAGTAATTAATAAATTAATTTCTTCTTTCTTTGCTAACTTTTCTTATTTCAATCCGATGGTGTCTGGGCAATGGGATAATCAAGATTTGGCGGCAAGTTTCATACCTACTATTGCCAAACCTTTTTATGCCATTACTTATAATAGAAATCAATGGGGTAAACCTATTTATCCAGAAGATACTTACAAAACAACTGTTCCCGATAGCGAAAAGGAATGGGCTACAACAAGAGGCTCAATGTATTCCGATTTTGCTAAATGGATGAACAAAGTGACAGGTGGGACAAAAGTAGAATCTGGTTTAATTGATGTGTCACCGGAAACAATGAAATATTTGACAAATACACTTGGCGGATCAGCAGCGACCCAACTATATAAATTTATAAATTCTATCTATACTTCTTCAATAAATAAAGATGAAGCGAAAGCAACTACTTTACCTATCATATCTAGTTTTGTTAAAGAAAATACTATTGATAATTATCGTCGTGTTTACAACTCGCAACGCAAAGAAGCTAAAGATATTTACGACAAGTTTAAAAAGTATGAAAAATTAGATGACGAAGCGGCAACTGATAAATTTGTAACTCGTCACCAAACTATTCTTGATTTCTACGATGAAACAAAATCTATTATTAAAGAGGTTGAGGATTTGCGTGACAAACAAGATGAAGCGCGAATTGAAGGCGATAAGCAACTTCTAAAAGAACTTGAAAACGACGAGAAAGAGTTATTGATAGAATACAATTACCAGTATAATCGTCGATAGCAGTAATCACTTGGCGCTACATACCGTAGCGCCCTTTAACTAGGAACGAAAATGGAAGAATTAGCAGTTACAATTACACGCGATGCACAAGGTCAGTACACTGTTGAAACAGAAAATCAACAAGAACAAATGGCTGAGGGCGGTGAAGGCGCAATGGAAGGTATGGCAGAAGGTATGGGCGCAGGTGTGCAAAAAGCGCGTGACCTTAACGATGCTTTGAAAATTGCCAAAGGTCTTTTAGAAGGCGGTGAAAATGCAAGTGCTGAATCACTGTTTGCTAAAGGCTTTGGGGGTGAAGAAGGCGGCATGGGAATGGGTGGCGCTCCAGCGCAACAAGCACCTATGGGTAAACCAACTAGACCTGCGATGATGTAATATGGCTTTTGATGCTCTCAACAAGCTCAATTACCGCCAACGGGCATTCTTGACTGCTTACTTAAGTAACGGTCAAGATGCGCCTAGTGCTGTTATTGCAGCAGGCTATTCTGAAAAGGGTGCGACCCAAAAAGGAAATTCACTTTTAAATACACCTGCTGTCAAAGAAGCGTGGGCGGAACTTAGTGGTGAACTTAGTAAAAAACAACTTGAAGTAATTGACGAATTGAAAGATAAGTTCTCTGATAAGATAGCGTCGATTTATGAAATTCAAGAGTTTTGGACTAACCTCGTTCGCAGTAACAAAGACGAAAACGGAGATTACATTAAGTTAGATGCGCGTATTCGTGCAAGTGAATTGCTTGCTAAGAATATGGGTATGTTTATTGACAAGATTGAACACAGTGGTAAGGATGGTGCAGATTTGCCATGTATTACTTTAAATTTCATTAAATCCGACACGACAATAAATAATGGCTGAAAACTTAGACGTACATTTCCCAGAGAAACTTCAATTCTTGTTTGCTCCGAAACGATATAAAGTTGCACACGGAGGACGTGGATCGGGAAAAAGTTATAACTTTGCACAGGCATTGATACTCTTAGCGGCTCAAAAACCTATGCGCGTACTCTGCACACGGGAGATTCAAAAGAGTATTAAACAGTCCGTGCATTTGCTATTATCTGATCAAATTCAACGACTTGGCTTAGGTGCGTTCTTTACTGTACTTGAAACTGAAATTCGCGGAATGAATGGATCGCTCTTTATGTTTGCCGGTTTAGCGCAACATACTGTTGAATCCATCAAATCTATTGAGGGTTGCGATATTGTATGGGTAGAGGAAGCGCAAACAGTAAGTAAGAAAAGCTGGGATATTCTCATTCCAACTATTCGTAAAGATGATTCTGAGATTTGGGTGAGTTTCAATCCCGATTTAGATACGGATGATACTTACACGCGATTTGTTTTAAACCCTGCTCCAAGCGCAACTGTTGTTGAAATGAACTTTGGTGATAATCCTTATTTTCCTAAAGAGCTTGAAGCGGAACGTCTACACTGCATGGAAACTAATCCAGAAGACTATGAGAACATCTGGCTTGGTAAATGTCGTAGCGCAGTTACAGGTGCGATATATGCGAATGAAGTTAACGCGGCAACTTTACATGGCAGAATTTGTAATGTTCCTTATGACCCATTACTTAAAGTTCATGCTATTTGGGATTTGGGTTGGAATGATTCGATGGCTATTTTATTAGTACAAAAAGTACGAAGTGAAATTAGAATTATTGAAAGTATTGAAGATGACCACAAGACCTTAGATTATTATGCTGGACTATTGAATAGTAAGAAGTATAATTGGGGTTATGATTTCTTGCCGCATGACGGAAGAACTAAGGATTTTAAAACAGGTAAGAGTACAGAAGAACTTTTAAAGGCATTTGGACGTAAAGTAAAAATTACACCTAATATGCCAATTGAATCTGGAATCAAAGCTGCTCGATTGATGTTCTCGCAATGTTACTTTGATAAAGCACACTCTATTCGTTTACTCGAATGTTTAAAGCGATATCGTAGAAGTATCAACCCAAGAACAAATGAAGCTGGTGCGCCACTGCATGACACTTATAGTCATAGTGCTGATGCCTTTAGGTATTTAGCAGTTAATGCTGAAAGTTTAAGTAATGAAGATAGACGCGCTCCTGTTGCCGCTCCAAGATGGCAACCTTATGATAGTGGTGTTGGATATTAATTAATTGGAGAAAGGTATGTCGTTTTTTGATGAGATGGTACATAAAGTTTCAGATAGTGCTAAGAAAGCAGTTGATGAAGCACAAGGCGCAGTAACTGATATTTCTCATGGTGATATTGGTGGTGCAGTACAACACGTTGAAAACATTAGAGAAATTCCACAAGATACTGCCATTGATATTGCGACAGCAACTATTAACGAAATTATCTAAAATGCTTTATAATTAGCGTCGAGATGATGCTACGCCATGTCGTGATGACAGAGCAAACTCCTTTAACTGGAACTAAGAGATGATAGACGATTCTAAAATTGACAGACTTGACCGATTCGGAAAAGCACTTTTGTCCAAAAGACAGAAGGCTATCCAAGCTCGTAAAAAATCGGGCATTGAAGAAATTTGGGATCAAGATAGTGAATACTATGAAGGAATTGACGACGCTAATCGTGGTGAAGTCAGTACGTCTATTACCAAAAATCTTGTAGATCGTGGTGGCTATTCGCGTGTTAATAGAAAGCGAACTGGCTCTAACGTATTTATGAACATCACCAAGCAATACACAGATATTGCTGCCATGTCACTTGCTGATATGCTTCTCCCTGTAGATGATGCAAACTTTGAGGTTCGTCCGACTCCCAAACCTGCCACAATGGAATTACTTCAAGTAAAACCCGTTGATGTCGGCATCGTCATGTATAAAAATCAACAAATGCCGATTGCGCAATTTGAAGAAACAATTAAACAAGACGCTAAAAACAAAGCAGAAGAAGCACAGAAACAAATTGAAGATTGGTTAGTTGAAGCGCATTGGAATCGTGAAGTACGCAAGGTACTTCGTGACGCTGCTATTCTCGGCACAGGTGTTGTGAAAGGATGTTACCCAATTGTTGATGAGCAAAACTCTGTTCACAAAATGTTTCAAAAACAAATGCCAACACCACAAGGTGAAATGCAAGCAGAAGGTGTTGCCGATGTTAAGGTGATTGAAATTCGCCCTGCATCTAAACGCATTGATGTAAGAAACTTTTATCCCGATCCTTCATGCGGTGATGATATTCACAGCGGAAGTTTTGTTTGGGAACGCGATTATATTACTAAAAAAGAATTACGCAATTTACGCAAAGCAAAAGGTTACATTTCTTCTCAAATTGATTTGGTACTTAGAGAAGGTGCTGACGACGATTTAGAAAAGAAACGTGATAAGACTACTTATGGCGATAGATTTGAAGTGTGGTACTACTATGGCGAAGCGGGTAGAGATGATCTTGAAGCTGCTGGTTGTCAGTGTGGCGATAACGATAGTTATGATGTTGTCGTTGTCATCGTTAATAATCGGGTTATTAAGGCTACAATGAATCCACTGGAAAGTGGCGAGTTCCCTTATGATGTCATGGTGTGGCAACCAATGAACGATACTTGGACAGGTATTGGGGTTGCGCGTCAAGTAAGAGAACCTCAGCGCATCATCAACGCAGCTACTCGTAATCTGCTCGACAATGCCGGTAAAGGCGGTAGACCTACTACCATTATTGCTGATGGTGTTGAATCGGCTGACGGTGGCTTAGTTGAAGTCGGTAGCGGTGCATTGCTTAGACTATCGCCCGATTCACCAATTCAAGATGCGCGTGGCGCGATAAGCTCAATTATCATTCCAATCATTACCCAAGATTTGATGGCAATTATCCAGTATGCCTTAAAGATGGCAGAGGATATTACCGGTCTACCCATGATGCTACAAGGTCAGCAAGGTAATGCGCCCGATACTGTTGGTGGCATGACCATGCTTCAGAATAACGCTGGCACTATTCGCAGAAACATTGCTCGTAACTTTGATGATCGTGTCACTGTTCCACACATCACTCGTTATTATGAATGGATCATGCTTTATGGCGATGAGCAATTGAAAGGTGACTTTAATATTGAAGCTCGCGGCTCTACTGTTCTGTTTGAGCGTGACGCACAACATCAAGCCATCATGCAACTTGGCGCTCTTGTAATGAATCCTGCCTTCCAAATCAATCCTGCTAAATGGATTGATGAAGCATTTAAAGCACAAAAACTTGATAGTAAGCGCTTTAAATATAGTGATGAAGAAATGAAACAGATGCAAGCGCAAGCGCAACAAAATCCACCGCAAGACCCGAAAGTCGCAGGTCAGATTGAAGTTGCTAAAGTTCGCGCTGCGGGTGAGATGGATAAAGCTAAATTCTTGCAATCTACGGATATGGCTGAGATGCAAGTTAAAGAAACACTCGCTATGCAAGAACTCAAATTCAAAGCACAACAATCTGAGATTGATCGTCAACACGAAATCCAAATGAAGCAGATGGAACGTGACATGAAGATTATGGAACTATCGCAATCAACTCAAATTAGTGTAGCTGAAATCAAATCGCAATTAGCGCAAACAGCGCAGAAACTAAATGTACAAACCCAATTATCTAAACAGGTGCTAACTCCTCCCACAGAACCACAGGGTAGAGCGCCAAATGGACAGGCTTATCAGAAATGATAGATAAACCAAAAGTAGATACGAATTCTCCTGCTTGGATTGCAATTAGAGAATATTACTTATCGCGTTTAGATGAGTTGCGTAGAAAGAATGACAATCCTCAATCGCAGGATTCAACAGATAGACTTAGAGGGCAGATACTTGAAATTAAGAATCTGTTGTCTATAGAAAAACCCGTAGGCGAGTAACATCCCCTGCAATTAGTAACTCGCACAGCTAAATGCCCTGCGACTAAAATGCGAAAGCATAGGAAGTAAAAATGGAAGAATCACAAGTACAAGGTGAGAATGCGGATTTAGAATTAGAAGTCGATGAAGCGTTTGCTGATGGCTTTGAGGAGTTCGGTGAAGAACCATCCAACGAAATCAAAGAAGACGCAATACAAGAAATCATTGAACAAAATCCTTCATTCTCTGAAGAACAAATCCGTGAACTGTTTGAACAAAACAACCAGCGGTTATTCGGTAAAATTGGCGAAATTAACAGAGAAGTTAAGCGTCTTGAAGCACTGGCTCAATCGTCCGCGCAACCAAGAGAAGCTCAACCAATCAATGTTACTGCTGAGATGTTCTCTAATATGCGTGAGGAATTTGGTGAAGACTTTGCCAATGCACTAGCAAGAGATTTATCTCAGATACCTTTACAGCAACAAGGTGGAATTGATCAAAATCAGATTGATTACATTTTGCAACAAAAGGTCGCTCAAATTGAGAATAACTTTGAGATGAAACTTGTGACAAGAGAGCATCCCGATTGGGAAGCAATTGCACAATCACAAGATTTCAATGGTTGGAAAAATCAATTACCTGCGGACATTCAAGATAGACTAGATACTACTTGGGATTCCGGTTTTATTTCCGCTGCGATTAGCGCGTATAAAAGAGATAAGGCTTTGTATCAAGAGAACCAGAATAAAAAGCATCAGAAACTAGAAGCGGCAGTCATGCCAACAAGCACTGGTGGATTTGATGAAAATTACGAAGATGATTTTGAAGCAGGGTTTAATACAGACTAACTTAATTTAATTTACTATAACGTCGTGATGACGTAAGGATGCTTTAAAATGGCTATTCAAGGTTACAATACATCTCCTGCCAGAATTAACAAATTCAAAGGCGAGATTTTAAAACACGCTGTGGCGCTAGAAGTTTTAGCAAAACAAGGTCGTCAAATTTCTTTGCCTAAAAACCAAAGTGAAACTTATGTAGCGCGTCGCTATGTTCCTTACAACGCAACTGCTGCTAACCCAAACGTATTTTTCCAAAACGTATCTGGTGATCGTGGTGCTGCAATGGCAACTAACCACTTAACGCAAGAAGGCGTTACTCCACAAGCGGATACTATCGTAGCGCAAGACATTACTGCAGTAATCAATCAATACTCATGCTTATACAGTTTCACTGATAAAGTGGCTGATTTGTACGAAGATGACATTCCCAAAGCAATGGTTGAACAAGTTGGTGAGCGTGTTGCGCTTGTTAACGAAATGATTTTATTCGGTGCTTTAAAAGCGTGTACTAACGTGTTCTACGCAGGTACAGGTACATCTATCGGTACAGTTAATGACTTTTTGAAATTAGCTAACATCCGTAAAATCACCAAAGCAATGCAAGCTAACCATGCTCGTCCTGTGACCAACACATTAAAAGCATCTCCAAATATTGCAACACAACCTGTTGAAAGCGGCTATGTGGTTATTTGCCACACTGACTTTGAACCAGATTTGCGTGATATTGCAGGCTTTATCCCAACTTCACAATATGCAAGTGGCACTCCAATGCCAAATGAAATTGGTCGTGTTGAGCGTTTCCGTTTTATTACTTCACCAGACTTACCTGCTCAATTGAGCGCTGGTGCGGCTACTGGATCAACAGGTTGTCAATCAACTTTAGGTACAAACATTGACGTATATCCTTTCTTTGTATTTGCGCAAGATTCGTTCTCGCAAATTGCATTGCGCGGTAAAGAATCAATGTCACCTACTTTCATCCCAGCGGGTGAAAAAACTAAATCTGATCCACACGGTCAACGTGGTTATGCCGGTTCTATCTGGTGGAAAGGTGTGATGATTGAAAACAATCAGTGGATGGCTTTAGGCTACGCTGGCGTTAAATCACTTTAATTAATACCCGCGCTGAGTTAATTCTCAGCGCACCCTTTTGAGGATTATGAAATGGCTGAAAATACAACTTATGTATTAACAAATAAATCAAATGACGAAGATTCGCAACTCGATACCTTTGTTCGTTTGTCATTTGACGCAACGACTATTGTTGCAGCGGATTATGTTGAGTTAGATATTGGTGCTAAAGCACGTTATGTGTGCGTTGAAAACTATACTGACCTTTCTAAATTTGAATGGTTTGAAGGTGTTACTGTTGACGTAGCTGCGACAGCTATTGCAGTAAATACTTTCTACACTGTTAAAACTGTTGGTACAACTGACTGGGTTGCTCTTGGCGCTCCTTCAAATACCGTTGGTGTTCAGTTCTTAGCTACCGCTGCGGGAACAGGTTCTTCTGGTACAGGTGTTGCTGTTACTAATGACAACGTGTGTATCAAAACTGTTGCGGCAGGTACTCGTACATTAGTTAGCGCTAATTCAATCTTAGTTCGTGAGCGTACTGTGCAGTTATCACAAAACGCTACCACAGCGATGATTTTAGCTAGTAAAAACTTATCAGTTCGCGTATCTGGCTAATGCTTTATCGGCAGTGTGTCTTTTAGGCGCACTGCCATTTTTAATTTATCGGAGTCTTAACAATGGCTATTCAAAAAGAATTACACACAGAAGAAGTTCGCGGTAGAGCGAAACCTGCAATTAATCTGCAAGACAGCGTTGCTGATATTCGTGACAATGAAGAAATCATTGTTGAATCAAATGGACTGGATATGGTCTATTTTGACGAATTGGCTTTTATGGAAGAAAAAATCACTATCCGTTTAGAACCCTCTGCGGATCGTTACTCACCAAGATTTGTAGACGTGGCTGTGAATGGTCGTATTGAATGGCTCGAAGTGGGTAAGCCTATTCAAGTTGCTCGTAAATATATCGAAGTTTTGGCTAGAGCAAAGTCAGATACTTTTATTACTATTGCGCCTAATACTAATGATGAAAATCCTGTGAATATGATTTCGCGTAACACATCACAAAAGTATCCGTTCAGTGTTATCAAAGACCCCAATCCACGCGGTTATCAGTGGTTGACTACAGTGTTATCGCAATAATATTTAATTAACCGTACTGGAATTAACCATGACATTTCTTGAACTCGCTAATCGCCTTTTATCTGAAGCAGATATTTCTGGTGCAGGACTCATCACAACGGCAAATCAGCAGGGTGAATACAAACAAGCTGTTGATTACATCAATACTGCGTATGCAGATATTCAACTACAACACGCCAATTGGGATTTCCTACGGGGAGATATGTCATTTAATACCATTATCGGTGTAAATAATTATTCTGAAACGGGTATCAATTTGCTAGATTTAAGCGAATGGTCGCCCGAAACTATGCGCATCTATTTAACAGCCAATGGGATTGTTACTGAACAGTATCTAATCCCTGTTGAATGGGATGAGTTTAGAGATTTATTCATGTTTGGGAATGCGCGTATTCAAACCGGATTCCCAACACATTTTACAATAAAACCTGCGGATAATTCGCTTACGTTTTATCCTATACCAGACAATGTTTACACGGTAGAAGGTGAGTATTATAAAAATCCTTTCGTGCTTGTAAATGATACTGATGTACCTGCTTTTCAAACTCGTTTTCACATGATCGTGGTTTGGCGAGCATTGATGTATTTTGCTACTCAACTTAATGCACAAGAGCTTTACGCTATCGGCAACATTGAATATCGCAAATTACTATTCAAACTTGAACAGTTTAACTGCCCTGTCCCTACTGCTTCGGAAGAACTCGCATGAGAATGAACGCGCTACCTAATGTTAAAACCCAGACGCAATACTCACGTTTTGCAGGTGGACTTGATTTGGTATCGCCCCCTCTCACTATTGATGCCGGTAAATGTATCTCAATCAATAACTACGAGTGTAATTCACTTGGGGGTTATCGTCGCATTGATGGTTATGAAAGATTTGACGGTAGACCTTCTCCAAGCGCTCAGAGTTACTATTACTGCCCTTGCACGTTTGTAGGCGCTGTCACAGTAGGGCAAACGATTACAGGCGCTACAAGCGCGGCTACAGGTAAAGTATTGCAGGTTGAATCAAACTATCTGATTATTGATAGAGTAACTGGTACATTTGTACTTGAAAACTTTAACGTCAGCGGTGTGTTAAAAGGTGCTTTGACTATTCTCCCATCTAAAGATGGGCATCCTACAGGTATTGGTCATGCCACAGCACTTGGCTTAACAGCAGATGATTACCGCACTAATATCACTGCTGTAACTGGCAGTGGGGTTATTCGCGGTGTCTGTATGTATAAAGGCGTTGCTTACGCATTTCGTGATAACACAGCAGGCACAGCAGTTGATATTTGGAAGTCTACTTCTACCGGATGGCAACAAATCACACTGTTTAAATCGCTACCTTTTAAAACCTGTACTGTTGATGTACTTGATGGTGTTGTGATTAATCAAAAGAATTCGGGTGCAACAGCAACTGTTAAACGCCAAGTTATTGAAACATCTCAGAATCTTGATGATTTAGAAGCGACCAGTGATACCACTATGACAATGGGATTAGGCGCTCATACCTTTACTACGCAAACAGGTAAAGCCTATGTAGCAGGTCAAGCAATTCTTATTACTGCAACTGCTTCGCCAACTAATTATATGGAAGGTACGGTTACTTCTTATAGTACGAATCAAATTGTTATTAATATTACTGTTAAAACCGGTTCTGGTACATATAGCCAATGGGCGCTTCATTCAGACCCTATCAATATTCGTAGTGATACAGGTCGGTTTATTGTCACAAGTGTTACCGGTACATGGACAAGTAATGTATCTGACACTATCCGAGTGGGTATTATCGATATTGCGATTGTAGATAATCCTAGTGGTAATCCTGTTACTCAAATTAGCATTCTACAAGGTGGTAACTACCAGTTTGTGCAACATAACTTTCAAGCTGATGCAGATAAAAAGAACCTCTACGGATGTGATTCGCTGAATCGTGCGTTTGAGTTTGATGGAGATGTGTATATTCCGATCAGAACACAAATTACTATTGACGCACCAACTACTATCGCAGCGATTAATGGTCAATTAGCCTTATCTTACTTTGGTACAGTTGTATTTTCTGCTGTAGGTAATCCACATGACTTTAGAACGACAAGTCTTGGTTTTCAAGATGTTCAAGAGTTTGGCGATACCATTACAGGAATGAGCGCGATTGTAGGTGGCGTTCTTGCGGTAGCTTGTCGAGATAGTTTCTGGCAAGTATCTGTAGATACACAAACCAGTTTATACAAAGCCGAATTAATCTCTCCCGATATTGGCGCTATTCATTATGGTTTGATGAATCTTGGCTCACTCTATTCATTTGATGACAAAGGGATTGTTCGTATTGTTCCTTCTTATGTATTTGGTGGATTTGAACACGATACGATCAGTCGCGCTATTCAGCCGGTTATTGATAGATTTAGAGAAAAGATTGTTGCTACCGCTGCGTATAAGAATAAGAACCAAGTTCGTTTTTATGCAAGTGATGGTACAGGTATTATCATGACAATGACCTCTGGTGTAACGCAAACAGGCGCTACGACAATGGGGCATGAGTTCTCTGAATTTACCTATCCTGTGAATATTAGTTACGCATGGAGTGGGGAAGATGCGAGTGGACGAGATATCGTTTTACTCGGTGACGAGGATGGTTATGTTTACGTTGCCAATACCGGATCATCTTTTGACGGTGAGCCTATTCAAGCCTATATCAGAACAGCGTTTAATAATGTAAAATCACCTTCAGCGATTAAGCGATTTAGAAAACTTGAAGTTGAGTTATCTTCGGTAGGTTATTCTGAAATTAGATTCAATCCCGATTTCTCTTATGCTGATCCAAGTGTTGCAACGCATTTGATGAATTACCAAGAAGTGCAAGGCGCTGGTGGGTATTGGGACGAAGCCACTTGGAATACGTTTTACTACGATGGAAAGATTGTATCTCAACCAGAAATTCGCATACAGGGAAGCGGAACAAACATTGGTCTAGTCGTTTTCTCCAATACGGCTATTGATTTAGGACATAACTTATCTGGTGTTGTGCTTCATTACACACCAAGAAAACTAAATAGATAATAGGAAAAAGAAAATGGCAAAATTATATATCGACTCCAGTGACAATTTGATAGACGTGGCTAAAACTGTCGCGGCTAATCCAAATACAAATGTCGTGCTTAATGGAACACCGATTAGCAATCAAACGCTTGTTAGTTTAGCTTCAAATCAAGCGATGCAAGGAGCATCTTCGGCTAACGCAATTGTTCCTTATGCAGGTAATAATTTTACAGGAATGAGTAATAATTTAGGCGCACAGCCAGTTACTCTTAGTCCTAGCACTTTGGCATTATCCAATTCACCTGCGATTACTGCCGCACAGCAATCTGCGGCAAATCAATCGACAGTTGTACCTTATTCATCATCAGTAATACCATCGGTAAGTGCAGGTAATAATTTTACAGGAATGAGTAATAATTTAGGCGCACAGCCAGTTACTCTTAGTCCTAGCACTTTAGCATTATCCAATTCACCTGCGATTACTGCCGCACAGCAATCTGCGGCAAATTTAGCTGGAAAAGAACAAACAGTTACCCCATTAACTACAAGCAGTATTGCTAATCTAGGCGGTGCAGGGGTAGTTGTAGATGCTAATAAAATTAATACGCAAGGAACAGGAACTGCCGGAACAGGGACTGCCGGAACAGGAACTGCCGGAACAGGAACTGCCGGAACAGGGACTGCCGGAACAGGAACTGCCGGAACAGGGACTGCCGGAACAGGAACTGCCGGAACAGGAACTGCCGGAACAGGAACTGCCGGAACAGGAACTGCCGGAACAGGAACTGCCGGAACAGGAACTGCCGGAACAGGAACTGCCGGAACAGG
>CAIVQX010000102.1 GCA_903908165.1 uncultured Methylococcaceae bacterium | reverse complement strand
CAATCAACTTATGAACATCTTAGTGCAAAATAATTTGTTTAGATTTCTTTTACCGATATTCATTTTGCTCTTTTCAGGTTGCGCCAGCGTGCCTGAAACTAAAGCCCCCTCAGAAAGCCGACCTGCACTGGTTTCTTATGCCTTAAGCCTGCAAGGTAAACCTTATAACTATGGCAAAAGTTCGCCTGAAGAAGGCTTTGATTGCAGTGGATTTGTAAAACATGTCTTCGAAAAAGAAGGCATAACATTACCACGTAGAACAAAAGATATGGCACTATACTTATTACCAATTGATAAATACAATGTCCATTCTGGCGACTTGGTTTTCTTTGACACTAACGGAGAGACCTACTCTCACGTTGGTATTTATATCAATAATGACAACTTTGTTCATGCACCCAGTCAAAAATCCGGTAAAGTTCTGATTTCTAATCTTAAAGAACGGTATTGGCAGCAACATTTTACCGGCGCACGTCGACCTAAATAATTTTTACTTTGATGAGAAGCAACACGCTATATTTCATAAACGCCTGCTTTTTGATAAATATTTTTTGGAACCGACATTCTCACCTTATTCCAGTATAATTGTTTCTTTTTTGCCCTGGATTTACGTTCCAGTTTGCAATAGGTCAATATTATGAAGCCAATAGTGGTGTGTGCCCTCTACAAATTTGTCACTCTGGAAAATTTCCAGTCTCTACGTCAACCCTTACATGATGAAATGGAGTGTAATCAGGTTCGCGGCACATTGCTTCTTGCTTATGAAGGCATTAATGGTACGATTGCCGGTTCTCGCGACGCTATCGATAAAGTACTTAACTGGTTACGGAGTGATCCCCGGTTGAGCGATATAGATCATAAAGAATCTTTTACCGATAATATCCCGTTTAACCGTACAAAAGTTAAACTTAAAAAAGAGATAGTCACCATGGGCATCCAGGGTATCGATCCTAAAAAAGTTGTCGGAACTTATATTAACCCTAAAGATTGGAATAAACTGATATCGGACCCCGATATTATTTTAGTTGACACCCGTAATGACTATGAATTTAAAGTAGGCACTTTTAAAAATGCCATCAACCCAAATACTGAAAGCTTTCGCGAATTCCCTCGCTTTGTTAGCGAAAATCTTCACCCTGACAAACACAAAAAAGTCGCCATGTTTTGTACAGGGGGTATTCGCTGCGAAAAATCAACGGCTTATCTAAAAGAGCAAGGATTTGATGAGGTCTATCATCTTAAGGGTGGTATTTTAAAATACTTAGAGGAAGTACCTGCAGAAGAAACGCTATGGGAAGGAGAATGTTTCGTTTTTGATGAGAGGGTAACAGTAGATCTTAAGCTTAAAAAAGGGCACTATAATCAATGTAACGCTTGCAGATTACCTATTACTGAAGCTGACCAAGCAAGCGATAAATATATACAAGGTGTTAGCTGTCCCTATTGTTTCGACAAAATAACAGAGGAACAAAAAAATCGTTTCATAGAGCGAGAAAAGCAAATGGGATTAGCTAGACACAGAGGCGAAGCACATATAGGTGCAGATGCCGCTAGATTACTCACTGAAAAAAGAGCCGCTAAATCTTTGCGATTAACCGCATTGCAAACAAATAACGAATGAATACGTGATAAAACACATATTGGCAATAATTATCAAATATTTCATAACTTTCTTGAAGAATTACCCTGATTAAATATGACACAAAAATTATATATTCAAACCAACGGATGTCAGATGAATGAATATGATTCTGATAAAATGAGAGATGTTCTCCAAGCATCTCATGGATTTGAATTAATTGACGACCCCAAACTGGCTGATGTTTTATTACTAAACACCTGCTCAATACGTGAAAAAGCTCAGGAAAAGGTCTTCTCTGCTCTTGGCAAATGGAGAAAAATAAAAGACAAACGCCCTGATGTAATTATTGGCGTTGGGGGCTGTGTGGCCAGCCAAGAGGGCGATGCCATTCAAAAACGAGCGCCTTTTGTAGACATGGTTTTTGGCCCACAAACGCTACATCGGTTACCTCAATTACTAGATCAAGTCCGTAGCAAACATACCCCCGTTGTAGACATTTCTTTTCCCGAAATAGAAAAATTTGATTCTTTGCCCGAACCCCGAGCAGAAGGATATAAAGCATTTGTTTCTGTTATGGAAGGTTGTAGCAAATACTGTTCTTTTTGCGTGGTGCCTTATACCCGTGGCGAGGAAATAAGTCGCCCCCTTAAAGATATAGTTATCGAAATTACATCCCTTGCAAAACAAGGTGTTAGAGAAATCAATTTATTAGGGCAAAATGTCAATGCTTATCGTGGCGTCATGGAGGATGGTGATATTGCAGATTTTGCACTTCTATTACATTACGTATCAGCCATAAATGGAATAGATCGCCTCCGTTTTACTACTTCACATCCTGTTGAGTTTACTGATAGCCTAATTGAAGCCTTTGCAGAAATACCTCAACTTGTTGATCACCTGCATTTACCTGTACAAAGCGGTAGCGATAATATCCTTAAGATGATGAAGCGCGGTCACACGAGCGCCGATTACATCGAAATAATACGAAAATTGCGTTTAGTTCGTCCTAACATCAGTCTTTCTTCTGATTTTATTATTGGCTTCCCTGGGGAAACCGATGAAGAATTTGAGCAAACCATGTCATTTATAGAAGAAGTTGGTTTTGATTTATCTTTTAGCTTTATCTACAGTCAACGCCCCGGAACACCAGCAGCAGAATTACCAGATGATGTGCCTGCTGAACTAAAAAAACAACGTCTAGAACGCTTCCAGAATCGAATCAATGCAATGGCTAATACCATCTCCAATAATATGATTGGATCTGTGCAGACTGTTCTAGTCGAAGGACAATCAAAAAAAAATCCTTTACAGATGCAAGGTAGAACAGAAAATAACAGGGTCGTCAATTTTATAGGTCATCCTCGTTTAGCAGGGTATTTTGTGGATGTATTAATTGCAGAAGCACTGCCCAATTCTTTAAGAGGGCGACTGGTTGAAACTTCAGTTGATAAAATCATATCTCAATAATGACGTCTCTAGAAATCATCTTACTTCCCGCTGATAATGATCGTCTATCCAATTTCTGTGGCGCATTAGACGTTCATTTACGACAAATTGAAACTCGTCTACAAGTTGAAATTGCTAATCGTGGCAACCAATTTAGGGTTTCCGGCTTAGATAACTCTGTGAAGGCAGCTTGTGCAGTTATGCATAGATTATTCGCAACCACTGAACAAGAGTTATTGACGGCTGAACTTATTCACTTAGCAATGCAAGATGCCTCTGTCGAGGTAGTACTGAATACTTCGAACACACAAACCGAACAAGAAATTGTCATTAAAGCAAAGTTCGGTTTAATTAGGGGACGTGGAACTAATCAACAAACTTACCTCAAAAAAATCTTCTCACATGACGTTAATTTTGGCGTAGGACCAGCCGGAACCGGCAAAACATATCTGGCAGTTGCTTGTGCTATAGAGGCACTACAAACTGAAAAAGTTAGGAAAATTATTCTCGTAAGACCTGCAGTTGAAGCTGGAGAAAAACTTGGTTTTTTACCAGGTGATATGGCACAAAAGGTAGATCCTTATTTACGCCCTTTATATGACGCCTTATATGAAATGCTGGGGATTGATCGCGTTGAAAAAATGATTGAAAAAGGAATTATAGAAGTTGCGCCGCTTGCCTTTATGCGAGGCCGCACTTTGAATGATGCGTTCATTATTTTAGATGAAGCACAAAATACCACAACAGAACAAATTAAAATGTTTCTAACTCGCTTGGGTTTTGGATCTACTGCTGTTATCACTGGCGACATTACCCAAATTGACCTCCCTTCAGCCAAAATGTCGGGGCTTCGTCATGTACTTGAGGTTCTTAAAGATATTGATGGCATTAGTTTCACTTTTTTTGAAAAAAGAGATGTTATCAGACATCCACTCGTTCAGCGCATAGTTTCCGCTTATGAAACTTATGAAAAAACAAAATCTGACAATGAATCTAGTTGAAATTCAAACTACTCTGAGTTCGAACGCATTACCTAGTCCGGAAAAAATTCAACAATGGGTTGATACTACCCTTGCTGATTTTAATCAGGATACTGAAATTGTCGTACGTATTGTTGACGAGCAAGAAAGTTCCATGCTGAACAAACAATACCGCCATAAAATAGGGCCAACTAATATTCTTAGCTTTCCTATTGAAGTTCCTGAGGGTATTGATCTAAATTTATTAGGTGACTTGGTGATATGTGCACCACTTCTTGAAAAAGAAGCTCTAGAACAAAATAAACCCTTAATGAGCCATTGGGCACATATTATCGTTCATGGTATTTTACATTTGTTAGGATACGACCATATTGATGATGATGAGGCAGAAATTATGGAAAACAAAGAAATTAAAATTTTAAGCACATTAAATATTGAGAACCCGTATATAGAGGACAATGAAAAATGAGTGACGAACAACCTCCGAGTAGAAACGCCCCCCGTAAACGTTGGGTAGATAGGATTAGTCAATTGTTTTCTGGGGAGCCACATGACTTGGATGACCTTCTTGGTATCTTACAAGAAGCGAGAGAAAGTAGATTGTTGGATACAGATGCCTTATCTATGATAGAGGGTGTATTGCAAGTATCTAAAATGCGAGTAAAAGACATTATGATTCCTCGTGTTCAAATGGTCGTAGTACACAAAGATGATAAACTTGAAACCATATGCCCCCTTGTGATTGAGTTTTGTCACTCCCGTTATCCGGTTATAGATGGGGATCGAACAAAAGTTGTAGGTGTCTTACTCGCTAAAGATTTATTAGCACATGTTTTACAAGGTAAAACCATCACTGTCCAAGATATTATGCGACCGGTTAGTGTCGTTCCTGAAAGCAAGCGATTAAATGTTTTACTCAAAGAATTAAGAACTAATGGTAATCATATGGCAATTGTTGTCGATGAATATGGCCAAGCTGCAGGCTTAGTTACTATTGAGGATGTGTTAGAAGAAATCGTAGGCGAAATAGAGGACGAACACGATGATCATGAAGATGAAGGATATATCTTTCAACGTAGTGCTAATGAATTTATGATAAAAGCACTGATACCAATTGAAGAATTTGATGATTATTTTTCTACTCATTTAGCCACAGATGAATATGATACCATCGGTGGGTTTGTTCTCAGTCAACTTGAACACATGCCTAAAAAAGGTGAAAGTCTGTTAATAGACAATATGCGCTTTGAAATTATCAGAGCAGATAACCGACGTGTACACCTGATAAAACTCAAAATAAATAAATAGCCACTATGAATGCTAAAACAATTTTGGTTACTGGAGGTGCTGGATATATTGGCAGCCATGCTTGTGTAGAATTACTGCAAGATGGTTTTAAGGTAGTCGTAGTTGATAATTTATCCAACAGCAAAATTGAATCCCTAAATAGGGTTCAACAAATAACCGGAAAAAAACCGTCATTTTATCAAACCGATATTCGTGATAAACAAGCATTAGCGGATATTTTTGCCAAAGAATCACCCACAACAGTCATTCATTTTGCAGGCTTAAAGGCAGTTGGTGAATCTTGTGATAAACCACAACTTTATTATAATAACAATGTCTATGGAACATTGGTTCTTACCGATGTAATGATGCATGCAAACGTCAAGCAATTAGTCTTTAGTTCATCTGCAACTGTTTATGGCGAATCGTCTTGTCCACAGTATACAGAGAACTTCCCCTTAGGTGCTATCAATCCTTATGGCCGATCAAAAGCCATGATAGAAGATATCCTAAGAGATTTATCGGCTGCAGATAGAAACAATCAAAGCAAATATCCCTGGAAAATAGCATTACTACGTTATTTTAATCCGATTGGTGCCCATGAAAGCGGACTGATTGGTGAAGATCCAAATGGCATACCCAATAACCTGATGCCTTATGTTGCTCAAGTTGCCATTGGCAAATTAAAACAATTATCAATCTTTGGTAACGATTACCCAACCCCTGACGGAACTGGTATCAGGGATTATATTCATGTTGTAGACTTGGTTAAAGGTCATATTAATGCAATAGCAGCATTGAACTCTGAATCATATAAGTGTGGAGGTTGTAATGCTTATAACCTGGGCACTGGCAAGGGTTATAGTGTACTTGAAATTATCGATGCATTTCAAAAGGTTACAGGTAAACCCATCAATTATAAAATAGCTCCACGAAGATCTGGCGACCTTGCAGAATGTTTTGCAAATCCTGAATTGGCTTTAAAAGAACTTAACTGGAAAGTGGAAAAAGATTTACATGATATGGTTACAGATACTTGGAACTGGCAAACTAAAAACCCACAAGGCTACATTTAATCGAGCATTCATTTTATTACCCTATGAAAATTTTGACTAAGCCTTACAATTTTAAAGCTCATTTCACTATAAAACAGCCGAATGGATAATCGCAAATTTCTAAACCGTATTGTGGTTCTTGACACCGAAACTACTGGTTTAAATCCACAAGAGGGACATAGAATTATCGAAATTGGTTGTGTCGAATTAATCAATCGTCGATTAACTGGTAAACGTTTTCATGTTTATATTAATCCTGAAAGAATAATTGATATAGGTGCAATTGCAGTACACGGCATCACCAATCAATTTTTAGATGATAAACCACATTTTTCTGAAATTACTGATGATTTTCTCGCTTTCATTGAGGGAGCAGAGTTAGTTATCCACAATGCGCCATTTGATGTTGGTTTTATTAATTACGAATTTTCACTACTAAAAAACAAAATAAAAGCTGTCTCAGATTTATGTGCAATATTTGATACGCTTGCCTATGCCAGAAAAAAACACCCTGGCCAAAGAAACAGTCTGGATGCACTTTGTAAGCGATATGGTATAGACAATAGTCACCGTGACTTACATGGCGCATTATTAGATTCAGAAATCCTGGCTGATGTATTTCTCTTAATGACTGGAGGACAGTCCTCATTACTGGAAGAAACACATTCAGAGGTCGAGCAATCTAGTTCGAGATCTGATATAAAACAGTTACATCCAGATCGTCAAACAATAAAAATCATTCAGTGTAATAGCGATGAGTTAGTGGCTCATCATGAACGATTAGAAACTATTCTAAAAACAGGCGGTGCCTGCATCTGGAATCAGTAAACCAAGTTTAAAAATTAGCTCGGATTACTGATAAAGCAATAAAATGATAAGAAATAAACCTAACTGTTATTTATTCGGCAAGTTTAGGCTTAGCGCGTCGAGAAGTTGAACTCATCCGTTTTTTAGTTTTATCAACTTTTTTAGTTGAATCATCTGGCTTAGAACTTCTTACGCCATCATCAATTTTTGGTCTCTTAACGCTACCATCCATTTTTGATATATTAAGCTGTTGACCTGCAACTCTGATTTTTTTCAGTTCTTCAATCAGTTCTTTCGGCATTCCTGCTGGTAATTCAACTGTACTATAATCGTCTTCAATCCTGATTCGGGCAATATGATCACCATCTATACCTGTTTCATTTGCGATAGCACCAACAATATTACCTGGCTTTACGCCGTGAGCATGGCCCACCTCAATTCGGAACACTTCCATTTCTACATTGACTCCACTTCCAAAGGAGCGCCTTGGCTTACGCTCTCTCTCCGAACGTTCTTCTCTTCTAGGACGATCGTCTCTTCGAGGACGGTCATCCCTTTGAGGCCTGTCTTCTCTGGATTCATAGGATTTTTTAGGTAAATTCTGCATTAATAAAGGCGTATCACCTTGCACTAATTTTGCCAAAGCTGCTGCTATTTCAAGAGCAGAGACATTATGCTCCTGTTGATATTGTTCTATAAGCTGAGTAAAGAAACTTAATTCTTGTACAGCCAACGTATCCGTAATGTTTTGTTTAAAACGAGAAATACGCTTGTTATTAATTACTTCAGTTGAAGGCAAGCCCATTTCTTCAACTTTTTGTTTAGTTGCTTTCTCAATATTACCTAAAAGCTTTCTTTCTCTGGGTGCAATAAAAAGAATAGCATCTCCTGAACGCCCTGCTCGTCCTGTTCTTCCGATTCGATGAATGTATGACTCGGTATCATAAGGAATATCATAATTGACTACATGCGTTATACGATCAACATCTAATCCACGAGCAGCAACATCCGTTGCAATTAAAATATCTAATTTGCCATTTTTGAGATGGGCAATAGTGCGCTCTCTGAGGGCCTGAGACATATCACCATTGATAGCAGCAGCTGAATAACCGCGTGCCTCAAGTTTTTCCGCTAATTCGATTGTTGCAGTCTTGGTTCGGACAAAAATGATCATACCATCAAAGGTTTCAGCCTCAAGGATACGAGTCAATGCATCTAATTTATGAACACCACTGACCATCCAGAAACGTTGACGAATATTTTCAGCTGAAGCTGTTGTAACCTTAATAGTTACTTGTTCTGGATTAGTTAGGTATTCTTGCGCAATCTTACGAATAACTGCGGGCATAGTTGCAGAAAACAATGCAATTTGGATATCGTCAGGGGTTTTTTCAAGCACCCACTCAACATCATCAATAAAGCCCATACGCAACATTTCATCAGCTTCATCAAGAACAAGCACTTGAAGTGTATCTAAATTCAAAGTTCCTTTTCGCATATGATCCATAACGCGGCCAGGCGTACCAACAACGACATGCGCACCACGCTTTAATTGGCGCAGTTGCGTACTGTAATCTTGCCCGCCATAAATAGGTAAAACATGAAATCCCTTTAAGTGCGTGGCATAACGTTGAAAAGCTTCTGCAACCTGAATTGCCAATTCTCGAGTGGGGGCTAAAACAAGAACTTGTGGATCTTTTTGACGAAGATCAATACGCGATAATATAGGCAATGCAAAAGCAGCTGTTTTACCAGTCCCTGTTTGCGCTTGTCCCAGGACATCTTTGCCTTGTAGCATGTGAGGGATAACTTGAGCCTGAATGGGCGAAGGTGTTTCATAACCAACATCGTCCAATGCTTTTAGCAACGGTTCGATCAGTGCTAAATCACGGAAAGTGGATAATGTAGAAACATCATTGGACATGGATTTACCTGTTTGGAGTTTTTAGAAGGCGCTTAAAGCGCAGGGAACTGTTTGTTTATAAAGTCATTGTACCGCATTATATTAATAATTGCAGCAATAATTGACTTCTAAACTCAGACTGTAGTCTCTTAGAAAACAATGTTGATACATAAATATCTACGCTAACAAAACACCAAGAATATAAAATTGTAGTGCTGATCTGACACTATCAATTATTTTCTGCCTTGTCTATATGACGAAAGACGATCTCTTTTCATATGACTACTTGCATCCTTTACCTTTTTTATGTATTTGCTTGTTATAATATGCTGAGTTTAGTAACTGTATCCATTCTGATCGAGAGATTTCATGATTCAAGGTAGTATCGTAGCGTTAGTAACACCGATGTATGAAAACGGTGCAGTCGATAAAGAAAGTCTGGAAAAATTAGTCGAATTCCACATAGATCAAGGTACTGACGCTCTTGTTGCAGTTGGAACAACTGGAGAATCAGCAACTCTAAACGAAAAAGAACACTGCGAAGTTATCAAAGCTGTCGTTGACTTTGTTGGCGGTAGAATACCGGTTATTGCAGGTACTGGTTCTAACTCAACTACTGAAGCCATTAACCTTACTCATAAGGCTCAGCAAGCCGGCGCTAATGCTTGTCTGATTGTAACACCCTACTACAATAAACCGACTCAAGAAGGCTTATATCTGCATCATAAAGCGATTGCTGAAGCAGTTGATATACCTCAAATTTTATATAACGTACCAGGTCGTACCGCGTGCGACTTGTTGCCAGAAACTATTGGAAGACTATCAAAACTGACTAATATAATTGGTGCTAAAGAAGCTACAGGAGATTTAACTCGAGTCAAAAAAATACGTGATTTGACAGGAGCTTCTTTTGCAATTTACACGGGAGATGATGCCACCAGTCTTGAATTTTGTTTATTAGGGGGTAATGGCTCAATAACTGTTACCGGCAATGTTGCACCTAAGCAAGTTCATGAAATGATTATGGCGGCAATAGCGGGTGATAAAGAAACGGCTTTAGCGATAGACGAAAAGCTTGCAGACCTGCATAAAAATCTATTTATCCAATCAAATCCAATACCAGTAAAATGGGCTGTTGCAGAAATGGGGCTAATTGGTAAGGGTATTCGTCTTCCTTTAACTTGGCTAACTGAAGATTGTTTTGCTACAGTAAGAAACTCAATGCGTAAGGCTAAAGTGCTTTCATGAAAACAAAAAGCTTTGCTTTAATCATTACAGCTTTATCACTGCTTAACATATCTGGATGTAGTTATATAAAAAGCTTATTCCCTGACAAAGAAAAAGACTATCAGTTTACAACTGAAATACCACCTCTCATTTTGCCTGACGATTTGAAGAAAAGCCAAATCCCCGGCTTAACACCATCAGCCCCAGCAATTACTGCTTCTGATACAAGCACTGAAGCCCCTACTGAAGAAACGGCTTATGCCACTGGAACGACAAACGAAATACCAAAGACCATAGACACCAATCCAAGTGAAGATAGTGTTTCAACAGTAGGATTAAAAGTTGAACGCATTAAAATAAGTAACAGTGAAAACCTTTTACGTATCAATGCCCCTTTTATCCAAGCTTGGCGCATAGTCAATAAAGCACTAACTAGAAAATCTATTGAAATCACCGATCGCAATCAAGCGAAAAAGATCTTTACCGTGCTCTATGATCCGGATGAGCAAGAATTAAAAGATTATACCTACTGGAATCAAATTTCTAGCTTATTTAGTGGCGCCCATAATAATGAAAAAATATATATTATTCAGCTTGATGATAAAAACCAGCAAACAGACATTATTATCACTGATAAAGACCTAAAACCCATGTCTAATGAAACCAGCAATAAACTACTAACTCTTTTGGAAGAATCAATTCAAGCTAACTTAGCAGCGAAATAATTATCACACTGACTGGCATACTCTAACCTGATAATCACGAACATTTTACTGTGGTTAATAAAAAATTAATTTCAACCAACATTAAAGTTCAACACCTATGTTAAAAATTCCTGGCACATCTGCATTATCTGAATTTCGTTTAAAAAAATTACTCGCTGAGGTCAATAAGCTTAAATTAAACATCACAGCTATTTCAGCTTGTTTTATCCACTTTGTGGATACTGAAAACAACTTAGACAATCTTCAAACCAACACTTTGAATCAATTGTTAGCTTATGGTTCTTCAGAAATTGTAGAAAGAAATGATGCCTTGCAGCTTAACTCTCTGCTTATTGAACCCTTACTTGTCGTGCCAAGATCTGGAACCATTTCACCTTGGTCTAGCAAAGCAACTGAAATCGCCATACGATGCGGATTATCTACTGTTAAGCGCATAGAACGTGGAATTCAATATTCGTTAATAACTACACAACCATTATCAGCGTCAGATAAGAAAAAAATTGCGAATATATTGCATGATCGTATGACTCAAACAGTCATATATGACAATACTGCTCCTGACTTATTTTCTCAACACCAACCCAAGCCATTACGCAGCATCCAACTGATGGAACAAGGTCGTGAAGCCATCATTAATGCAAATGTAGAGCTTGGAATGGCCTTATCGACTGATGAAATTGATTATCTAACCACTAGCTTTCAAAATCTCGGTAGAAATCCAACTGATGTTGAGTTAATGATGTTTGCTCAAGCCAACTCCGAGCATTGTCGACATAAAATCTTCAATGCTGATTGGACCATTGATGATATCAAACAGGCTCATAGTCTATTTGGTATGATACGTAATACTGCGACTAAAAGTCCGGACGGCATTTTATCTGCATATCACGATAATGCTTCCGTCGCTGTTGGCTCCAAAGCGCAGGTTTTTATCCGAAATGCCCAAACTTCTGAGTATAGCTATGTCGAAGAAGACGTACATTTACTAATGAAAGTTGAAACCCATAATCATCCTACTGCCATTTCTCCATTTCCTGGTGCTGCGACCGGTTCAGGTGGTGAGATACGAGATGAAGGTGCAACAGGAAGAGGCTCTGCTACCAAAGCTGGTTTAACAGGTTTTTCAGTCTCACATCTAAAAATCCCTGAGTTTCACCAACCATGGGAGCAAGAAAATGGCAAACCCGAACGCATCGCTTCAGCATTATCAATTATGTTAGAAGGTCCGTTAGGGGGCGCAGCATTTAATAATGAATTTGGAAGACCTAATCTCGCAGGATATTTTCGCAGCTTTGAACAACCGGTGATTGGAAACACTAACAATGAATTTAAAGGTTATCACAAACCTATCATGATCGCTGGTGGAATGGGCAACATTCGTCCGATGCTGATTGAAAAACAACCTATTCCAGCAGGCTCTCTAATCATCATATTAGGAGGTCCGGCGATGCTGATAGGCTTAGGTGGCGGCGCAGCTTCTTCACAAACCTCAGGTGCTGGCTCAGAAGAACTCGATTTTGCTTCAGTACAACGTGAAAACCCCGAAATGGAGCGTCGCTGTCAAGAAGTAATTAATCATTGCAACTCAATGGGTAACGAGACACCCATTATCTCAATACATGATATTGGTGCGGGTGGGCTCTCTAATGCCGTACCTGAAATTATTCATGATTGTGACCGCGGAGGTCGCTTTGACTTACGCAAAGTGAATAATGACGACAAAGGCATGTCACCGATGCAAATCTGGTGTAATGAAGCACAAGAACGTTATGTTATCGCAATAAAGCCAGAATCTTTAGCGTTATTCGAGTCTTTTTGCGAACGAGAACATTGTCTTTATGCGCTTATTGGTGAGGCTACTGAAGAAGAACATCTATCCCTAAGTGATCCGCTCTTGGGCAATAAACCGGTTGACATACCTATGTCAGTATTGTTCGGAAAACCGCCCAAATTACATAAAAATGTTAAGCATATAAAACCAGAAACAACAGCACTGAACTTTACCGATATATGTCTCAAAGAAACCATTAATCGAGTATTGTCTTTCCCCGCAGTCGCTGACAAAAGCTTTCTGATTCATATCGGTGACCGTTCAGTTACAGGATTGGTAGCTCGCGATCAGATGGTTGGCCCTTGGCAAGTGCCCGTGGCTGATGTTGCAGTAACTTCATCTGGTTTTTTTGCAGTAACAGGTGAAGCAATGGCAATGGGTGAACGCTCTCCCATAGCTGTTATAGATGCACCTGCCTCTGGTCGTATGGCAATTGGGGAGGCATTAACTAATATTGCAGCAGCGCAGATAGATGGGCTAAACAAAATTAAAATTTCCGCCAACTGGATGGCTGCATCAGGTTTTAAAGGTGAAGATGCCGCTCTTTATGAAACTGTTAAAGCCGTTGGCATGGAATTATGCCCCGCACTTGGGATAGCGATACCAGTAGGTAAAGATTCTTTATCAATGAAGACTGTATGGACAGAGAATGGTCAGGAAAAAATTATGACCTCTCCTTTATCATTGATTATTACCGCATTCGCTCCCGTTAAAAATGTCAACAAAACACTTACACCTGAATTAAAAAATATCGAAGATAGTATTTTGATTTTAATTGACTTGGGCGCCGGCAAAAATCGTCTTGGTGGTTCAATCTTAGCTCAGGTATACAACCAAATAGGTGTTGACTGTCCTGATGTAGATGACCCTACACTATTGAAAGCATTTTTTAACTCCATTCAAACACTTAACAGCCAAAATAAATTACTGAGCTATCATGATCGTTCTGATGGTGGTCTACTAGCTACTGTAACAGAAATGATGTTTGCCAGTCGAATTGGGGTTTCTTTATCACTTGATGAATTAAATGATGATGTGTTATCAGTATTATTTAATGAAGAGTTGGGAGCTGTATTACAGATTCGTGCTTGTGATTATGAAGAAGTTATTAGTTTGTTCAATGAATCGGGCTTAAGTCTCTGTACTTCTCTCATTGGAAAAATTTGTAACAATCAACAATTAACCATCAGCATGGGTAACAACCTGATTTATTCAGCCAGCCGCGCTAAGCTCCAAACCATATGGTCTGAAGTCAGTTACCGAATGCAAGCTTTACGAGATAATCCGGTTTGTGCCAAACAACAGTTTGATCGTATCTCTGACGATAATGATCCGGGACTACGGTCATTATTAACATTTGATATTAATAATGACCTAGGAATTACCGATAAATCTGCACCTAAACCTAAGGTTGCCATCTTGCGCGAACAAGGCGTAAATGGCCATATAGAAATGGCCGCCGCATTCGACCGCGCAGGTTTCCAATGTATTGATGTTCACATGACTGACATCATTCATGGACGCATCAGTTTACAAGACTTTACCGGATTAGTTGCTTGTGGCGGTTTTTCTTATGGTGATGTACTAGGTGCCGGTGGTGGCTGGGCAAAATCAATTCTTTTTAATCCTCAAGCTCGTAAAGAATTTACAAGATTTTTTGAACGTCCAAACACCTTTGGGCTCGGTGTATGTAATGGCTGTCAGATGATGTCAGGCTTAAAAGAAATTATTCCTGGAACCGAACATTGGCCTCGATTTATGCGTAATACCTCAGAACAATTTGAAGCTCGCGTTGCAATGGTGGAAGTACAGAAATCTCCTTCAATTTTCTTTGCTGGTATGGAAGGTTCACAAATACCGATTGCAATTGCTCATGGCGAAGGTCGAGCAGAGTTTACAGCAGACCCTAAACTTGCTTTTGATGCACAAGCTGTAAGCTTATGTTATGTCGATAATTACGGCGCTGTAACCACAGACTTCCCTGCCAACCCCAATGGCTCTCCAATGGGTATTACCGCCCTAACTAACCATGATGGTCGATTTACGATCATGATGCCTCACCCAGAACGTTGCTTTAGAACCCAACAAAATTCATGGCATCCAGATGATTGGAATGAATATGGGCCATGGATGCGGATGTTTAGAAATGCCAAATCCTGGGTGCTTAGCACCAAATAAGAAAACCTAATCATTAGTTATCGTTGACCCATTGCTTACATTGCCAGAGACCCTAAATGACCTATAAACATATCCGATACGGTTTATTTATTATCACCATCATTATCATGCTAACTGCACCCGATTTGATTGTAGATCCTTTGACAAACATATTTCATTTTATTTATGAATCATTGCTTCACCTAGCCCATCTATCTTTTGAGGCTATTGAAGAACTACTTGATACTTTAGTCGAACGGTTATTCGAAACGGAAGTTCACGAAACCCAAACGATTGTTTTTTATCTAATGATCTTACTAGCTGGAATACCGGCATATATTTTATGGCGACTATTGCCATGGCTAAAAGGAAAACTGATTGCAATAGTGTTTAAAAACAAAAATCACTTTCTTACTTACTGGTCCAGCTTATCTTTATTAGAAAAAATTAAAGTCAGTGTCATTACAATAATTAGTGCTTACCTAGGATCATTTCTATTTTTTTAAACTTTAATTATGGAAATAATTCCTTCAATTAAAATATAAAACCTTTAATTCAATATTATGGATAAAAATAAATTAAACCAGATAGTCAGTAATGCACGCCGCAATCAAGAACTACGTGAACAGTCTTATCGAGGTCAAGCCTTAAAACTTTATCCTTGGATATGTGGAAAGTGTGCGCGTGAATTCACGCATACAAATCTAACTGAATTAACCGTTCATCATAAAAACCACAATCATGATGATAACCCTTCCGACGGAAGTAATTGGGAATTATTGTGCCTTTATTGCCACGATAATGAACATTCTAGATATGAAGAAACCCGCTTTGTTAATTCCCAAACAAGTAAATCTAACACCTCTGGTGCTACCCATAATCCATTTTCTGATCTAAAAACATTGCTAAACAATAAAAAATAACGCCTACTAAGACTTTTAATTTAACGAATCAATTCCCAAATTAGCTAAAGCATCCGCTCTATCATTACCAACATCACCAGAATGGCCTTTTACCCAGTTCCATTCAACTTTATGTATAGCTATTGCTTTGTCTAATCTTCGCCATAAATCTTCGTTTTTCACTTCTGTTTTGGCTGCCGTTTTCCAACCCCTTTTTTTCCAATTAGGCATCCAATCTGTAATACCTTTTAAAACATAGCTAGAATCACTATTAAGCTGAACCAAACACGGTTTTGTCAACGCTTCCAATGCTTTTATAGCCGCCATTAATTCCATACGATTATTTGTTGTATGATTTTCTGCCCCATACATTTCCTTGCTATAACCTTTATAGCTAAGTATTAGCCCCCAACCACCAGGCCCCGGATTACCTCGACAGGCTCCATCGGTATAAATAACTACTGTATTATTCATGTCTTTTTTTCTGCGCAAGAGAATTTAGTGAATTAATCAAAGCTAATTGAGGTTTGGCATTTTTTACTGGTATCAAAGGTATTAAATTATATCGACGTTTTATTGCCTTCACTGCATATGCAGTAAAGAAAAAAGAGTGTCCATAGCGTATGAATTTACCTTGTTTAGAACTGATTGAATCCAAATTAAACTCCGATGATACGATTACTTCAAAATTTAACAATTTTAACCAGTCCAGCACCCTTGACCTAGAAATGAAATGTCCTCCCCAAGAATCAGCCATTTTCTTATCCCATAAAAATTGATATCTGACCCAGAAGCTCCAAGGGTTAAAATTCAAAATAACTAATAAACCTTCAGGTTTCAAAACACGCTCTATTTCCCTCATAGTCTGAAATCGATGCGTATCAAACTCCAACATGTGAGGCACTATAATCATATCAATACTTTCGCTTTGGACAGGCAAAGAATAGGCTTTGGCTTGGATCTTAATGGCGGTATTACAACCCAGACCTTTAGCATCAAGGACAGTATATTTTTTGTATAATGTGCAATCAATAAACTCACTTTCCCATCCTAAACCACCAATTTGTAAAATAATCTGTTGGCAACTGACTGTAATAGATTTTTGTATGTAATCTACTTCCAACTCTTTTAATAGCTTTCCTCTTGGCGTTTGATACCATCCAAACAAAAAATTTCGTTTCATTAATATCACTCACTACAACAATCATGTTAATGATTTATTTAAAAAATGGTATAATACAATCGTTTGCAACTATACAGTTAGGCTTAAAGATGATACGTGTTAATTTTAACGATTCAGTTAAATTTTTATTACTATCTATTTCTTTAATTATTACCGCTTGTTCAGAGACACCAAAAGAACCGCTAAACATTAACTATCAAGATTCAATTAGTTCATCACAAAACGATAACTTCTCTGATCATAATTTTCGCAAACACAAATTCAATAAAACCGCATCAACTCATAAAAATACTGTTTGGGAACGATTACTATCTTTATATTCGTTGCCCGAAATTAAAAATCCACGTATTGACCGTGAATTATACTGGTACCTGGAACATCCGACATCGCTTGCCATATTACAACAAAGAGCGGAGCCTTATCTTAACCATATTCTGGACGAAATCGAAGCTAAAAACATTCCTGGTGAGTTAGCTTTATTACCTGTTGTTGAAAGTGCTTTTGTACCTGATGCATACTCTAAAGCAGATGCGTCCGGATTATGGCAATTTGTACCAGCCACAGGAAAAGAGTACGGGCTTCAACAAAATGATTGGTATGACGGTCGCCGAGATATTTATGCTTCCACAAAAGCGGCAACAACTTATTTAAAAGAACTGAGTGAAACATTTAACGGGGACTGGTTACTTGCTTTAGCATCATATAATTGCGGAAAAGGAAGAGTCAAAAAATCAATTGAAAGAAATGAAGATCGTAAACTACCAACTGATTATTGGTCATTAGATTTACCAGAAGAAACTGAAGATTATGTTCCCAGATTGTTAGCTATTGCTAATTTATTTGCACATGCAGATGAATACAATATACATCTTCAACATATTCCAAATAGACCTTACTTTGAGGTTATTGACATAAAATCTCCCTTAGATTTAAATAAAGCAGCAAAGTTAGCTAATACACCATTATATGCACTCATGAAACTCAATCCCGGATTTAGTCGCTCTAGCACTGCACCCCAAGGCCCTCACCGATTACTCATACCTGTCGCCCATGCGCAAGCATTTAAGAAAAATCTTGCTATGCTACCCTACTCAGAAAGAGTGTCGTTCAATGATTTCATCCAAGAACACACTCCCCATTATATTGACGATGAAGATAGAACAACAGCAGACCTACCAACACGAAAAAGCTCAGAAAAAGTAATACATACATTGTACAAAGTTAAGCCAGGTGAAAACCTGGTATCCATTGCTATAAAAAATCATACTACAGTAAGCTCAATCCGCCTTGCTAATCACTTAAAGGGTAATTCATTACGCACTGGTATGCGCTTACAAATTGCGACCGAAACGACATCAAACAAGATATCCTTAAGTAAAAAAGTAGCCAAATTAAAAACTGTAACCAGTCAAGCTTACGTAATCAAAAAAAGCGATACTATAGTTAATATTTCTAAACATTTTTCAGTTACTCCAAAAGACATTACCAACTGGAATAACATGAAATCGAATACTGCATTAATTCCAGGTCGAAAACTAACTATTAAGAGCACTAACCCTCAAATCGCTAGCTCAACACCATCAGTCAGATTGATAAACTACACTGTTAAAAAAGGGGATTCTTTGTCACAAATTTCGAAAAAGTTTAACATGACCAATGCTGAGCTACTCAAATCAAACGCAGCGACACTTGTTAAAGGGCTTCGTCCAGGTCTAAAGCTCAAATTAGTTATTGATAACAATCAATCTGCTAGCTAAACATCATTCAAACTTTTATATCAAATATTTAACCAATAGTTCAGTCTCAATTAGGCGTCAATCAGATTTTATCTATTTTAATAAGTATTTAATTTCAATAAAAAAGATAAGCACTACTCACCGTATTCCTGATTTAGAAGTATATTCATTCAATATAAATAGTAAAAAAGTTATATGTTGTATAAGGTATTAGGTTGTTATAAACTTGATTCTTAGTTAAAAGCCACTTAAATAAGAGCTATGACTTCTATTAATCATAATAATACAGGAGACCCTCACATGAGTTCAACTTCAGAAATGACATCCGACCAAATACCCTCTTTATATGAAAGATTAGGTGGTGCAGCAGCCGTTGATGCTGCAGTGGATATTTTTTATCACAAAGTATTAGCTGATTATAGAATTAATCGTTTTTTCGATGAAACGAACATGGAGCAGCTAATAGCAAAGCAAAAAGCGTTTTTCACTTTGGCTTTTGGCGGCCCCAATAATTATAACGGTGCTGATCTGAGAAGCGCGCATGCACGGTTGGTCAAAATGGGGCTAAATAATGATCATTTTAATGTAGTCATGGAGCACTTAGGTAAAACAATGCAAGAATTAAATGTGCCACCTGAACTAATCAGTGAGGCTGGTGCAATTGCTGAAAGTGCTCGTAATGATGTATTAGGCAAATAAACATTACCTATTTACATTACCAAATTTCAATATATTCAAAAAACTGATTAAACTCCTCAACCAGAGTGAATATAATCTAAATTGTATTATCTTTACTCTGTTTTGGAATGAAAATTAACGTATTGCTAATTAAATTAGCTCTTTATATTTATCCTTAAGTTACCATGAAGGTAAAACAAAAGCATACATTGATACTCTCAAAAGGTTTTATTAATCTATCGCTACTAACAGCCATGTATATAGTTCTATTATTTTATGGCCAAAATGTATCTGCTCGTAATCAAGTTATAAATATTTCGCAAGAGAAACCTATTCAGTGTGCTGGATTTAGTCCTTACGTAGGAAAACTAAACCCAAATTATGGAGAACATCCGTCCAAAGCTTTAATCAATGAACTCCTCGACACTTTAATCCATAAAACTCCATTTCGATGCATTATGACTTATGGCGTTCTAAATGGCCTTGACAATATTTTTAGTGCCGCAGAAGCTCGTAATATAAAAGTAATTGCAATTATCTGGCTAGATAAAGACACCACGGTAAATTCAATATCAATCATTAAAGGTATTGAAGTTGCTAAAAAATATCCAAAAACCATTATTAAGCTAAGCTGTGGTTCTGAAGTTAGAACTCGAAATGGTTATGCCTTAGATGCTGAAATCACTCGCTATATAAATGACTTGCGGAATGCTGCTGTTACTCAACCAATTACGACAATAGATACGTGGTGGGAATGGTGTAATCGATCTATAACATGCCAGCAAACCAGCTTTTCATCTAAAGTAGATTGGATAGGAGCCAATGTATTTCCTTGGTGGGAAAATAAATTTTCTGCCATTCATACGTGTGTACCGGCCGAAAAAGCTGCTGACTTCCAAATTGCAAGACTTAGTGACATAAAAAAGAACAATCCTAACAAGAATGTTATTTTAACTGAATTTGGTTGGCCAAATGCTCCCAACAATGGGACTGAAGTAAACCTTATTACTGGACAAAAGTGTGGTCTTGCCGGTAAAAAAGCTCAAAAACTTATCATAGAATCTACCTTTAATAAATTAGCAAAAAAAAAGTGGTCGGGTGTGGCATTTGAGTCATTTTCAGAATCTTGGAAAGCCGATTCTGAAGGCCCATTTGGAAGTTTTTGGGGGATTTGTTCGGGAGAAATTCCTTATAATTGTATTAAAGGATTAAAAATAAATTAAGGAGATAAAAATTACCCATCAAAAATACAAAATACAATTCTCTCAAGTTATATGATTTGATAAAATAAATGCACCTAAAATTATTTCTAAATTTGTAAAAAAAATAATATCTTGATACTTAGTGAGCTCAAGAACCCTCACACAAATATTCTAATAAATAGTCTATTGCTTGAGGAAAATCACTCAAAACTTACTATGCAATAGTTGAGTTAAATAACAATCCAGAACCTTCTAGAGCATTTTTAAATGAATACCGTTAAATCAATACTACTCATCTTCATACCACTTTGGTTAATCCTAATATCGGAATCAAGTTATGGAAGACACGCTGAAATTATAATTGATGCCGAAAACGGTAGCGTTCTACACGAACTAAATGCAACTCACTCATGGTTTCCAGCTTCGCTAACTAAAGTTATGACTCTTTATGTGGCTTTTGATGCGTTAAAAAAAGAAGAGATCCATCTTCACGATGTTTTAAGGGCCTCTACCCGTGCCGCACACCAACCCCAAAGTAAATTAGGTTTAAGACTAGGGGATGAAATAACTGTTAGAGATGCAATTTTAGCACTTATAACACGCTCAGCTAATGATGCAGCTGTTGTTTTAGCCGAACACCTTGGCGGCACAGAAGAAAGTTTTGCAGTTAAAATGACTACAAAAGCTCACGAATTAGGTATGGTCGATACTCATTTCATGAATGCAACCGGACTTCCACACCAATGGCAAGTAACCACTTCCAGAGATATGGCTCTACTTGCATGGAAAACACATCAAAATTTTCCAAATTATTACCCTTATTTCTCTGCGCATACTTTTAACTATAAAGGTCGAGAGTTACGAGGAATCAATAAGTTTACTGCCAACTATCCAGGTGCCGAGGGAATGAAAACCGGATTTACCTGTGGTTCTGGCTACAATTTAATTTCTGTAGCTAATCAAAATGGTAAGCGCCTTATCGGTGTTATATTGGGTGGAATGACAAGTGCGGAACGATACCAATTAATGACCACCATGATGAACAATGGTTTTGCCAATAATTTTAATCCTAATCCTGTTAAAAACATTAACACGATGACAACCAATTTTGCTGGCACCCCACCCTATCAACTTGGTTGTGGCAACAAGGCTCCTATAACTTTTGACTCAAGCAATGAGGAAAAAAAATACAACCATAGAATAAGGCATTCCGGTAAACATCACCATACAATCAAAACAAAAACTATTGGAAAATCAAATTATTATATCGCTAAGAAACAATCTATTAGCAGTAAAAATTCCCCCAAAAAAACCTATGTAAAAAAAAACAAACTTACTTCCAAAACTTTATTAAAAAAGAAACACCCTACTAAGTCAAAAATCAAAAATACTCACTACCATCAATCCTAAGACTCATAGTTTTTAACCACATCACTACAATACTTATTAGACTTAAAATAAAAATCAACTTGTTATCTTCATCACTCAAGCTTAATAAATATAACTAATAACTTCTCTCCACAACACAACTCGCTAAAGCAAATCTAAAAATTAAT
>CAIVQX010000101.1 GCA_903908165.1 uncultured Methylococcaceae bacterium | reverse complement strand
GCTTCTAAAATAGAATTAATCCAATCAAAACCCGCCAGACAATGATAGCCCATGATGCCCATAAATAAAGCAACGGCAATCAAAAGGACAGCCATTACAACAGACCACACCATTCTAATAATGAACACGGATAAGGACGCTAGTTTTTCATGTTTTCTTTCAAACATTGCTATTTCCAACTCAAATAAGTACTTTAATTAATAGCGTGAACTAGGTTCGACTATTTACCACAATTACATGATTTATCACCCGCAATTAAGCCAGCCAAGCGCACACGGTATTTTGCAAACACTCTATAAATCAGATCAAACAAGGGTTTTAATACCGGCCAACCAGTGGCCGCCATTAACCAACCCAAACCAACTGCCTTATAGGTTTCACGAAATACACCCATGCCTTTAATAAGTTGGCCATCCGGATAAAGCCCATGAATCTCAGCCATAAAATCCTCCTGCGTTTTTCCGTAAACTGCGGGATTAAAATCTGCATCATTAATATCTTTAAAACCAAGCCGCCCGTGTTTATTTCGAGAATATAACCAGTTCACTTCTTTACTACAAAGGGGACATAGCCCATCATAAAGCAACGTAAATTCTATTTGAGTTGGGCTAATATTCATTGCACTTCCTATTAAAAAGGTTCATTACATTGTATTGTACTATTTAAGATGAGATATATAACGATTGAGAAAACTTTCTTAGAGTCCTATAAAATAGTTTTACTGTTTTTTATACCATAAGTTTTTTATTTTCGGAGATAAGGTGTTAAATATCAAGACGTTGTTTTTTACCGGCTTCTTACTATCCTTAGTACTTTCTGAATGCCTTGCCAGCTCGATTGCAGAGCAATGGTCGAGAGTATCTTTGCCGACCTATTCTGTTAGCTCTCAGAGCATTGGCGCTTATAATGGCGGCTGTATCAGTGGAGCGATTTCTTTACCAATTAATGGTACGGGCTATCAAGTGATGCGCTTATCAAGAAATCGGACTTATGGTCATCCAGATTTAAAACACTTTATTGAAGGCTTGGGGCAATCTGTCGCCAAACAACATTTGGGATCTTTGTTAATTGGTGATTTAGGCCAACCGCGTGGGGGACCGACGTTAAGTGGGCATCGCAGTCATCAAACCGGATTGGATGTTGATATTTGGTTTTTATTATCACAACAAGCAGCCAATCGCACGTTAGCATTTAATGAACGTGAAACTTGGAGTGCACCGTCTGTACTGGTCGGACAATCTGATACCCTTGATTACAGCCAATGGTCCAAAGCTAATGAAAAAGTCCTCGAAGTTGCGGCTCAATTGCCTGAAGTTGATCGTATTTTCGTCAACCCAAGCATTAAGCGAGAGCTTTGTTTGACTCATTCGGGGCACGGCTGGTTAAAAAAAATTCGCCCTTGGTGGAAACATGATGATCATTTTCATGTGCGGTTAAAATGTCCAAAAGATAATAAATACTGCCAGAGCCAAGAATCTTTGCCGCCAGGCACTGGATGCGATGCGGATCTAGCTTGGTGGTTTACCGAAGAAGCCAAACATCCGACCCCCTCCAAAATACCACCAAAGCCACTAATACTGCCTGTGTTGTGTGACAAGATATTAAAACAATAAGCTCGTTAGTATCGTATAGCCCACCCAAACTAGACATCTGGCTTTTCGTTAGCCTTTTCCCATTACCGCATGCTGCTGTTTACCGGCAATCAGGATTCTTACCAATTTACGCAAGCCATCAGATGAAATTTCCAGTCCAAAAGGTGCACTCAGCTTTTCAAATTCATAAATCACATCAGTAGCCGCAATAAAAGTCATATATTGCAACCCTTGAATTTCTGGCAACTCTTTAGACAGCGCCTTTAATTGTGGCGCTAATCTTTCCCAAGTATTGATAAAAAATACCCGCACTGGATCATCGCCACTATCATCATGATCTTTTAAGCCTGCTTGAAAAGCATCACGGGATTCCGCAAGCGTTTCCTTTAAGGCATCACGCAATTCAGGTGATTTGACATCAATTGAGGCCTGCTCAATGGCCTTGGTTAAAAAAGCATCCCATTCCTGCCAAGTAGCTTGCCATTGCTTCTGTTCGGCATCAGTCAAAGGAGCTGTGGATTTTTTAATCATTAATTTAGTTACCGCATTAAAAGACAACTTAATGGCAACCCCATTATTGTTCGCTTCTACGGCAGAAAATTTTAAAGAATCAAGTATCGCTTTAATTTCCGCAGCATTTTCTTTGGGTAAAAATTCACTTACCGATTTTTCTATATCAGGTCTTGATTCGGTTAAATCAATTTTAACAGCCGATAATTTAGGCTCGGCAAAACGTTTAATTAAATCCTGAATTTTATTATTACTGACCGAACGACCGTCTGGATCTGTCGCGGTTACTGTAGTGATAGGTATGCTCAAAATAGACTGCGCCGCATTAATAGTTGGCTGCTGTAGAGTTTCTAATAAACCTGCCCACTCAATAAGCGTGACGCATTGTCTTCCAATACTGGTTCCAAAGCGTGCTTGTATATTGTTTAAAAGTCTAATTTGCCCATTTTGACCGCTCACCTCAGGATTAGAAAGTTTTAAATAACTACAACCATGCTTATCTTTCCAAAGCTCTGCAGTATTACCTGCACCTTTATAAAGCTGAGTTATTAACGCTTTTTTTATCAGACTGTAATCCAGTTGCACCGGAATTGTATATTGATCTGCAACTACGTTATTTGCAAAAAACAGAAATACGCTAAATATTGTCCTAACCCATATTTTTTTCATTCAATACTCCAAAAAATAGACGTTTATAAAATATATCCGTCTTAATCACTCACCAATACAGATTGTTTTTTTACTTGCGCATCATGATCACCCAACACATCATTTGCATGCAACGGAGATGTCACAAGACCCTCTGACAATGGCTCTGGAAGTTTAATAGATATGTGTTTTGGGCGTGTATATTGACGACCTATAAATAAATCGTTACTAATAATTGAAACATTTTTTAACCATTCTGATGATTTCTGACAAGCCTCTGAATAAGGTGGTTCCTTACATACATCCACTACCCCATCTTTCAATAAATTAAAATGCAACCCCCCTGGTGATGGCCGAACCAGCATATCAGATAATGGTGCAACATAATCCATAATACTAGGCTCATTATAATTCAACAAGTTAAGTAAAAACTTGGGAACTTGATACAGCGGCAAACTGCCAATTTTAACCGGCCCGTTTTTACCGTCGATAATAATCATCGGGGTACTCACATAAAACTTAAACATAGCGGGTGTAAAATCACTGCGATTAGACGGCAGCACACCTGACTCCACATAACCAGCAAAATTTTCACCTAAGAAAGGCAGATGATCGCCAAAAGCCACAATAATGCCATCAGGATCACGTTGCCTTAACTGATCTAAAAAAGCCATCAATTCCCGTGACTTATAGTAGATCGTATTGGCATAGTGAGGCACTTCCTCAATCTTGGAAGGAGAGCTTATCTTGCTCGGGCGACTAGCATTTAAAGGATACCACCAGTGCCCAAAATAAGTCACAATGTAATCCAGAATCGGTTGTTTATTATCCAATGAACCCGATATTTTCTCCATAACCTGCCGATAAAGCGAGGCATCAGATAAAAACTCTTCGTTCATGTCATCAAGGACAAAATCCTGTATCGACCAATAAGTTTGAAAACCTATATTTCTATAAGCATTAACACGATTCCAAAATACCGGTACATTAGGGTGTGAAACGATAGTGCGATAACCTTTATCCGCAAGAATATGTGGCAGACAAGGGACTGCGTTTACCAATTGACGTTCAAATTTAACCGTATCTTTAGTCACCGGAAATCCACACAATACCTCAAACTCTGAATTTGCAGTATAGCCACCAAATACAGGCGTTAACGCATGGGAATAAGCGGCGTTTTTCCAGAGTTTTCTAAAATCAGGTGCTAAAGGATTAACTCCAAACTTAGCTTTTTTTAACTCGCTAGGGTCCCAGAATGATTCCAACAATACAATATGAATATTGCGTGGCATAAAAGGTTTTTTATCTGCAACTTCTTTAGCTGTAGGCCCTGCGCTTAACAATTTTTCAACAGCTATCTGAGCTTCATCGGGATCAGGAGGCTTATCAGATAGTGCAAAATATCGTGCCCCTTCATGCAAAGAATATAAGGTAGCTCCACGGAACAAATAGTTGGAACGCTGATCCCATACAGAATGAGGAATATTTTTATCCAGCGGATCAAGTATCATCGCTGGCTTATAAGACATTGTAATGCCTAGCAATATAGCTAACAAGCTAGCAAGATAAGCGCTCCAATGACGCATAGTAAAATTAAATAACAATAAACTGGCAATTGCAGCTAAGGGTATGGCAACAGCAAAAAACCGCCAACCTTCTAATATCAGCAATAAAGAACGAAGAGCAAAAATATCATCCGGCATAATTGGACCGCCGAAAAACGACATTTTTACCGCATTACCGACATATAAAATCCCCATTATCAATGCTTGAATCACCAGAAAAATCCAAACACGTTTTGATATGGCAAATAAAATATAAGCCATGCACAGTTGCAAAAGAAAATCGTAAAAAATGGCTGATGCATCTATTTGCACATCAAATTTGAAAGTACTTATTAAGTAATACAGCAAATAAAAAAACGCTGTAGAAAATATAGGAAATATTTTTTTCAACAAAGATGAAGAGCAATTAATTGCGCGGAGTGTAAGCATAACTTATGAACTAAACATACGGTAAATTGCCATCATATTATCATAACTAAACTTCACCTCTCGCCATCATTTCGTCATAACCTTTTTTTGTTGAACCCACTTATGTGTTGCCGTCTCTGACCTTACATCATAGAATGTTGCTTTTATTACTACTCTGTTTGGATTTTTTAATGTCAGATACAATTTGGTTTAGAACCGGTGAAGCAACCGTATTTTCCAGTGAAGGTCAAGGCACCGATGCGATGCCTGAAATACTTATTGGTAATGTAAAAGGACCCGCAGGCAATGCCTTCGCAAATTTGATGGGGCAAACAGAAGGTCATACCCGCATGTTTGCCATTCGTGCCTGCAACCAACAAGTTCGCCCTGCAACGATCATAGTACCTAAAGTAACTATGAAATCTTCAGCCTATATTGAGCTATTTGGTGGGCCAGTTCAGTCAGCTGTTGCCGATGCAGTTATTGACAGTGTTATCGGGGGTGTTATTCCTGCCGATAAAGCCAATGATTTATGTATCATTGCTATGTTATGGATTGCTCCTGAATGCGCAACCAACCCAGACTTGGATCGTAAGGACTTATATCGCACCAATTATGAGGCTATGAAGTTGGCCATTTCAAGAGCGATGAGCAACTCACCCAGCATTGACGAGTTAATTGCCAATCGCCATAAAATAGTTCATGAAATGTATGATCCTGAGACTGGCGAATCTCAGTGGTAAAATAAAAATAAATAGTGTGGGCAATACCTTTTTGCCCACTTTTCCACCTAAAAATCCATCAGCAAACCAGGTATTCCAATATTCTGAACATGCTGGGCATTTTTTCCTTCTTCATAAGGCAACAACTTTCCTTCTTTTTGCCAAACTCTAAAAGCTAAAGAATAGGATAAAACACGAATCGGATAATCACGCGGTAGCAACTGTAAATAAGGTTGAATGGTAACAAAATCAGTTACACCATATTCTTGCATGATAAATTTAAGACCTCCATTTGTGGGGCCGATATTGTAAGCCAATAACCCAAGAAATAAGTCATCGTTCATCTGCGCAAGGTAATATTTTAAGGTCGCCGCCGCTAGAAATGCATTATGTCTGGGATTATGTAATGAAAGTTGATGCTCGGACAAATGCTTGCCTGCCTGCTCCACTATTTCTTTTGGTACCTGTGTAATTTGAAACAAACCGCGCCCACCATCTGAACTGTTGCGGGGTAGAAACGAAGATTCCGTTGCTGCAATACCTTGCAAAAGATTAGGGTCAAGATCAAATTCCTTGGCTGCTTCTTTAATATCAGAATTAAAGGGTTCTGCTCGAACAACTATTTTTTGTACTTGCCCCAAGTCATATCGGCGATAAGCCGCATAAACTTGATGAGCCAAAGTCACTCTACCAGCCTCTGACTTACCGCCTACCAACGTACGAAAATGCGCTCGTGCCTGAGAAAATTGATCCTGCATGGAAAACCAACCAATAATGAGCGCAAGAAAAACAGCTAAAAGTGGTGACAAAAATAATGCTTTAACTTGTAACCATTTTCTCAATTTCCACCAACCAACTAACAAGCCAGTCGTTGTTACAATCATGGCCAATACACCGATTGCAAATGGTAACAAACTGGTAAAAAATCGAGTGCCTGAAAACCAATTAGCCGAATAACCCAAAATAACCATAATGGCTAGTACAGCTGAGATTGCCAAGCCTAAAAACTCAAGACTACTCCACATTAGCCAATGCTTTAAATTACGAACAGGCGGCTTAACTAATTTTTTTGTAGCCCTTGGTTTCCTTGGCCTAATTGGTGACTTTAACTCAGGATTAATATTTGATTTAATCTTTGGCTTGGCTTTTATCGGCTTATCTGAACTGACTGGCTGATTCATTTGAAAAAATAGTAGAGTGTAACAAAATAATTAATATAACTCTGCCGCTAAACAACCCACAGCAACTGCAGGTGCACAGTCTGAAATTGACAAGCCTGTTTGATTGGCAGAGGCTGGAAATAACTCAGTAAAATCAAGATAAGAATAACCCAAAACCTGCGCAAGCTGTTTTACCAAAAATCGTCCTACTCCGGCACCTATTATTGGATTGGTCTTAAGGATTGCTTCGTTTTTAATGCGGTACTCACAAGCACTTTGAACTTTTTGTAATTGTTGAAAGCGGATATTCTCTGCAAATTGTTGCCATCGCGGGAGTTCTTCAGGGACAAAATCACTACCTATCATTCGTGATAATCGTCTTGCACTAGCTATTATGGTTTTTTCTGCACCATCCGCTGTTTCAGTTTGGTCATGTAACTCATTCAGCTCTCCAGTTACTCGGTAAACATCTGCCATCGTAGCGAAATACTCTGCCATCAAACCTATTTCCTGTCCCTGATCACATGCTGTTTGTGACACCGCCATAACCGCCGTTCTGACGACCCCCGTATAAACAAGCTCCTTAGATATTAAACGTTGGTAGTCAGTATAACCTTGCACCTGTACTTTTGCATCCTTAAGCAAAATGATATCTGTTGTCGTACTCCCTATATCGACAAAAAGACCAGTTCCCACTTTTTGTGCTACAAAAGAAGTGCTGGCCAACCAATTTGAAGACGCTATTTGCTGATAATGGTTAGCGTTAATCTGTTCTGGCTCCAAAAAACCGGCAAAGCCTGCAAAGACAACACAACTTTTTTGTGGCAGTATTGTTGTCATGGTAGTAATAATTTGCTTAACACCCTCTTCTCTATCTTTGAAAAGATCAACCAACTCCCCCGTCATGGTTATCGCATGTTGATAGCTCCAATCTGGGGCTTCACTTAATATATGAGTGACTGCAGCCTGTAATTGATCCAGCCCTTTCCATAAGTGACAAGGTTGTTGATAAACAGCAATCACCTCACCGTATGTATTAATAACTGCTGCTTTAACATGGGCGCCACCAATATCCCAACCCATCATACTAGTTTGTATCATCATGCTTCACTTTAATGTTTATTGCTTGGTTATAAAGAGGCTTTATGATTGGCAAACCTTTGACTAATTGCAATACGTTTTCAGCGACATTGATTCCCAATGCCTCATTAATTCCTACAAATGAGGTAGTTAAACGTGGATTTATTTCAAGTACAAATATTTGTTCGGATGTTTCTATTAAATCAATACCGATATACCCCCATAATTCAGGAAAAGCTTGAGCAATTTTACTAACCAAATCCTGGTAAATACTTAATTCGACGTCATAATTTACAATGATTTCCGAAAGCTCATATTGTTGATCAATAATATTAAATTGTTGCAAGTTAGCACACAACAGCCAACTTCTACCTTCTTTGAACAAACAAGACAAACTGGTTTTTTTACCTTGAAGATGCGGCTGAATAATATAATGTCCTTGTCGTAAATGCATCTGATCGAAGTCTTGTTGATCCGACAATATGTAATTTTCTGAACACCCTACGCCATCAACTGGTTTTACTAACCATTGATCAACTTTATCTATTAAATTGGGACGGCATAATTCGACCAATTCTTGCTCTATATTTAGCGCATCAGGATTACTATTCGAATCCACCTTGACAAATAATCGGGTAGGTACTGTTGAAATACCATGCTCCTTCAGTCGTAGGTAAGTTGTAAATTTATTACCTGTCAGAGCAACGCCATCAGCCGAAGAGCTTAATAATTTTTTACCCAATAGCTCAACTGCTTGACACACTTTTTGCAAGACTCCATCGTACTCAGGAGCAATCGGCCAAACAGCATCGCACTCTTGCATCAAACTAACAAATTGTTCATAGCTATTTTGTTCAGGTTTAATGATAATCGTCTCAAATCCATCCGTGTTTATTAACCCTTCAAAGCGATAATCCAACATAACTATAATAGATAGACCCTTATAACTAGCTTGCAATCGTAAGTTATCCAGTAGCGCCTGCAGCATTAAACACCCTTCATTTTTCAACGATTGCGGGAGTTCCTGCTTATTAAAACCGCCTCCAGTGATATACTCAAATACTAAAATTTTCATACCCTATTTTATCACTGGAATATCCACAAGAAATTATCCATGAAAATAATTCCTGTCATTGATTTAAAAAACGGTGTTGTCGTTCATGCTCAACAAGGCATGCGTGAAAAATACCAACCCATTAAAACCAACTTATGCCAATCCGCAGACATTTATAAAGTAATTGCGGCTTTTTTGGATATTTATGACTTTGATACCATTTATCTTGCTGATTTAAATGCAATTACACAACAAGGTGACCATGATAACTTAATCAATGAGGTGTTGAGCTCTTTCCCTCACATACAATTTTGGGTAGATAAAGGCTATCAAAAACTCAGAAAACTTCCCTATAATTATTTACCGGTTTTAGGTAGTGAGAGTTATAACGATGAAAATATCGTCGATTTAAAAGCTTTTAATAACCGTTTTATTCTTTCGCTAGATTATTCCTTAGCCAAGGAACTAGGCGCAAAAAGTCTTTTTTCGAGACAAGATTTGTGGCCAGATAATATTATCATCATGTCATTAACTCGGGTCGGCAGTTCCCAAGGACCAGATTTGGCAAAATTAAACCAGTTTTGCAAGAACTATCCAGATAAACAGTTTATTGCTGCAGGCGGGATAAGAAATATTGATGATTTACGTACTTTAAAACGACTAGGCGTAAATCAGGCGCTTATCGCCAGCGCATTACATTCTTGTGCTATAAGCCGCGACAATATTCAAAACTTATAGACAAAAAAATACCCCGGCAAGCCGAGGTATTTTTAACAACTAATACAAGATACCTAAGAGTATCAAGTAAAGTAATTAACCTTCGTTGTTAACTGCGAACGGATGTTTAGCAGTTGATTTTGCAGCAACAACTTCAGCAGCAGTTGGTGAACCAGCAACAGCACGTTTCAGAGCTTCTTTAGTTGCAGCATAGTTGAAAGATTCAATTTTTGCATCATCTTCAGCTTGCCAGTGAATAAATACACCAACAGAAATGAATAAATCATCAGCTTCATCAGCTGGGATTGTGCCGTCTTCAACACAGTCAGCAACAGCCATAGCTACAGCGCGTTGAGCAGGACCAAACATTTGAACAGCTTGCTTAGAACCTTTAATTGTTACTTTATTGAATAAGATAGTTGCAGGCTTAACCATCAAGTTAGGAGCAACAACCGCTAACAAAGTAGAAAAACCGTCTTTGTTGTTTGTTAATGCGTTTGCAAATGCAGACTCAGCAGCTGAACCACGTGGTCCTACCATCAAATCGATATGTGCAATCTCGTTGCCTTCGCCAACTAAAGACTCACCAATACATACTTTATTAATCTTTGCCATGTTTAAATATACCTTATGAGGAAAAATGAAAAATTCGAGCTAATATCGAGTTTTTATTCGCTCCCAACGCTAAATTGGGAGATTTTTATTACAAGAAGTTAAATTAATAACCTCTTCTAAAAATACTGTAAATACCGTAACTACAGTCATGTCTGCCATGGTACCTGGATTTATACCCTTATTTTTTAACTCTTGATCAAAGTTAAAAAGTAGCGGAAGAAGATGTTCAGGATTATCAACTTCAGATAACTGATTTGATAAATGAGACATTTTACTTGCAACCATTTCAGTGAACTGACTACCGTATTTTCTTTCTATGTGACTATCAGGAAACCTGCTTAACAAAGCGGCGTAAACAGACAAGGTGGCCCATTCCTGATTTCTTGACCTTATAGCATTGTAATATACCAAGACTGCAAAATCAAAAATATCTTGATAATCGGTAATATATTGCAGGGCTATCCGATCTTTTAAACTTGCCAATCTCATGGCTTCCGTGAGATTAACAGAAGGCCTTTCTTTCACGTCCTGTTCATCAGAACTACCCAAGCCACCCGGTGATGCCAAGCTAATTGCCTTAAAAACCCACTCCGCATCTTGCACAGTTGTATTAATTAAAACGTCATTTAATGCCTGTCTTAATGTCCAAGCCGATGGTTTATTATAAATAGCCTCGATCAATGGCGCGCACAACAAAATAATACCCAAATTAGTATTACAGGAAACCGCTTCACGTGTTGCCCTAACAGCATAGAATATTTTTTCTCCCAAGGTATAATCTGGGTTACATAGCGGACCAGCACTTACCTTAGCGCTCACTCTAAAATCGTCTACAGTCATATCATGACCATCGGCATAAATACTGACATTACCGGGCTTAAATGCCTGCAACTCAACTTCACACGCTTTTTTATACAACTGACTAAGGTCTTGTGCCGAAATCATAGTACTTTAACGTAACGATCAATTAAATCATCCGCCAAAACTTGCGCAATGGCAATATCACAAACACTTTCGAGCCCTTTCCAGGCGGGAATGCTGTTAACTTCGATAATAGTGTATTGTCCATCCATGTCTTGAATAATATCTACACCTGCATAATCCATTGCTAATGCCTCTGCAGCTTTTACAGCTAATTCAGCGATTTCAAGATTTACGTCAATACGCTCACAACTCGCCCCTCTTGCAACATTATTTAACCAGAATTTTCCTCGCCTACGCATTGCTGCAATAGCCCGACCATTAACAACAAACACACGATTGTCAGAAAACCCTACTCCTAAACAATGCACAAATCGTTGCAAATAATAAACACCATGACTATTAGTTAACCAGAACAAATCCGTCATTTTCTCTATTCGCCGTACACCCTCTCCTTGAGATCCAAATAAAGGCTTGCTAATCAATAAATTACCTTTCTTCAATTCGATTTCAGCAATATTTAAAGCATCCTCTCTATTACGTAAAACCCACGTCAAAGGGGTAGGTAGTCCTGCGTTGTGTAATAAAAAACTAGTCATACCTTTATCAACACTGCGCTCTATTGCATGTCCATCGTTATATACAGGTATATCCATGATTTTTAGCGCATGAAGAAAGTCCAGATATAACACAACTTCCTCTAATGATCCGCCAGGCACACCACGAACAAAAGCAGCAGCAGGCAACTCCCGTTGAAAACCGGGGATACTAATTGGGTTCTTACCTGGTTCAATAGCAAACGAACATTGCGTTAGGGAAACAAAATCACTGCCATAACCCAAGCTTGCAAATGCAAGACTAAGTTGCTTGCCATGCCAACCAGGATCATCTGTAAAAATGGCAATACGTCCAATATTTATAACCGTACTCCAAATCTTCTTAGCAAGGGCAACAAGGCCAAATATCCTATAACTGTTACGGTTACCGAAAGCCCCAGACTAAGCCAAAAATCCAATCCTTGCTTAATTAATGTCGGGAAAATCATGAAAAATAAGAGTGATGGCAATACCAACCAAAAAATTTGACTTGAAAGTGTAGCAATTTGTGGAGATTCTACACCATCAAAGTGCATCCAGTTCATCGCCAGTAACGAAGTCAGTGGCAACGCGGCCATTAGCGCAGCAAAAATACTATTGCGCTTGGCAATTTCCGAAATCAGTACAATGATCAATGCAGAAACACAAAACTTGAACGTGTAATAGAGCATTATCTTATACTTCAAACCCCAAATGATTGGTCGAGCAAAACATTATCAAGCTTTCCAGCACGGAAACTTTTACCGGAGTCAACAGCTGTAACAATCACACTAGCCGGACTAAAGAGCATCGCATCAATCTTAAAAAAATCGTATTCATATTGCTTAAAAATGTCTGCAAATGGCTTACCATAATCTTTAGAAGTTGAGCTAGGCAATTCCTTGGCTAATTTTTCTGCTGCTTCATCAGGGCCTTTGACAAACAAATGGACTTGACCAGCAAATAAAATAGCATCATTTGTACGGCCCATTGCCTTAACGAAATTTGGGTGCGGCGGACAAATTGGCGCACTACCACTACCATCTATTATATTTTCTAAAGGGAAATGCAAAGCATGCGCTTTGTGCATAGCCACTTCTAGAACTCGCGCTACCACCTGAACCCCACCGGCTAAACTGCTGGTAGGTGTAACAATGATGGTTAGCCTGGATGGATCAACATGACAAGCAGCAGCTACTTTTTCAACAATCGCTAAGGGAGGAACCGCATCATTTTCAATAACCAATACGGTTGCATCAGCTTTGTCTAAATAACCCAACTCCTTATATAATTCTTCAACAGGCTCTTGCTTACCATCTCTTAATTTAGTCGCCATCGCTCTTGCTGGCCCAGATCCTAATGCATAATATTTTTCATGCGATAAGCTCCAACCAGCATATTGACTACCTAAACAACCCAAAACTGGGTTAGTCGTATGGACATTAACTGATAATGGCCAATTATCGGCATAAGTACTATGGCTTATACTTACGGTACCCATTCCGCCCAAACAAATTTCAGCAATAATACGACCCGCTTCAAGACCACCTGGTACTTTAATACCTGCATCTATAATGGTACAACCATTCTCCAAGGCATCTACACTTACACGTAACTTATCAGCATTTTCAATCAAATACGTTACGAGAGGCTGAGTCAATTTGTTAACACTAGCTTTATATTCCATTTGTATTAAAACCTTTTAGTAAGTTAAGTTGTTTAATCTTTAGCTCATTCATGACTGAACTGGCTCGCTTTTGATGCGCAATAATACTGCAAATAGGCTGGCCTGTGCGACACGTCACTCCACATTTAGGTAGATCCATACAACCGTCAGGCCACTCAAAACCCTCTGGTATGATGACATCTTCAGTTGCGAAGACAATCTGATACCCCGAATAAGAGCTCTTAACAGGAAAGTAATCTATCAACTCACCCTGACTCGCTTTTATATGCCTAGTTAATAAATCAGCATCATATAATTGCATACTTGCCGAAGGGCGCGGGTTTATTTCCAGAATAAAAAATCTATCACCTTCTTGTATAAAATCTAATGAATTCAATCCTCTCAGGCCAAACAGAGGAACTAATTTTTCGAGCCAACCTGTAATCAGCACTTTCTGGTCATTTTGCAACCCGCTACTATTCACAACACCTGAAAACACAAACTCTTGACTTGCACTTAAAGAAATAACCCATTGCGTATTAAACCCAATAACCTGTACTTTTTTTTTATCCGCCAAAAACAATACAGAATGCTGAGTGCCTTCTTGAAATCTTTGCCAATAATCTCCTGAGCCGAGGGGTTCTGTTAGACTGTTACGTCTAATGCCCAAGCCACCCTGTCCTTGCATTGGCTTAACCAACCATTTGCCATGATCACTTGGCGGAATAAAAGAAATATCAGGATATGGAATACTTAACTTATCAAGACTGGTGAAAAAATAGGGCTTATTTTGTAGCTTGAAAAAAGTAGAGCTTGTGTTACCAAATACTGGTAAACGTTGATTTAAATAATCCAGACTCTGAGGATAATACTCAAAACCGCTACCATAAATAACCGGTAAAACCCCATAAAACTGGATAAAATATTCAATTGCCGGTGTTAAATATTGTTCTGAAAGAGAGACCACTTGCTTAAAAGCATAAGCGTACCCAAGCGTATCAATATCCGCATAAATATCAATCACTATAGGCTTTAAGCCAACATTTTTTGCTGCCTGCGCCAACATACGTCCAGAATTGGCAATAATAAGAACGTATTCAGGAATAATCATTTTTACCGAAGTAAGCTATAAACTAGGCACAAATTAGCTGTCTTCTATTAGAAACACTCACTTAATCGTTATCAAGTCCACAGAATCTCAACGACTTTCTAAGGAATGATTTTTTATTTTACGATTTTCTAAAAAACGCAACCCAGCAAAAGTAAGCCACCCAATTGTTATTAAGCCAACAGAAAAAGTACCGTAAGCTATGGGCCACGGCACACCCTCTGTCATCATAGTAAACTCAGACATACCGCCAATTCCTGCCAATACATTAAGCGGCATAAAAACAACACTGATAATTGTAAGCCGCTTTATATCTTTGTTTTGATTAACATTAATAAAACCTACCGTAGCGTCCATTTGGAAATTTATTTTATTAAAAAGAAAAGCTGTATGCCCATCCAGAGATTCAATATCCCGTAAAATTTCTCTCACGTCATTATGCTGAGTTTCCGAAAGGAATTTACCTCGCATCAAGAAAGAAAGTGCTCTACGTGTATCCAAAACGTTACGACGAATACGACCGTTCAGATCTTCTTCTTCTGCAATCGCAGCAAGAATTTTTGCAGCCTCATCGTCAGTCATATGAGATCTAAATACTTGCCGACCCACCTCTTCCAATTCCGTATAAACATCTTCCAGCGCATTTGCTGAATATTCTACCTCTGCTGCAAAAAGATCCAACAAAACGTCTTTGGCTTCAGATACGTAACCGAACTCTGCCCTTGCGCGCAACCTCTGCAAACGAAACACAGGCAATTCCTTACTTCGAACCGAAAACAAGGTATCCTTATTTAAAATGAATGCAACTGCAACATTTCGCGATTCATCTTTACGGTCAAGAAGAAAATCAGAATGTAAGTGAATGTCTCCATTATCTTCCACGTAAAAACGGGCACTTGTTTCCAGATCGGTTAAATCAGTTGGATTAGGTAAATCAACACCAAAGATATCTCTTGCCCATGCAAGGTGCTCATCCTCGGGCATCACTAAATCAATCCAAATAGGCTTAACATCAGCCAAATCTTCTTTTGTCTCTATAGGAATTTGTCTGAGGCGACCTTCATATAAATCAAATACCCGAATCTGCATACTCCGACTTCGTGATTTAATTTCAATGACAAACTCCGTGCGAATACTCTCAGAGATTTCCCTACGAATATCCTCTTTTCGCTCCTCACGGATCAAATGCCAAACAATTTGCCGATCTTCAATAGATAAGGCTTCAAGAATACGAGCAATAGGCTGGCATCCTAATTGATCAAGGAGCCTTTGGAACTCAACCCTGTTTTGTTTATACACTATGGTCTCAACAAGCTCATGCCTTTGCATATCTTGCCTATGAACCAAATCTTCTACCAACTTATGCCGAGCTAACAAGCTTGTAACGTCAGCGAGATAATCTTGAATATCTTCATGATCACTCATCTTTTTGCCTCCTTATCAAGTCAAGTGAGGTTAATTTATTTATGTCTTACACATCCACTTAAGTAACAAAGACATCTCCACCACTATTACATGCACTTGCAGTAACAAAACTCAGGTTGTCAAAATATGAAAATTTCTGCACAGCCTCTTCAGTGATTGATTCAGCTAAACTTACACCATCAATTGCACAAAATCCAGTTGGCCCCCATGAGGTCTGGCCTATTGCTACCGCACCCTGCTGAGCTAACCATTTCATTGCAACTGCAACTTCAGGACTAGTAAAAACACCACCCTGAGCTGCCGCAAAATGCTCTCCAACCGAGCACTGTAATTGACTAATAACATTGCCAAAATCAACAATATTATTTTCTGCAACAGCCGGTAAACCTTTCATCATCAATAAATAACATAAACGCTCTACTTCATGTCTTGGAAAAGGTAGCAGCACTTTGAATGCCTCAATCTCCTGCTGTCCATGTAAGCCCTGCCCACGTTTATCTAAAACCAGAATAAATCGCCAAGAAGTCGGTATATCCAAGTGGACTATTACAGGTGGTGTAATAGTTTTTTCACCACGCCCCCCATCAACTACCAAACCACCTCGTTCAAATATGCCTATACCAATGCCTGATCGCAACCCTCTATCCATCAAAGCAGCTATATCACGTACGCCTAATCCCAAGCCATAATAGGCATTAAGTGCTGAGCCTATTGCCAGCGACATTTGCGTACCGGAACCCAGCCCAATATGTTCAGGAATTGCTGTTTCAATGTTAACCGTTAACTTATCGGAGACATTTAACGCCTGACACATTAATGTCAAGCATTTATCAGCTCGTTCAGCAGAAGGTCCTGTAATAACACGTTTTTCGCCACTTGTTAGTGATAGGCGAGTGGCATGCTCGTTCAGTGCAATACCAATACTGCCAAAGTGCCGATCTAATGATCCACTTAAATCAATAAACCCCATATGCAATCTAGCTGGGGCAAACACTGAAACTTTTGAATATTGATCCATCACTATTACGGTGTATTGTGTTACCAAAAATACTTTAAATTATACATTATTAACCAAATCGATGGGTGAACTTAACAAGCGCTTTATATGGCATCTTAGTTGTAAAAAATAAATCTGAATTAAGATTATCCCACTTTCCTCAGCTAGATCATTCAAGATAAGCAAGTACTTGTGACAAATCCGTCATTATCACGTCACAAAGATCAATAGTTAAAGGATCAATAAATCCTGAGGATGGCACAAGCATTGAAAAAGCACCTGCCCTCGATGCCGCCTCTATACCTGCATGAGAATCTTCCAGCACCACACATTTATGAATGGGGACTCGTAACAATTCAGCTGCTTTTAAAAAAATATCCGGTGCAGGCTTACCATAATGAACATCATCACGACTGACAATAATTGAAAAAACCTCTTTTATTCCTGCAAACTCAAGACATTCATAAGCATTAATCGCTGAACTATTCGTTGCTAAACAATAGGGAATTTCCTGCTGCACAATAAAATTCATTAATTGGACAAAACCCGGCTTAATAATTATACCGTTAATCTTAACGTATTCACGCCAAAAGTAATCACTTAACCTATTGAATAATTTGATATTTAAATCAACGCCGCAATAGGCTATTAGCTGAAGCTCAACATCCTGATATTGCAATCCAGACAATGATCGACAAAAGCTTTCAGAAAGAAGGTAACCCATTTCTTTTGCTGCCAACTGCCAAGCAACCAGATAAGTTGATTCCGTATCCAAAACGAGACCGTCCATGTCAAAAATAACTGCTGAGAATTTATTTAATTTAAACACAGACTACTTTTATATATTCGCCAGGCGCTTCACGACTAGAACCAACAACTATACGCTTTAACCCTTCTTTCGTTTGCTCTACCAAACCTGATACTTCAACTGTTTCACCCTTAACAGCTTGTCCTGTATAAGTAGCACTAAAACTAACAATCGTTCCATAACATTCATGATCTGTTTTAAACTCCGCTGGGTAATCAAATGCATGAATATCTTCAGTTATTATGCACCGCAAAGTAATCTCTCCACATTTTTGATAACTTATTACAGATGCGGGCAACAAACTATCAACAAAATTCAAATCAAACTTTCTACCATTAATCATCGCTTTATTAGCTTTACGCCTCTCATGCCAAACATACTCCATCAAACTTAAATCACAGGAGCGGCGTTGATAAGATTCTCGCCAATCATTGTCACTCAACTCTTGTAGCTTATCCTGCTGTATAAGCCTATTAATAATAGCTCTGCACTGATGAAAAACATCCCGTTGATAACAAACCAGATCAATATCCGAATCATTTTTCTGTGCACTAACCAACAAGGAGCCCGTAATACCCATTTGAAATAAATCCAGACCTTCTTGCCGAAATAAAATACAAAGCTGAAACAAATCTTTTTCAACTAAATCCAATGGATTTTGATGGATGATGTCCTGTAAGCGCTGCTTAGGGCGATAATGTTTAATAATCTTCTCAATGACTACGCTATGAAGATAAGCATCCAAAACAAAAGAATAATGTAAATACTCCGGATAATTTTGCTCAAGAAAAGCATTTGCCTGTTGAGTAAAAACTTTTACCCATACAGAATCCTTTTTAATATAACGCAAAAAACACAGTACCTTGCCATGCTCTTCCCCTTGAGCCACTACCGCAAAAATAAGACCCTCAGTCGTTTCAATAAAATCTTTTGAACAGTACATCAATAACCTTTAGAAGTGGTAAAGCACCATAATTTTTTAATTAAATCTTCATTTCGTTAAAATAACTTGAAAAATTTATTTTCCAAAATTTTAACGTGTTTTAAACAATAACACGTTAGACTGACTTAACGATAGACCAACACAATAGAGCTCATTCCAGAAAAATCTCAGCCCAAAAGTACCTTATATAACTAACTACTTTTTTATTGAAAATAAAAGCCTAATCACCTATGCTCAGCAACTTGGGTTTAAGCTTTCATCAAAAACCTTATTACACGTTATTATGCTGTAAATAACACTCACAGGAGACTGTATGAAGATTGGTATACCTAAAGAAATCCACCAAGGTGAAAAACGCGTAGCAACAACCCCAGAAGCTGCTGCGCAAATAATGAAACTGGGGTTTTCTGTAAGCATCGAGAGTGGCGCAGGCCTTGGCGCTAATATTTCAGACGAAGCCTATAAAGAAGTGGGAGTTGAAGTCATAGTCGATACTCAAGCACTTTGGAAGCAATCCAATATAATTATGAAAGTACGAGCTCCTGAACACAACCTTGAGCTAAATATGGATGAAACCGACCTATTATCCTCGGGTTCCTTTCTAATCAGTTTTATTTGGCCAGCGCAAAATGATGCATTAATGCAAAAATTAGCTGCCAAGCAAATCACTGTGCTAGCAATGGATAGTGTGCCACGAATGTCAAGAGCTCAAAAACTCGATGCCTTGAGTTCCATGGCTAATATAGCAGGCTATCGTGCCATCATTGAGGCGGCACAACATTTTGGACGCTTCTTTACAGGTCAAATTACTGCCGCCGGCAAAATTCCGCCTGCCAAAGTATTAGTCATTGGTGCGGGTGTTGCTGGTCTTGCTGCCATTGGAACTGCGAAAGGCATGGGCGCGATAGTCCGTTCCTTTGATACCAGACCCGAAGTGAAAGAACAAATTGAAAGCATGGACGCTGAATTTTTAATGCTGGATTTTAAAGAAGAAGGCGGTGGTACGGGTGGTTATGCCAAAACCATGTCCAAGGAATTCATTGATGCCGAAATGGCATTATTTGCTGAGCAAGCGAAAGAAGTCGATATTATCGTCACAACCGCACTCATTCCAGGCAAACCAGCGCCCAAACTTATCACCGCTGACATGGTGACTTCCATGAAAGCAGGCAGTGTTATTGTTGATTTAGCAGCAGAACAAGGTGGTAACTGTGAGTTGACAGAAAAAGATGCCGTAGTCGTTAAGCAAGGCGTGACGATTATTGGCTATAGTAATCTACCCAGCCGTTTGGCTAATCAATCAAGCCAACTTTACTCCACTAACTTGCGCCACTTACTTACTGAATTGTGTCCATCAAAAGACGGTATTATTAACGTCAATATGGAAGATGAGGTAATACGTGGCACAACCGTGATTAAGGAAGGTAAAATCACTTGGCCACCACCACCGCCAACCTTATCCGCGTCTCCAGCTAAACCAACTGAGACACCTGCCGTTACTGTTGACCATGTTTCAGTTGCTAAACACCCTTTCAAAGAACTATTACCTCTACTGATAGCGGGTTTGGTGTTATTCAGCGTTGGTGCAGTTGCCCCTGAATCTTTCATGTCACATTTTACCGTATTTATTCTCGCCTGTTTTGTTGGCTACCAAGTAATATGGAATGTCTCACCTTCCCTGCACACTCCGCTGATGAGCGTCACCAATGCGATAAGTGGCATTATTGTCATTGGCGCGTTAGTACAAATATCGGCTGCAAGTGTCATAGTAAGTTCATTGGCGGGATTAGCCATTCTTATTGCCTCTATCAATATTGCAGGTGGTTTTTTAGTCACTCGTCGCATGTTAGAAATGTTTAGAAAATAATTGGAGAATACGATGACTCACAGTTTAGTTGCGATGTCTTACATCGTTGCCACTATTTTATTTATTTTAAGTTTAAGTGGCTTAAGTAATCAAGAAACTGCCAGAAAAGGCAATTATTACGGTATGTTAGGCATGGCGATTGCCATTGCTGCAACAACACTCAGTGCTGCGGTCTCGGCTTACGCCGTGTTGATGATAGCTCTATTGGTTGGTGGCAGTATCGGTGCAAGAGCAGCATTAAAAGTTGAAATGACCCAAATGCCCGAATTAGTCGCAATCATGCATAGTTTAGTCGGTATGGCAGCAGTACTGGTTGGTTATGCCAACTTTATGGACAACACTGTTGTTATCGACGGTGTAGAAAAAACTATTCATGAATTGGAAATCTATTTGGGCATCTTGATTGGCGCGGTAACATTTTCTGGCTCAGTCATTGCTTTTTGCAAATTGAGTGAGCGCATAAATGGCAAGCCAATGTTATTCCCTGGCCGTCATTGGTTTAATCTATTCTTATTAATCGCCTCTTTCGTACTTGCCGGTTTCTTTTTACAACAAACGGAACATGGCGGCGGCTTAATTCCTTTGTTGATAATGACTTTTATTGCACTGGTTTTTGGTGTACACATGGTAATGGCAATTGGTGGTGCCGATATGCCAGTCGTAGTTTCCATGCTCAACAGCTATTCGGGCTGGGCGGCGGCAGCGACGGGCTTTATGTTAAGCAACGACTTATTGATTGTTACCGGTGCATTGGTAGGTAGCAGCGGTGCAATCTTGAGCTACATCATGTGCCGCGCCATGAATCGGCATTTTCTTAGCGTCATAGCCGGAGGATTTGGCACAGCATCAGGTGGAGAAGCTATGGCCATTGAAGGTGAAATACAACCAATAGATGCTGAAGAAACCGCACAATTACTGAAAGCTGCTAAAAATATCATGATTATTCCCGGCTATGGGATGGCAGTTGCACAGGCCCAACATACTGTTAATGAAATCACCAAACTATTAAGGGAAAAAGGTAAAAAGGTGCGTTTTGGCATCCATCCAGTTGCAGGGCGTATGCCAGGCCACATGAATGTTTTATTAGCGGAAGCTAAAGTCCCTTACGACATCGTCTATGAAATGGATGAAATTAATGATGACTTTGCTAATGTTGACGTATCTATTGTCATCGGCGCTAATGATATTGTTAACCCATCGGCACTCAATGACCCCAACAGTCCAATTGCAGGCATGCCCGTATTGGAATGTTGGAAAGGTGAAACCACTATTGTCCTTAAACGCAGTATGGCTTCCGGTTATGCAGGCGTAGGTAATCCCTTGTTTGTCCTTGAAAACACCCGCATGTTATTTGGGGATGCTAATGCAACAATGCAGGCTGTATTGAAAGCTTTAAAAGAGTAAACTTTAAATTGTGCAATATGCGGCTAGCGTTAGCGATGCCGCATATTTTAGTTAAGTACTAAATGAACGCATCTCAAATTCTAGAAATTACATAATAATAGTCAACTTCTATTTTTTAGATTAAAACCTTATTCTCCTTTCTTATCCCCTGCAACTCAACTTGCATTTTTTAAGCCGATATTTACCTTTACGAGTAATGGGATTGGTCTGCTATTATGAGCACTTTAACCATTATCTTGAGAATAATAATTAAAGTTAAAGGGATATCTGCATGTCAAAAACCAGTGAATTTTTCGAACACATTCTGACGCATTATCGGGGCATATTTGCTACTCTTATTCTGCTTCCTGTTTCAACAATATACAGCACATATACAACCGTCCGTAATCTGCTTGTTTTTTGGCTTAAAAGCGCCCCTGCAAAACATGAACAAAAGCTACAAAACATAATACAACAGATTGAAGATTGGAAAAAAGACGGTAGCAATGAAAAACTTTGTACAGCACGCTCCGGCTGGAAGGCTATGAGTGAATTGGTACCCAAATACAAACTTACTCATCGTAATATCGATATCGGACTTTACGATATCATCGAAATAGTGAAAGAAAACGAAACTGTTAGAGTAGAGCCGTTAGCAACTATGGGACAAATTTCCCGTAATTTACTATCAAAAGGCTGGACATTAGCTGTTGTCCCGGAATTAGACAGCCTGACAGTAGGTGGCTTGATTATGGGCTTCGGAATAGAGTCTAGTAGCCACAAATATGGACTATTCCAATCAATTTGTGTATCTCTCGATCTTGTGACTGCTAACGGAGAGCTTATTCATTGTAGTCCGATGGAAAATGCAGAATTATTCTATCAGATCCCTTGGAGCCACGGCACTTTGGGCTTTCTTGTTGCTGCTGAGCTAAAAATAATTCCTGCGAAAAAATTTATCAAACTGCATTACCAGCCTGTATTTAGTCTTGAACACATGACTGAAGTTTTCGAAACGGCTTCACGAAACACAAAAGACAACGATTTTGTTGAAGGCTTGGTTTATAGCCGTGAGAATGCAGTCATTATGACAGGTACTTTTACTGATGAGATAAAATCAGACGGGCACTTTAACCCCATCGGACGATGGTATAAGCCTTGGTTCTATAAACATGCAGAAACGTATCTAAAAAATGAACAATCTGGTTTCGAATATATTCCATTGAGAGATTATTATCATCGACACACTCGTAGTTATTTTTGGACTATGGAAGAGATAATACCCTTTGGAAATAACCCACTATTTAGATGTTTGTTAGGCTGGGCTCTACCGCCCAGTATTGAGTTATTAAAATATACTGAAACTGAAACGACACGCAGGCTTAGAGAGAAATTTCATGTCGTACAAGATATGCTGATGCCTATCCAATATTTGAAACAATCTATTCAATATTTTGATAATCATTTTAATCTTTACCCATTATGGCTATCTCCAATGGCTATAATAGACAACGAACGACAACAAGGATTTGTGCATCCACTTCGAAAAAAAGATGGCACAGTCGATGAAATGTATGTAGATATAGGCGCTTACGGCACACCTTTAAAAAATAATTTTGATAGCGCTTCTGCTATGCCCTTACTTGAAAAATTTGTCGTTGATCATAATGGATATCAAGCCTTATATGCCAAAACAATGCTTACTAGAGAAGACTTTAGAAGAATGTTCGACCATAGCAATTATGATCACCTAAGAGAACAACTTCCACTTTGTAAACAAGCTTTCGATGAAGTTTATGATAAAGTTTCATCAAAAGGCAGGATATCGCCAGTAGAAATGAGAAAACTAAGCGGTAAAAATGCATTGAATAATGAACAAAAGCAGAGTTAAAGGCAAACTGTATAAACTTTTAAAATCCACGCTTTCTCGATAAACCCAATCATGACCGCTTATAAATTTTGATAAGCGGTCATTCTTCAATACAAATAACTTAAATTCCTTTACCCACCCAAAAACCATTGGTAAAAGACTAATTAATAAAAAGTAAAATAATTGCACTAATTCTTCATATTATTTATATAAATAGTTGTAGTATTTCTATTTTGTACTATTCTTTAATTTAAATGTATCCAAACACAAGTAATTCAGTGATTACTCATTAATTTCAATACGAGTAGTTAAAGTGTTTTGACATAGTAAATATATAGGCCACATCATTGAATACAGGACAATATCCATGCAATCATTTACAAATAAAAATATTAAAGAACAATCGGTTAAAGAAAATTCAGACACCAAATTAAGCAATAAGAAAACCAAGCATCTCGGAAATTTTTCTTCACTAATTAATGATCTCAATAAAATTGATACTCCCCATATTGAGAAATTGAACAATACCGAAAATGTAATCAACTTCGACATTAACAACCGATCAGCGATTCTTAAAAAAACACAAAATAATATCTTCAGTGATGTGCTTTTGGATGATGATAATGGCCTATTGGAAAAAACAGATCTAAACCAGTATTTATTAGGTCTAGTATCAGAATTTGAAGATTATGAAGGCGGTAAAATTACAATGAATATAGATAAAAATATTTCATATTGTTTAATTAACAGACCCCTAACAAAAATTATATTAAATAATATTTTATCAAATGCCTTTAAGTATTCGCTTGGCAAAGTAAATATTTACCTATCCGTAAGCTTGTGCAATTCTATTGATAGACAATGGATTAACTTTGCAATTAGCGATTCTGGAATAGGAATGTCTGCTGAACAAATTAAAAATATTTATGTCCCTTTCTATAGAGGAGAACCTTCTGGATATATCCCTGGCAATGGTGTCGGGATGTTTACTGTAAAAAAAATCATTGATAAACTAAATGGAAGTATTGATATAGTTAGTCGCATTGGAAATGGAACTACAGTAAATGTAAAATTAGAATACTTCTCAAATTGAGATAGAAAGAAGCTAAATTTTGAAATAATTATTGATTCAATAGCGCGACTTTTTCATAATTCATAAAGATCGCCAAAAAAATAATGTCTTATCTAATAAGACTTATTTTGTGCCAACGTAAGTGAATTAGCGGCTTGGTATAATATAGTCTCAACAGTTTTAAAAGGTATAGGTTTGGGTAGAACCATAACACCATCAGGTATGGTTCCCAGCTTATCAATATCACGGGCTTCCATCCCTGTTACCACTACAATCCTAGTGTCTTTCATATCGGGTATTCTAATGATTTCATTAATCATATGTATACCATCAATATTTGGCATATTGAGATCTGTAAAAATAAGATGAGGTTGATACTTACCAACCATCATTAAGCCTTGATAAGCATTTGTAGCCAGATATAGCTTATGCTGTATATTGAATTGTCCAAATTGCAGCTCACAAAGCCTTAAAATTGCATAATCATCCTCTACAAAAAGTACTCTCAATAAAGTATTATCACCAATTTCTGGAAAAGAAGGGTTATTATCATCTTGCAATAAAATGGGCCTGATCGTTGATAAATGTCTTATAACATCAACACGACTCAATCTCCTATGGCCTCCCATAGTTAAGTTAGCTTTTATTTTTCCACTATCAACCCAATTTTGCACTGTACGTTGACTTACCTCCAACAAAGCCGCTGCTTCTTTTGTGCTCATCCAAGATTGTTCGCCCACAATAAACTCCTAAAAACTATAATATTATAAAATAATAGCTCTTATTAAGAACAACGCAATGACAAATAGACAAAATAAATAAAAAAATTACCTAAAATTGATTTACAACAACAATCCGCATGTGAGCCATAACAAATTAGAGTTCACTCATAAACAATAAACTATTGAAAGCATTAATTAATAGCTAAAAAATGTTAAAATAAGTGTATGTAAATTAAGCTTCACCTCACAAAACCCGTGCACTTATGAT